>CAJFUI010000148.1 GCA_904420145.1 uncultured Oscillospiraceae bacterium
GACTTTTTATGGCGGCGTAGCTCAGTTGGCTAGAGCATTCGGTTCATACCCGAAGTGTCACCGGTTCAAATCCAGTCGCCGCTACCATGTGTAAACCTGCCGAAAGGCAGGTTTACCTATATGGCCCGTTGGTCAAGTGGTTAAGACACCGCCCTTTCACGGCGGTAACACGAGTTCGAGTCTCGTACGGGTCACCAGAAAGAGGACCACATCCTTTGGATGTGGTCCTCTTTCTGGTACCGTGGGAAATTTAACCTGCGCGGCGGGAGTGAATCCAGCCTTGCACTGAGGGTTTGCTTCGCAAAACGCCCGTGCGGTGCATTTCTGCCGATGGGCGCGCAGCAGATGAAATTTGCTTTCTCTGACGGCATGCGCGTCGGAGAAAACTCCTTTCAGCCGGCAAACTCTGTGCGCAAGGGGCTGCTTTCCTTCGAAAAAGCGGCAGCGCCGCTTTTTCAAAAGGCTTTACCCCCCGTAGAGGCCGATGGTGGTCCCGGTGTAGTAGTGTGTCAGGATTTCCTGATAGGTCTTGCCCTCCTGGGCCAGCACGTTGGCTCCGTACTGGCTCATGCCCACCCCGTGGCCGTAGCCGGTGACGGAGAAAACCACCTCGCTGTCGGTAAAGCTGATGGTGAAGGTGGCGCTGCGCAGGCCCAGAAGGGTCCGCAGCTCTGTGCCGGTGAGCTCCACACCTCCCACCTGCAGGGAGAGCACCGCCCCGGTCTCCGTCTGCTGGATATTGGTAAACCAGTTGGAGGGGGAGCCGGAGAGATTGGCGGTTGGGTACTGGGAGATAAACAGCTCCTTAAACTCCGTCAGGGAGAAGGAGGCCTCGCTCTTGTAGTTGGGGACCTCCGCCTCGCTCTCTGGGGAGTCCACGCTCTGCAGATAGGGCAGATCCCGCTGCCACACCTCCCCCGAGGCCCGGGTGGCGCCGGCCGAGGAGGAGTGAAACACCGCCAGCACGGGGGCGTTGTCGTAGAGGATCACCTCACCGTCGGTCTCCGCCACAGCGCGGCGGATCTTCTCCTCGTATACGGCGGTAGCCATCCCCCAGTTCGCCGCGGCGTCCGCCTCGCTCAGATAGGCCTGACAGCAGTTGATATCATCGCACACGTCGGCTTCTGGGTGGTTGGCGCTGCCGCCGCCGTCTATCTTGTAAAAGGTGTAGGTCCTGGCTGCCACCGCCTGGGCCTTCAGCGCCTCCTCCTCAAAAGAGGCCGGCATCTCCGCCCGGACCACCCCCACAAGATAGTCCGCCATGGTCATCTCCGTGATCCCTTCACCGATTTTTACCCGAAGAGTACGTTCACTATCATAGACAGAGGGCGGCAGTGGTTCCTCGCCCTCATGGTCAACGGACTCCGGCACCTCAGAGGAAAGGTTCTCCTGTGACTCGCTCCACAGCCAAGGAAAAAAGAACAGCAAAAACAGCACAATTAGGGAGATTGCGAGACTTTTTCGCAACAGGGATCGCCTCCTTATGGATTTACTCTATGCCGTGCCTGTCCAAAAGATGATGACAAACGGCGCGGGGAGTGGTATAATACCCAAAGCGCCCCGCGCCGCGGGATGTTTTTGTATTATTGTACCACAGGCGTGAACGGGAGTGGTACAGTTTATGATATGGAAAGGAACGTTCCCCTATGACGAAAAAAAGGATAATGCTTCTGCTGCCGCCCCTGCTGGGGCTGATCGGCGCTGTGGTGCGCTTTGTTCAGTGCGGTGTGGTATTTGAGGAGGAGACCGGCCTGGCCCGGCCCCACGCGCTGTCGGCGGTGCTGCCGGTCTATCTGTTGGCGGCGGCAGTATTTTTTGCCGTGGCTGCACGGAAGAGCAAGGGAAAGAACCTGAGCTGGGAGGAGGTCTTTTGCCCCCTCTCTCCCTCTCTCCTTCCCCTCTTTGTCTGCGCCGCGATGCTCTATGTGGTCTCCGGCGGCTGCCTGCTGCTCTCCTCCTTGGGCGGCGGGGAGGTGCTGCCTCTGCTCCTTGGCGCTATGGCGGCAGTCGGCGGGGGAGCGCTGTTTTTCGCTGTGCGCACTTGGCGGAGCGGCGGCGCGCCGGGGACGGCGCTGCTGCTGCCCATGCTCTTCGCCGTGGTGTGGCTGCTGATTACCTATCAGGACTGCGCGGCCAACCCTGTTGTCACCGCCTTCTATGTGCAGGTGCTCGCCCAGGCGGCCGCTGCGTACGCCTTCTACCATTTGGCCGCCTGCGGCTTTTCCAAGGGCAGCCGGCGTGTACTCCGCTGGATCCTCCCTGTGGCCGTGGTCCTCTCCTTTACCGCCTTGGCCGACGGGGTGGACCTGCCCATCCGCGGCATGCACTTGGCCAGCCTCCTCTCCCTGCTGGGCTTCTGGCTGTGTGAAAAGACGTAAGAGGGGGAGAAGGAGGAATATATGGAAGAACTGATTTTGCTGAAATTAGGGGAGCTGGTGCTCAAGGGGCTCAACCGGCACACCTTTGAGGACAAGCTGCTGGCCAATCTCCGCCGGCGGCTGAAGAACCACGGCGCCTTTCAAATCTACTCCAAGCAGTCCACGGTCTATGTGGAGCCCCAGTCCGCCGGCTGCGATATGGAGGGGGCCTTCGAGACCTGCCAGAAAGTATTCGGCGTGGTGGCTGTTGCCCGGGCGAAGGCCTGTGAGAAGGACAAGGACGCTATCCTCGCCTGCGCCAAGGAGTACCTGTGCAAGGAGCTCACCGCAGCAAAGAGCTTTAAGGTGGAGAGCAAGCGGGCGGACAAGAGCTTCCCCATGAGCAGCATCGCGTTGAGCCAGTATGTGGGCGGGGAGCTCCACGAGGCCTTTCCCCATCTGCAGGTGGACGTCCACCACCCGGAGCTCACCGTCATGGTGGAGGTCCGGGAGAAGGCCGCCTATGTCCACGGCAGCGCTGTGCCCGGGGCGGGGGGGCTGCCCACCGGCATGGGGGGCACGGCGGTGAGCCTTCTCTCCGGCGGCATCGACAGCCCCGTGGCCTCTTGGATGATGGCCAAGCGGGGGGTCCGGCTGGAGATGGTCCACTTCTACAGCCCCCCCTACACCTCCCCTGAGGCACTGGAGAAGGTGCTGGAGCTGGCCAGGCTGCTGGTGCCCTGGTGCGGACGGCTGGTGGTCCATACGGTGCCCTTCACGGAGATTCAGGAGGAGATCCGCCGCTCCTGCCCGGAGGACTACTTCACTCTCGTCATGCGCCGCTTCATGATGCGCTGCGCCGAGCGGGTGGCATCTCGGGTAGGGGCTAAGTGCCTTGTCACCGGCGAGTGCCTTGGTCAGGTGGCCAGCCAGACGGTGGAGGCCATGGCCTCCACTGAGGACGCGGCCACGCTGCCCATTTTCCGTCCGGTGATCGCCATGGACAAGGAGGAGATTATCCGTATCTCCCGGAAGATCGGCACCTTTGAGACATCGATCCAGCCCTTTGAGGACTGCTGCACCGTCTTTACCCCCCGCCATCCCCGGACCCACCCGGTGATCGCCGATGTGCGCTCGGTGGAGAGCGCCTTGGATGTGGAGGGCTTAGTGGACCGGGCCATGGCCGCCGCCCGGTACGAGGTCATCCGCTACGGAGAATAGCTATAGGAGAGAAGACCACCTCTCTGGGACAGAAACCTCGTTAGAGTTCGCGGCGCGCACGCCGCGAAGAAGATAGAATCCGTTTTCAACCGCGACATGCGCGTGGTTGAAAACACTTTGCAGCCTGCAAACGTGGCCGCGCAGCGGCTGCGCGGCGGCAGGCTGTGTCCCCACTCGGCAAAGCGACTTTTTCGCTTTGCCGAGGATTCTCGGGCGGCGGAGCCGCCCTGCGGAAATTCTCCGCTGACGCTTCGAATTTGCGGCGCAAAAGCGCCGAAAATCCGTGTTGGCGGATAGGAGGAGATACCCATGCAGTACAACGCAGAACTGATTGCCGTAGGTACCGAGCTGCTCCTCGGCAACATCGCCAACACGGATGCCCAGATGCTCAGCGAGGAGCTGAGCACCCTTGGCATCAATGTCTACTACCACACGGTGGTGGGGGACAACCCCCAGCGGCTGCGGGAGGCCCTGGAGATCGCCCGCAAGCGGGCCAATATCATCATCACCACGGGGGGCCTCGGCCCCACCTACGACGATCTCACCAAGCAGACCATCTGCGAGACCTTCGGCCTGCCGTTGGAGTTCCACGAGGACATCTGGGAGGATATCTGCGCCTACTTCATGAAGCGGATGAAACGGGAGGACATCCCCGAGGGGAACAAGCAGCAGGCCATGCTGCCGGTGGGATGCACGGTGCTGGACAACCCCGTGGGCACCGCCCCTGGCTGCGCCTTTGAGAAGGACGGCGTCCATGTGCTGATGCTCCCCGGCCCGCCCTACGAGTGCCGCTACCTCTTTGAACACCGGGCCAGAGCGTACTTAGAGAAGCTGACCCACGACCGGATCTTCAGCCATGAGCTGCGGATCTTCGGCATGGGGGAGAGCCACGTGGAGGAAAAGCTCCACGACATTATGGTCCGCAGCACCAACCCCACCCTCGCCCCCTACGCCAAGACCGGCGAGGTGATGCTCCGGGCCACCGCCAAGGCCCACACCAAGGAGGAGGCGGAGGCCATGCTCGCCCCCCTGATCGCCGAGGTGAAGGAGACGCTGGGGGACGTGGTCTACGGGGAGGATGTGGAGAGCTTGGAGGAGGTAGTCCTCCCGCTGCTGAAGGAGCGCGGCCTCACCCTCTCCTTCGCCGAGAGCTGCACCGGCGGTCTGCTGGCCAAGCGGCTGACGGATCTCCCCGGCGCCTCCGCCGTGTTCCGCGGCGGCGTGGTCAGCTATACCAACGCCGTAAAAGCTAACATCCTTGGAGTACCCGAGGATCTTTTGGACCGGTACGGCGCAGTCAGCGAGAATGTGGCCATCGCCATGGCCGAGGGCTGCCGCAACATATGCGGCAGCGACTTGGCGTTGTCCGTCACCGGCGTGGCCGGGCCCGACAGGGACGACCGGGGCCATGAGGTGGGGACAGTCTACATGGCCCTTGCCGCCGCCGACGGCACCATCTGCCGCTTGGTGGACATCAAAAAGGGACGCAGCCGGGGCCACATCCGCCACTTGGCGGGGCACCACGCCTTTGACCTGATCCGCCGCAAGCTGCTGGGGTTGCCCCTGTAAGCGATCAAAAGACATCTGCGCCCCCGATAGGATGGGTCCGCCGGAGAAGGAAAAAGGTTGCCGGCTGAACAAAGTGACAGAAGGGCGGACAGGAGGCCATAGTCTCCTGTCCGCTGTTTTTCTGAGCCAGAGCCGCGCTGCCGCCGGGAGGGGGATTCCTTCCGCGGAAGATAAAAACGCCCCCGGAGCTAAGAGCTCCGGGGGCGAGTTGTTTTTCCTCAGTCCACCACCGCTTGGAAGAGGTCCTCAAAGGCCTCCGGCATGGCGCCGGTGGCCGCGTAGACGGAGTAGAGCAGGTCGTGGTCGTAGCCGGGGTAGACGTGGACGGTGAGGTTGTCCTTGCCGTGTTGGGCAAAGCTCTCCTCAATGGCGTAGACCCCCGCTACATCGCAGTTGGCGTCCATGGTGCCGTGGAAGATGGTGATGGGCAGCTCCAGCGTCAGCATGGTCTCCCGGTTGGGAGCGAGGGCCTGATGGGCCTTAAACCAGCCGCTGGTGAGGCGGACGCTGTAGTTTTCCGCCAGCCACGCGTCGTCTCCCCGCTCCACCGCGTCATAGAAGGCCTGGCGGGTGGGGGCCAGCATGATGGCAAAGTCCTCTGCGGTGAGCACGCCGTCGCCGTTGAGATCGATCTGGTCGAAGGGGGTGTTGCCGAGGACACTGGCTGCGAGCCCGTAGGGGTCGGCGGCAAACTCCTCCGGGGAGATCCGGCCGTCCCCGTCAGTGTCAAAGTACGTCTGGTAGAAAATCATGGAGGAGTGCCCTGTCTGCTGCCAGTCGAAGATTTCGTCCATGCGGTCGTTGCAGTAGCCGCACAGCAGCAGGCCGTCGATCTCCCCGGGGAAGGCCTTGGCGGCTAAGGGGGCGATGATGGTGCCCTCGCTCCAGCCGAGCAGATAGATCTCCGCGTCCTGCAGCCGCTCATTTTTCCGCAGCTTGCCGATCCACTCGCCGATGTCACTGACGCTGGTGGCGGGCAGGTAGGTCCGGTAGGTCTCCTCATCCACGTCGGCAAAATAGGGCGGCGTGTCCCCCGGCGTGACGCCACGGGTGCTCCAGCGGAAAAAGCCCACCCCTCTGGCGGCAAACTGCTGGGCGAAGAGGTCGTAGTAGTCAAAGACCAGGGAGCCGGACTGGCGGTGGTTGTCGTAGGTGTTGGGGCCGGAGCCGTTGATATAGAAGACAATCTTCTCCACCGCCTCCTCCCCTGCCGGCAGGTCCAGCTTGCCGGTGAGCTCCACGCCGTCGGAGGCGGTGAGGGTCAGCAGGCTGGTCTCCCGGGCCGAGAGGGAGCGCTCCAAGGCGGCAAAGTAGGCCGCGCCCTCCGCCCGATTCAGCGCACCGCTGCCCATAGGCGCGATCTGCACATCCGTGCGCCCCAGGTAGGCAAGATAGCGGTCCAGCAGGGCCGACAGCTCCTCATGGGTAATGGCGGCGTCGGGCCGGAACGCGCCGCCCTCCTCTACATCCAACAGGCCCTTCTCACAGGCCCAGGACAGGTAGTCCCTGTAGTAGGCGTCCTCCGGCACGTCGGCATAGCTGCCGCCTGCGCGGCCGCTGGTTCTGGCCTGCCGGCCCAGCAGCGTCACCGCCTGCGCCCGGGTCAAAAGCGCCTCCGGGGCGAAGTTCTCCCCATCCATCCCCTGCACCAGCCCACTCTCCTGCAGATAGGCGATGTCCGCCTCCTGGGGCAGTCCCGCCGTGTCCGCGAAGGCGGCGGAGACAGGCAGCAGGCCCAAGAGCGCCGCGGCCAGCAGCGCGGGGACGATCCGTTTTTTCATTCCAGCCTTCCTCCTTTTTCAGCTTTTCCTGCAGTATAGCACCCTCCGCCAGCCCTGTACAGCCCCCTCCAGCGGACAGAGCCATAGGCTTTGCCGGTTCTTAGCCAAGGGGGCGATGCCGTTTAAATTTGCCGCAGCGGCGGGCGCCGCGGCCTGTTTTTGCGCGCCGACCTTAAGGTCATCGACCGCCTACTTCATTCGAACAACGTCCCAAAATAGGACGCACGCAATGAGAAATAGAAGAGCAAACGTAATATAGGGATGGATCCCAAATTCACTTATAGAATGCCAATCAATAACCTTTTTTTGAAATTTTGAAGGCGCTTTTGAGAACAAATAGGCACATCTCCCAGCTACAATGCATAGAACCCCAAAAATTATGACCCATATTACAGCAGGCAACTCTATTCCTTTTTTCTTTGTTCCATAGTACACACAGCAGTAGGCGAGAAACAAAATATCGAGAATCTTTTCCCAAGTATAATACGTTCTGGTCTGCTGTTCCTCACGCTCTCTCTGCTTAATGCTGGGCCTCCTCTTTTTCCCTTTATGTGGCATCTTGCCTCAGCTCCATCCGTCTATGTGAGTTCACTGCCCGCTGTTCCTCAGAGCGGAAGAAGCAATAAACCAATCCCCCTCCGATCGGTGGCGCATGCACCATCCTATGACAAAATCATTTTCCTTTTCCCTGCTCTAATTTCCTTTTCTCACGGGCAATTCTCCTCTGCTCCCGCTCTGCCGCTTCTTCTGCTTCATCTTCTTTTATACGTCTGTAAAAATCTTCATACCACGCATCCCTGTCTTCTGCCCTTATTGCGCTATAAAACCGCATGGTTGTACATTCCCTGCCATAGTTCCATACTCTCAACGGCACGAATAAAGGATCGCGCCCGTCCGGTAAAATAAAATTCCCCGAACCCTCAGGAAATTCCCGCCATTCCCAAGGCTCATCCGGATTCTGGATGCAGTTTGTCCCTACATAATAAGCTGCCAAATCAAGGAAATCCTCCTCATGCTTCTCGAAATCCGCCTTTCTGCGGTTTACATCTGTCCGCATGGTATCCAAAATGTCGTTCAGACGATCCAAGTTATATTCATCCCACATCTTCATCGACCACTTCTCTGCAAAACGCGCCGCGCGCTCCTGCGGATGATCTCGGAGCTTTGCCTCCAGCTCTTCTGTAGCCGGTATGTAATTGACCGCCAGCGCGTCTAAGTAGGGCAGGATGATATTCACCCCGTCCCGTGCTACCGCCTCAACGTACTCCTCAAGCTCCTCCTGCGTCGTGTAGGTCATTCGGCTGGACGGACAAAACGCCGGATCCAATTTATGGTGGGTTACCACTATGGTTTCTTTTCCCCCCCGCGCTTCAAAGGTGATCAACAGCCGATGGCGCAGATATCGATCATAACAGAAGCAAATAATCCGCGTCCTATCTTTATTTAAGAAAGAATGTTGTGGAGCCGGGCGGCCGTTTTTCAGCTCATACCCATAGGGCTCAAAAATCGGCAAGGCGGCCTTTTTGAGCGCTGGATAGATCCTCATCTTGTGTTATTCCTCCCTCAATATTACTGCCAGCCCACGCCGTAGTCCGGCCGGGCGTCCAAGTCGATGATCTCCCGGACGTCGTAGAACTGGCCGTAGCGCTCATCCACATACTTGCTGCGCAGGGTGGTGCCGTCGGGGTGGAGCCGGTCGCAGATCACCGCGCAGATGTCCTTTTTGATGTAGCTGAAGCTCTCTATGCCCACCGAGCAGAACACACGAAAGCCCTGACCCTGTAAGTAACGGAAGATCTCCCCGGTCTTCTGCCAGTCGTCCCCGTCTGGGCGCTCCCCGTGGGGATAGAACAGGATGGTGGTCTCCCCCACCAGACTCCCCACCTCGTCAAACCACTTCTCTGTGTCCGCCTGAATCTCCGACAGGGTCTTGGCGGCCCCGCTCAGGCGGATATGGCCCCAGGTGTGGCTGCCGAAGGTCCAGCCGGTGCGCTTGAGCTCGGCGATGATGGGCTTGACTGCCTCCCGCTCCCGCTGGCGCGCCGCCTCCCGCTCGGCAGTCCACTCCACGGTGGAGTCGGTCTGGGTACGGTAGCCTAAGATCCCCTCATAGCCCGTCACACTCAGGCAGGCCTTGGCCCCGAAGGGGGAGAAGTCCGGGTGCTCCTCCACGAATTTGTCCAAAATAGTGATGGCGTCCAAGTCCCGGCTCACCACCTCACTGCCGTCCGGATCCAGCCCGTAGGACCAGATCTTGCCGTCCTCTCCGAGGATCAGCTTGTAGGTGAAGCCGTTGTCAAGCATGTAGGGGTAGTAGTTGGTGTCGTCATAGGAGAAAATCAGGGGCTTCTTCCCCTCGGGGAGGTACAGGGTGTTGCGCACCATTACATGCTCCCCCGCCTCGTTGGTGGTCTCGCTCCACACGTCGGCGATGTCCACCAGCACATAGCCCCGCTCGTAGACGCTGTTCAAAATCCGAAGGAACTCCTCCGCCGTCACCATGTAGTCGTCCAGCCCCTTCTCCTGGGCGTCCCCGTCAAAGGCCAGCTCCGGGTAGGCGATCACCGGGTGGAAAAACAGGTGCTCCACAATGCCGTCGTAGGCCGCGTAGGCCACCCCGTCCCGCTGTCCGCCCTCGGGCATGACGGTGGGGTCGTAGATGGCGTAGGGGATCTGGATCGGCAGCTCCTCTGCCGGTTCCACATGATCCGTTACGGTGTCCTCCTCCGGCGGGGCGTTTCCCGGCTCCGCCTCCTTTCCGCCGCAGCCGATGAGCCCAAGCAGCAGCGCCCCACACAGCGCCAGAGATAAGAGCCTTTTTCTCATCATGATGTTTCCCCTTTCCCTCTGTACAGAAAGCGGCAAGACGCCGCTTGACAGCTCCAGTATAACATGTCTGGCTGTCAGCGTCGACAAGAATTGATTACAATTTTATTGCATTTTGGTTAAGAAGCCCGATTGGCTATTGACAGGAAATGGGTGACCTGCTATATTATCTGTACTAAAACAACTAACACAGTTAATACAGTTTAGGGGAGGTGGACGCCTGTGGCGGTTTCTTTTTCGCTGCTGCTCATCACGCTGGTTCTGTTTTTCCTGGCGGCCCTTGTGACCGCCGCCATTCTCCGCAAATAAGTACAGCCTTCCGCGAGGCAGGAAAGGAGGAGTTTCATTGTTGACGCTCAACTATCGGGATTCCCGGCCCATCTATGAGCAGATTCAGGACGGCCTGCGCAAGCTGATTGTGACGGGGGCCCTGCGCCCGGACGAAAAGCTGCCCTCTGTGCGCGCCATGGCCATGGAGCTGGCCATCAATCCCAACACCATCCAGCGGGCCTATGGGGAGCTGGAGACAGAGGGCTATATCTACTCGATTCCGGGAAAGGGCAGCTTTGTGGCCGCCGTGAAGGAGCCCATGGAGATTCGCCGGAGGGCACTGATGGCGAAATTGGGGGAGATTATCGCTGAGCTGCGCTATCTCTGTGTGTCCGACGAGGAGATCTTTGCCCTGGTGAAGGAGGGAATGAGCAAATGATTGAGGTAAAAAATGTGGTGAAAAGCTTTGACGGCTTTAGGGCGCTGGACGGCGCCAGCCTCACCGTGCCGGACGGCGCCATCTACGGTCTTGTGGGGCCCAACGGCGCCGGGAAATCCACCATCATCCGCCACATCACCGGCATCTACCGCCAAGACAGCGGCGAGGTTCTGGTGGAAGGGGTGCCGGTCTACGAAAACCCGGCGGTGAAAGGGTTGATTGCAGCCATTCCCGATGACTGGTTCTACTTCCCCTCCGCCTCTGTCCGGGACATGATGCAGTTTTACCGGGGCTTCTACCCCAAGTTTGACATGGACCGCTACCAGCGCTTTCAGGAGATCTTCCCCATCCCCGAAAAGTCCGTCATCCGCCGCCTCTCCAAGGGCATGCAGAAGCAGGTGGCCTTCTGGCTGACCATGTGTTGCCGGCCCAAGTACCTGATTCTGGACGAGCCGGTGGACGGTCTCGACCCGGTGATGCGCCGGCAGGTGTGGAGCCTGATGATGGGGGACGTGGAGGAGTACGGCACCACGGTGCTGGTCTCCTCCCACAACCTGCGGGAATTAGAGGACGTGTGCGACCACGTGGGGATCATGAGCAAGGGGAAGATCCTCTTAGAGCGCAGCCTCAGCGACCTGCAGGAGAACATTGTGAAGATGCAGGTGGTCTGGTCCGGCGAGGATACCCCCGCCCTGCCCGCAGAGCTGAACCTGCTCCACACCAGCCATGTGGGCCGTGTCTACACCTATATTATCCGGGGGAATGCCGAGGAGCTGAAGCACCGCCTGTCGGCCCTCTCTCCGCTGATGATGGAGGCCCTGCCCCTGAGCTTAGAGGAAATCTTTATCTACGAGATGGGAGGTGAGCAGTATGCTGTCAAAGAGATCGTCCTTTAACGCCACGCTGTTTCGCAAGAATTTGACCCGCTTTTGGCCGCTGTGGGGCGGCGCCAGCCTGCTGGGAAGCCTTCTGCCCCTGTACCTGCTGATGACCCTTCTCAGCCCCTACGGAGCCCATGTCACCCAGCGGGACATTGTCATCGCCCTCTACAGCGTGTCCACCGTCGCCCTGCCGGCCATTACGCTTGTTTACGCGGTGCTGGTGGCCATGACCATTTGGAACTACCTCTACAGCGCCCGCAGCGTGGGGCTGATGCACACCCTGCCCATCGACCGCCGGGGCTTGTTTTTGACCAACGTCCTCTCGGGCTTTGCCATGCTGCTGCTCCCCTATGCCATCGCCGGCGGTCTGGGGATTGTCATCACCCTGCTTTTTGGGATTTTCCCGGGCCTTGCGGTGCTGCAGACCGTGGCGGCGGTGGTGGGGCTGAGCGCGTTCTACTTCGGCACCGCCACCTTCTGCGCCATGATCACCGGGCATCTGATCGCCCTGCCGGTGTTTTACTTCATCGGCCACTTCCTTGCGGTGGCTCTGGAGTTTTTAGTGGCCACCTTCTCCACCAACTTTATCTTCGGCTACACCGGGCCCTCCTCCCTGTCTCTCGATTTCCTCTCCCCCACGGTGTACATCTACCGCCGCTTCATCGCGGAGTACCACTTCGATGAGGCGCTGATGCAGGGGAGCTACACCCTCGAGGGGCTGTGGGTGGTGGGGGTCTACGCCTTGGTGGGCCTCGCCCTGCTGCTGGCCGCCTACGCCCTCTATAGGGTCCGCCGCAGCGAGTGCGCCGGGGACGTGGTGGCCTACCGCTGCCTCAAGCCCATCTTCCGCTACGGCGTGGCCCTCTGCACCGCCCTGACAGGGGGACAGCTCCTCTATGAAATCGTCTGGCACCCCACCTTCCAGACGGGGAACTACTATCAGATGCTGCCCATGGCCGTCTGCATGATCGCCGCGGGGCTGGTGGGGTACTTTGTGGCCTCCATGCTGTTGGAGAAGACTCCCCGGGTCTTCCGCCGCAGCTGGCCGGGGATGCTGACGGTGGCCGCCATGGTGGTCATCCTCTGCGGCTGCGTCTCCTTTGACCTGTTCCACATCGCCGGCCGCCTGCCCGCCGGGAGCGACATTGAGAGTGTCTCCCTGACGGCCTACGGGGAGACCTATGTCTCTGTGGACGGGGACGACCCCCTGGCGGAGCAGGTGCTCGCCCTCCACAGCCGGGTCATCAGCAGCGAGAGCTATGTCCGCTCCATGGACCGCAGGCAGGGCGCACCGGAGCGGGACACGGACTACACCACCGTCACCTTCCGCTACGTCCTTTCTAACGGGGAGACCATGATCCGGCGGTACTACCTGCCCTTTACCCGGGAGCGCTGGGATACGGACAGCGCCAGCTATGACTACGCCTTCAACCACCTGGTCAACAGCGGCGAGGCGGCCCTCAGCCGCGTTACCATCCCCACGGACGGAGAGCTCACGGAAATTTGGGCCAACCTCTACTACACCGAGGGCATTTGGGAAGACCTCTCCCCGGATTTGACCAACAGGGAGCTGGAGCAGATCTATCAGGCCCTGCTAAAGGATGCGGCGGCGGGCAACCTCCCCAAGGTGGGCTTCTCCGCCGACCCCGCGGAGAACTACCTCGGCGAATTACAGCTGGAGTACCGGGCGCCCGACCCGGAGCAGGCGGTTGACTACAACTACCATTACTGCTATGTAGAGCTGACCGACGCTATGACCCACACCCTCCGGGCTATGGAGGCGGCGGGCTACCCCTCCCTGGAGGAGCTGCAGGCGGCCATGGTGGCAGAGCTCACCTGAGGAGGCGCCATGTCCCCCGCCTACAGAGAGAGGCCCTACCGCCCCCGTCGGCGGCTGAAGAAGGGCTGGAAAATATTTTTGGGGACATTGGGGCTTCTGGTGCTCATCACCGCCGTGTACACCGGCGTCCTGATCTACCGGCAGCTCCATGTCCCAGGGGACGTGGTGGAGATCCCCGACTGGATCGAGGTACGGCTGCTCCCCCGCAACGACTACTCCCGGCCGGGGGACGCCCTGACGGAGGTCAACGGCGTGGTGATCCACTACGTGGGCAATCCCGGCACCTCCGCCGCGGCCAACCGCAGCTACTTCGCCAATTTGGCCCGGACCCATGAGACCTACGCCAGCTCCCACTTTTTGGTGGGGCTGGAAGGGGAGATTATCCAGTGCGTGCCCCTTTCCGAAATTTCCTACTGTTCAAATTCGAGAAATCGTGATACAATCGCTATAGAGGTGTGCCACCCGGACGACACCGGGGAGTTCTCCCCGGAGACTTTGGAGAGTGTGGAGCGCCTCACCGCCTGGCTGTGCGCCCAGTTTGATCTGGATACCAGCCAGGTGATCCGCCACTACGATGTCAGTGGCAAAATCTGCCCCAAGTATTATGTGGAGCACGAGGATGCCTGGGCCGATTTACTAGCCGGAGTCGAAGCAGCCATCCCCGCCTTCACGCAATAGCAAGAAAAGCCGCCGCGGCGATAGCCGCGGCGGCTTTTCTTGCTTGGCCCTATAAGGTGGGCGCAGAGTACTTTTTCCCTATGGCAGGGGGACCCCGGCCTCTCCCGCCGGAGAAGCCTCCTCCGGGACAGACCCTTCGGCGGGGTTCTCCTCCTGAGGGGTCTCTGCCTCCGCCGAGGGCCCGATCAGAAGGATCTGATCCCGGCTTTGATAGACGCTGCGGGCCTCGGCGTTGGTGTAGAGGAGCTCTCCCGAGCTGTCGTAGACATTCCGGTAGGTCTGCACCGTATAGCCGGTGTAGCCGCTCTGCTGCAGCCGCTGCTCTCCGGGGGCGAGGCTATCGGTCTCCTGATAGCGGGTGGTGTAGGGCCGCCGGGAGAGGACCTCGTTGGTTATCTCCACGTGGACATCCTCTATATTGGTGCCCAAAATCGTCACCGTCAATTCCTCACCCCTCATGGCAGCCTGTATCCGCAGCGGGTAGGCGGTGTCGTTGCGGAAGCGGAATTCCGGCCCGCCCCAGCTGACAGTGGCGTCCATGCCCAGGGGGATGTAGCTGCTGGCATAGCGGTGGGCGTAGCGCTCGATAATCTCCAAGTTGGACAGCAGCGCCGCAAGGTACAGCGTGCTGGAGGTCTGACAGATCCCGCCGCCGATGCTCTCCACGGTTTCACCGTTGACATAGGCTGGGGCGGCGCCATAGCCCCGCTCGGCGGTCCGCTCCCCCACCACGGCGTTGAAATCGAAGATCTCCCCGGCGAGGAGGATACAGCCGTCGATGGCGGCGGCGGAGAGGGCCACGTTGTTTTTCCGCACGGAGGAGCCCCCTACGGTGGTGGTGTAGGTGCCCAGGGTGTCCCGGAAGAGGACCTGGCGCAGGTGGTCGGCGGAGATCTCCTGCTGGGCCACCTGCACCTCAAATTCTAAGGTGCCTCCCGGCTTTGTTAGGGAGAGGGCCTCCTCCAGCTCCGCCACATCAAAGAGAATGCCGATGCGCCCCTCCATGACCTGGCCGCTCTCTGCGTCGTACCAAGCGTTCTGGGGCGTCACCGGAAGCACGGCGCTGAGGATCTCCCGGTCAATCTCCACCCGGGGGAGAATGTCGGCCTCCTGCCGTCCAAAGAGCCGGCGCCAGCCCCGGGCAAAGGAGGCAAACAGGGAGCTGCCCCCTTCTCTGCCGAGGGAGCAGGCCTCCTCCACCGCCTCCTCCAGCGCCAATGCGGCGCCGATTTCCCCGCAACGCACGGCGGTCACCAGTGCACCCTGCTCGCACAGAAGAACCTGTGTCTGGGCGAAGGGTTCGGAGAGCTGTTCCTCCAGGTAGGAGAGGGCCTCCTCCTGTTCCATTCCGCCCACATCCATGCCCGCCACCCTGACACCCCGCAGGATGGATGTCTCCTCCCCTGCGTGGCAGACCGCAGCAAAGGCGGACAGCAGCAGGGCGAGGATACAGGCGCTCAGCGCCCAGACGCCCCGCAGGCGCTTTTTTTCCACAGCAGTGCTTTGCTCCTCCATCTGCATACCTCCTCCTGTGCTGCTCCTTCAAAATCCTACCATTCCCATGCCGCGGTTTTTGTCGTTTTGTCCCATTTCCTCGGAAATAGGGGGTAAAAATAGAAAGCTTTTGCATCTAAGCGGCAACTGTGTTATACTAAGCGTGAATAAGAGCTACCATATCTCTATGCGAAAGGAGATTTGCCCATGAAAGATTATATTTTAATGACCGACAGCTGCTGCGACCTCCCCGCTGTCATGGCGGAGGAGCTGGCCCTGCGGGTCCTTCCCCTGTCCGTGATGCAGGAGGGAAAGGAGTACCACAATTTTTTGGATCACCGGGAGCTGCCTCCGGGAGAATTTTACCAAAAGCTGCGGGAGGGGAAGCTGGGCACCACCTCCGCGGCCAACGCCGAGGCTTTTAAGACGGCCATGGAGGAGGTGCTCCAGGAGGGAAAAGACATCCTGTGCATCAGTTTCTCCTCCGCCCTATCTACCACCTATCAGTCCGCTGTAATAGCTGCCAAAGAGCTCTCCGAGACGCACCCTGACAGCAAGATCATTGTCATCGACAGCCTCTGTGCTTCCCTTGGACAGGGCCTTTTGATCTATTTGGCCGGCAAGGAGAAGGCCAAGGGCAAGAGCATCGACGAGGTGGCCGATTTTGTCCGGGAGACGATCCCTCACCTGTGCCACTGGTTTACGGTGGATGACCTCCACCACCTGAAGCGGGGCGGCCGGGTCTCCGCGGCGGCGGCGCTCTTCGGCACCATGCTGCAGATGAAGCCGGTGCTCCACGTGGACGACGAGGGGCGGCTGATCCCAGTGAGCAAGGTCCGGGGCCGCAAGGCCTCCATCAAGGCCCTCTTGGACAAGATGGAGGAGCTGGCGGTGGACACGGAGACCGTGTTTATCAGTCACGGCGACTGCGCCGAGGAGGTGGAGGAGATGGCTGCGGCCATCCGGGAGCGTTTCGCGCCCAAAGAACTGGTAATCAACTATGTGGGCCCCGTCATCGGCAACCACTCCGGGCCGGGTACCATCGCGCTGTTTTTCCTCGGCAAGCACCGGTAGCTTCACGCTCACGGGTTCTCCACCGGTGGTTGCCGATGCCGCCGGGAGAAGTAAAAAATCCCGTTGCTTTCGTGCCGATCTCCGGTGGGAAAGTTTCCGCTGTGCACTCCGCGGCCCCGGCGGGATTCGCGGAGGATTCGAGGCGGGCTCCCCTAAGGGTGAGCCCCGCCCCATGAAAATTTGACAAAAGAAAAAGGGCGCGCCGCAAGCCGCCCTTTTTGCTATACAGAAGCGTAACAAAACCGGCCATGTACCGCTTTCAACGGTATGGCCGTGCAATTTATGGTGTGTAGGCTGTGGCAGCCCACACGTGCAAAATTCATGGGAACCCGCCCTTTTTGTGCTTGCGGCGGGTTTTGGGCCCAGGAAGCTTTACGGAGGAAATGAAGATGAAATGGCTGGAGCTGCATATTGACGCCACCCAGGCGTCCTTAGAGCCGGTCAGCGAGATGCTGCGGGAGCTGGGGATTGAGGGCCTCGTCATCGAGGACGAGGCGGACTTTCAGAATTTTTTGGAGCAAAACCGCCAGTACTGGGACTATGTAGACCCATCACTGGAACAACAGATGAGCGGAAAGTGCCGCGTCACCTTCTACTTGGAGGACAGCGAGGCGGGCTACACCCAGCTGGCCGCCGTGCGCATCGCCCTCACCGCCCTGCAGAAGGCTCACCCGGAGTACCCAGTGCTGATCCTCTCCATGGAGAACATCCAGGACGCCGACTGGGAGAACAACTGGAAGGCCTTCTACAAGCCTATGGAGATCGGGGAGCGGTTGATTGTCATCCCTGACTGGGAGGAGGTCGACCCCAAGGGGCGCATCCCCCTGCGGCTGAACCCGGGGCTGATCTTCGGCACCGGCGGCCACGCCACCACCCGGCTGTGCCTCGAGGCGCTGGAGCGCACGGTGAAAAAGGGCATGCGGGTGCTGGACCTGGGCTGCGGCAGCGGCATCCTCTCCATCGCCGCGCTGCTGCTGGGGGCCGAGACGGCCTACGGCTGCGACATCGACGAGAAGGCGGTGGACGTGGCCTACGAGAACGCCGCCCTCAACGGCATCGACCGCAGCCGCTACACCGTCCGCGCCGGCGACGTTTTAAGCGACGCCGGCCTCCAGAGGGACATGGGGAATGGCTATGACATCGTGGTGGCCAACATCGTAGCTGACGTGATCATCGCCCTTGCCGCCGCGGCCAGGAGACTGAAAAAGCCGGAGGGGCTCTTCCTCTGCTCCGGCATCATTGACGACCGGGCCGCCGAGGTCCGAGACAGCCTCGAAAAAACGGGCTTCACGGTTTTAGAGGAGAACAGCGCCGAAGGCTGGTTCTCCTTCCTCTGCCGGTAGTTTTTTCTGGGGTCCGCCTTACCACTTCTCCTGGTACTGGCGGACCCGGTAGACCGCTCCCAGCCCCTCGCAGATCTGGCGGCACGCCTCGATCTCCTCGGGCGGGATGTTGTCCACCACAGTCATCTTTACCACCGGCACCACCTGCACTACCGCCCGGGTGAAGTCCAGCATGGCCTGATAGGCCCCGGGGTATTTCGGGTGGCAGCGGGCGTTGTAGCGCGCCTCGTCGGCATCGTTGAGGGAGACAGAAACCACGTCGAAGCGCCCGGCAAACAATGGCACCGTGTCATAACCCCAGATCAGGTTGGCCGTGCCGTTGGTGTCGATGCGGATAGGCAGGTCAAAATCCGACTCGTGGAGGTCATCGATCACCGCGCAGATGTCCTCCAAGCGGTAGGCCGGCTCCCCGTAGCCGCAGAAGACCAGCTGGTCGTAGCGGTTCCAGTCCCGCGCCATGATGGAGGAGAGAATCTCCTCCCGGGTAGGTTCCCGGCTCAGCCACAGGCTGTCGGAGCCGCCTACGCTGTCCCCGTGCCGCCGCAGACAGAAGTCGCAGGCGAGATCGCAGCGGTTGGTGGCGTTGACATAGAGGCTTGCGCCATATTCATAGGTGATGACATCTTTTCCCATTTGTTCTCTCCTTTCCCACCGCCTGTCCTCAGGCGATGCCGAAAAACCGCTTTCCATTTTCCAGCGTGATCCGGGCGCACTCCTCTGCAGAGATCCCCTTGATCTCTGCAAGCTTCTCGCATACATAGCAGACCAAGGTGGAGTCGTTGCGCCGCCCCCGGCAGGGCACCGGCGCCATGTAGGGGCTGTCCGTCTCGATCATCAGGTGCTCCATGGGGATGGCCGCGGCCACCTCCAGGCTCTTGCGGGCATTTTTGTAGGTCAGTACCCCGGTAAAGGAGATCATCCACCCCCGCTTTACCAGCTCATGGGCCATCTCCACGCTGCCGGAGTAGCAGTGGAACACCCCCCGGACATGGGGAAACTCCTTGATGATGGCAAGACTGTCGCCGTGGGCCTCCCGGTCATGGACGATCACCGGCAGATTCAGCTCCCCGGCCAAAGCCATCTGGTCTCGGAACACCTGCTGCTGCCGCTCCCGGGGGGGATTCTCCTCCCAGTAGTAGTCCAGCCCGATCTCCCCGATGGCCACCACCTTCGCCTTGGCCGAGAGCGCCCGGAGCTTGAGAAGGAAGCCGTCCTCCCAATCGCCGCAGTTCTCCGGATGGACCCCCACGGCGGCGTACACGTGGGGGAAGCGCTCCGAGAGCTCCGCCGCCTTTTGGGAAGAGGGGAGGTCGCAGCCGGGGTTGACCACTAAGGTTACCCCCTGAGAGGGCAGGCCGGCGAGCAGCTGCTCCCGGTCGGCGTCAAATTCTTCCGCGTCATAGTGGGCGTGGGTGTCAAAAAGCTCCATAGGCGATCCTCCCGAACGGCTTGGTGTGGTTTGCCCCTACTATACCCCCTTTTGGCCCAAATAGCAAGGCCGGGGAAGCCTGACAGCGGCGGAAGGAGTCCCCTTCCGCCGCTGTTTTTCCAGCTGAGCCAAGCTCCGCCCAAAACTTCATGCGCGAAAGCGCACTACGAACACAGGCAAAAATTTTGCGCATGTGGGCCGTTTCGGTCCACGCGCTTTTGATTGCATGGCCGCGCCGCTGAAAGCGGCACATGGCCAATTTTGCTATGCTTTCGCATAGCAAAAAGATGGGTAAAATTCTCCTTCCCCCGTCACATTTTCTTTCCTCTCTGCGTCTATAGGGACAAAGACCACAAAAAAGGAGGCGGCGACCATGTCCCGAAAAGCCCTGCTGGCCCTCTACAGCCTCACCCACCTGTGGGTGGATCTGAGCTGCGCCTTTCTGCTCTTTCGCACCTGCAGCGCCTCGGCCCTATGGGGGGTGTGCCTGCTGCTCTATAACTTCTGCGCCTTCGCCCTCCAGATGCCCCTCGGCATCATCGCCGACCGTCTGAACCGCAACGCCCTGCTGGCGGCCTTAGGCTGTCTTTTGACCGCCGCGGCCTATCTCTCCCCTGCGCCGCTGTTCACCGCGGTGACGGCGGGGGTGGGCAACGCCCTGTTCCACCTGGGCGGCGGGCTGGACACCCTCAACGACAGCACCCGCCGGGCAGCCGCCTTAGGCGTCTTCGTCTCCCCCGGCGCTTTGGGCCTCTTTTTGGGCACCGCCTGGGGGAAGGGGACGGCCGTCCCGGTGTTTCTCCCGCCGCTGGTGCTGCTGCTTCTTGCCGGGGCGATCCTCTGGGCGGGCCGGCGCGCCTTTGGCTCCCTCCGCTCCCGAAATGTCCCCTTTGATCTCACCTGCACCGGCCGGCCAGCCGCTCTGGTGCCCCTGTTCCTCGTGGTGGTCCTCCGCTCCTACATGGGGATAAGCCAGTCCTTCCCATGGAAGGGGGAGGGCCCTTGGGCGCTGCTGCTGACGTTGGCGCTGGTGCTGGGCAAGTGCGCCGGCGGCTTTCTGGCGGACCGCATTACGCCCCGGGGCGCCTCCGCCCTCTCCCTCGCCTTAGCCGCTATGCTGTATCTGCTCAGCGCGTGGCCCCTGCCGGGGACCTTGGCGGTGTTTCTGTTCAACATGACCATGCCCATCACGCTGTGGGCGGTGGCCCGGCTGCTCCCCGGAGCCAAGGGCTTTACCTTCGGCCTTTTGACCTTTGCCCTGTTTGTGGGGGTGGTGCCCTCCTTCCTTGGCTGGCCCGCCCTCCTCACCTCGCCCTGGGCCTATGCCGCGGCGTCGCTGTGCTCCCTGCTGCTGCTGTGGTGGGGACTGGAGAGGGGGAAGGGCCGGTGCTGAAGGCTTTAGCCACTGCCCTTTTGCTGACGGTGGCGCTGGAGGGGACCCTGGCCTGCCTCTGGGGGCCGCGGACGCGGGAGCACTTGGCGCTGGTGGCGCTGGTCAACTGCCTGACCAATCCGCCGGTGAACCTGCTCTACAGCCTGCTGGTGGGCCTGTGGGGGTGGCCGGCCCTGCCGGTGACGGTCCTCTTAGAGGCCGCCGCGGTGGCGGTGGAATGGCGGTGCTACCGCGCCTTGGACGACGGCCTGCGCCGCCCCTTCCTCTTCTCCCTCTGCGCCAACGCCTTTTCCTTTTTCCTCGGGTCTCTGCTGCTCTATGCGGTCTGATAAAGGAGGTTTTTGTGATGAAGCGCCTGTTTCCCCTTTTACTGGCGGTTGTGGCCCTGACTGTCCCGGTCCATGCCGATGTGATCGGCTTTATGGGGCTCACGGTGAGCTCGTGGCTGCCCCTGCTGCTGTTTGTCATCCTGCTGATAGTGACAGTGGTGCTGCTGCTGAAATGAAAGGAAGGTGTTTTGTATGAGACGATTTTCCGCGCTTTTGCTGACGGCTCTCGTCCTGACTGTCCCGGTCCATGCCGACGTCATCAGCCCCATGGAGCTGGCCATAGAGACGGGGGTGCTGCCCGCCCTCTTAGTGGTGCTGGTGGTGGTTGTGACCATCGTGCTGCTGCGGAAGAAGAGAAGAAAGTGAGGTGCCCCATGAGACGATTTCTTGCCCTTTTGCTGGCCGCAGTGTTGGCTCTGGCCTTGGCCGCCCCCGCCTATGCCGATGTGATCTGGGAGCCAGACAACCGGTTTTATGAGACCCACGCCGAAGACTGTACCCTCCTCCAGCGCAGCTTCTATGTCAACGGCGGCGACGGCTATGTCAACCTCTACACCGCCCCGGAGGGCAGCTCCATCTCCGGACAAATCTCCAACGGTGAGCGGATCTATGCCTACTGGCAGTATGAGGACTGGGGATTTGTGGAGACTGAGTGGGGGGACGGCTGGGTTTCCCTCGATGAGCTGAGCCTGATCTATGACTATATCTCCTTCGAAGAGGAGTACGGCGACGCCTTTGCCCCCTATGACGAGGAGCGGTGGCGGAGCGTCATTGAGGCCTGGGAGGGGGATACCCTCGCCCTTTGGCCCTATCCTGGGGCGGAGCAGGCCAGCTCTGTCTGGCAGGACGCCGGCGATGCCATGGCGGAGCTTGCGGAGTACGGTTTTTCCCACACCTTCACTGACGAGGAGGGGCTCACTTGGGGCTTTTGCGCCTACCTCTACGGCCACCGCAACTTCTGGGTGTGCCTCGACGCCCCCGCCGGCCGGGATGACCCGGCGGTGGTGAGCGGCGAGGCCGCCATCCCCGTCCGGACAGTGGAGACGCCGGAGCTGGTTCCGGCGCAGGAGCCGGTCCTCCCCGCCTCCTACTACCTCCCCATCGCCCTTGTGGCCGTTGTGGTGGCGGTGACCGCTGTGGCGCTGGTGCTGTTCTACCGGAAAAAGCACAAAAAAGCCGGCTGACAGCCGGCTTTTTCGCCGTCTCGACGGCGGAGGTATTCCGCTCTGCGGAGAGGGCCTTTTTGGGCAGTCCCTGCCATGGGAGGTTTCGCCGCTCCGGCGGCGAGCCACTTTTTCCTCGGCGAAAAAGTGGCCAAAACGCCGCTTAGGGGCAAGCCCCTAAGAACCCCATGGCACTGGGCGGAAGCTGTTAGGCATCGCGAAATAGCTTTGTCTCGTAGATTCCGTTAGTCCCGGTGCAGCACCACTGGATGGACTGGTTGCTCCAGACCCGCCCTTTCCGCTGCGCTAAGGGCTGCTGCGGTGGGTTAGTGGAGAGCGGTGTCCTACCGCTTTGTTCTACTGCTGGTTCCCTTCTCGCGGCACAGCCGCGAGAACCTACGCTACAAACATGCCGCCGGCATGTTTGCTTCACGCTGCGGCGCTCCGCTAAGGGCTACTCTGGTGGTTGAGCGAAGAGCGGTGTTCGATCGCTTCCGCACACTGTACTTCCCCGCCTCACCGCAGCAGGCGCTGCATGTGGGGGGGGGGCAGAAAACTGCTATGCCCCGCCGCAGCAGGGCGTAACGCCCGGAGCAGGCACAGTAATCCTTTCGACACCCACGCGCCGGCGAGAGATGGATGCAGTTTGGCGGGCATTAGGGAGTTCTTAGAACCGCAGGTTCTAAGCCAACTTTTGCCCACTTTTGTTTGGTCACAAAAGTGGGTCGCGCCGCCAGCGCGAAATTCCCCTAAAAATCAGCCAGAAAAAGGAGGTTCCCAAGAACCATGGGTTCTTAGGCGGCGTTTTGGTGACTTTTTCGCCGAGGAAAAAGTCACTCGCCTCGGGAGGCGAAACCTCTCCGCCGCCGAGGGCGGCAAAAGCCACTCGCGCCCCAAGGCGCGAAACAGCCCCGTGTCCGCAGGGCACAAACACCCCACCGTCGACAGGCGGCAAAAAGGGCGCTTCCTCCTCAAGAGGAAGCGCCCTTTCTTACACTACATTGTTTGCTGCAGCTGATACAGCTCCGGCCGCCGGTCCTGAAAGACGTTGATGGAGCCGCGGATGCCCTCGATCACGGAGAAGTCCGCCTCGGCGGTGAGAATCTCCTCCTCCGTCCCAGCCTCGGCCAGCACCGCGCCCCAGGGGTCAATCACTGCACTGCGGCCGCCGTAGCGGGTGCGCCCCGCCGTGCCGCAGGAGTTGCACAGGGCCAGAAACATCTGGTTTTCAATGGCCCGGGCCTGGGATAGGATTTGCAGATGGGCGATGCGCTGCTGTGGCCACTGGCTGACCACAAACAGCAGGTCCATTCCCTTCAGAGCCATGGTCCGGGTGAGCTCGGGAAAGCGGATGTCGTAGCAGATAATCAGCCCGCACCGCCGGCCCTCCAGGGAAAACAGGCAGAGATACTGCCCCTTTTGAAACCGTCGATCTTCCCCCATGGGGGCAAAGAGGTGGGTCTTGTCGTACTCTGCTATGCACGCTCCGGTGCGGTCAAAGACATAGGCGGTGTTATAGCAGCCGTCCTGCCGGCGGTTGGCCACACTGCCGGCCACAATGTTGACCCCCAGCTCCTTCGACAGCGCACCAAACACCGCCTTGGTGCGCACCCCGTCACAGTCGGCGCCGGCGGCGGGGTCCTCCGGAAAAAATCCCACGTTCCAGGTCTCCGGCAGCACGATCACATCCGGCCGGGCCTCCTTGGCCGCCTGACGCACCAGCAGCTCGGCGTGGTCAAAGTTATACTGGCTGTTCCCCAGATGCATATCCATCTGGACGCAGGAAATCCGCATAAATCTCCGCCTCCCTTTTTCGTTTTCTCTTAGGATACGCTGCCCCGCCGTGACTGTCAAGGACCTCTCCTATTTCCTAAGAAAATCCCCACAAAAACAAAAAATCCACGCCTTGCAGCGTGGAAAAACCTATCCGTTTGCTTATCGCTCACTGACGATCAGCTCGCACTCGCCATAGATCAACTCATCTACGTCGATGCCCGTGAAGTTGTATGCCATAACTGCTCTCACTTCCTTTCCATTTTTTATTTACAGACTTATTATAGCATGTTTCTCACAAAATGCAAATGAAGTTTTTGTTAACTTTGCCATATATTTTCTGTTATGTCTGATAACAGGAATCCGTAGAGGGCATGCTTAAAAGGGTAAATTCTGTTCTCTGCCCTCTGGGCGCAGAGGGGCTTTTAGGAGAGGTTTTGTTTCTCGGGGTGAGTTTCTTTACCCTCGGCGGCATATCGCCGCAAATGCGGCGTACAAGGGTTTTCCCTGCGGGAAAACCTTGGAATGGGCGGGCTCTGCCCGGCCATTTTAGTCAAATATGGTGACCCCGCAAAAGCGGCAGCTTTTGTGGGGAGTGTTTCGCGTCCCGGCGCGACCCACTTTTGTCACCAAACAAAAGTGGGCAAAAGTTGGCTTAGAACCTGCGGTTCTAAGGACCCCCTTTTCCCCCGCTGGACTGCGTCGTTCTGATTCCGGCGCAAGCCCATCGAGAGGACAGCTACACCCGCCCCGAGCGTTACGCCCTATTGCGGCGGAGCACAGCGGTTTTCTGCTCCCACATACAGCGCCTGCCACGGTGGGGGCGGGGCGGCCTGCCAGTGTGCGAAAATGATGGGACACCGATCTCTACTCAACCGCCGCAGGAGCCCTTAGCATAGCGCCGCAGCGTGAAGCAAACATGCCGGTGGCATGTTTGTAGCGTAGGTTCTCGCGGCTGCGCCGCGAGAAGGGAACCAGCAGTAGAACAAAGCGGTAGGACACCGCTCTCTGTCACCCCACCCGTGCAGCCCTTAGCGCAGCGGAAAGGGCGGGTACAGGACGGCGGTCAATCCAGTGTTCCGCCGGGACTGACGGAGCCTGCGAGGCAAGAAAGTTTTGCGATGTCCTTCAGCATCCACCCAGTGCCATGGGGTTCTTAGGGCGCAGCCCTAAGTGGCCTTTTGGTTCCTTTTGGGTCATGCCAAAAGGAACCCGCACCGGGGTGCGGAACACCCCAAATCAGTAGAACGCAGTTCTATCATAGCCCGCCGCAGGAGGGCGTAACGCCCGGGTCCAGAATGACCGATCAGTGCCAAGTTTCCGCCGGGTCTGCCGCACGCTGGGCAGTAAACGTTTTTCGCGATGCCTGACAGCCACCACCCAGTCCATGGGGTCCTTAGGGGCTGGCCCCTAAGCTGACTTTTGGTGACTTTTGTTCAGAGACAAAAGTCACTCGCGCCTGCTGGCGCGAAACCTCCCCGCCGCTGAAAGCGGCAAAAAGACCCGCTCCGCAGGGCGGAACACC
The DNA here is from genome assembly GCA_904420145.1 of uncultured Oscillospiraceae bacterium. Lineage (GTDB taxonomy): Bacteria > Bacillota > Clostridia > Oscillospirales > Oscillospiraceae > CAJFPI01. The sequence continues at coordinate 25,386 of CAJFUI010000148.1, forward strand.
CCTCCCACAGGCGCACACAAAGAGCAAAACAGCGCTATGCTCTCTTCCGGGTCAAGAAAATCCCGGCGATCGCCCCTATCAAGATCACCGGCGCGGCCCTGACAAACAGCCATTCAAATGCGTGGAAAACCGTGCCCATGACGGCGGTTTCAGGATCGCTGTAATCCCAGCCTAAGTAGGGGCTGCCCAGCGCGAATAAGAGGGCGGAGACGATGACTACAGCCCCGCACAATAGGATAAACAGAGCATGGACAGCTTTTCGCCCCATGTCCTTCCGCCGCGATAGCTGTAAGTTGACGACCTCCAGCTTTTCGGAGATCGCTTGTAAGGCGTCGGCCTCCGCCTCCACTACAGATTCCCCCAGCAGAGTGCTCACCGGTGTTTCCAGTACCTCTGATAGGGAGATCAGCAGGTCCGAATCAGGCACCGACAGTCCCTGCTCCCATTTGGAGATGGTCTGCCGCACCACGCCCAGTTTGATCGCAAGCTCCGCCTGGGAAAGTCCTTTGGACTTTCGGATCGATTTGATGTTTTCGTTCAGCATAAGTAAGGCTCTCCTTTCCTGTTCACGCTTATTATAGGGGAAACAGCCCGTTGCCGCAAGCAACGCATGATAACATGCAGGCTGCCTCGGGCGGCGGCGCCGAGTTTTTCCACTGCTGTTCGGCAAGGCCGATATCCGGGCTGTTGTCAGAGCTCTTGAAAGGAGAGAAAAATTGTCTCTCTTGGCATTTTTGGCAAACTGTGCTATGATAGGCAGAGCAATACCGAGCGCTGTAGGCGGGGGTTCCGGTGGGAGCCCCCGTAAGGCGCGTACAGCAAAGGAGCACCTTATGGCAAGACCCCGCCGCAAAAAAACTTCACCCCTCCGCCGCCTGATAGGGGCACTGGCCGCCTTGGCGCTGCTGTCGGCCTTTCTCTGGTGGAGCAACACCTCCTTGCAGGTGGATACCTTCACCTGTAACCTCCCCCGCCTGCCGGCAGATTTCGAGGGGTTTACCATCGTACAGCTCTCCGACCTCCACGGCGCCCAGTTCGGCGAGAACAATGAGAAGCTGCTGCAGACGGTGGCCGGTGCCGCGCCGGACCTCATCGTCATCACCGGCGATCTGCTGGATCAGGGCCGGGACCCGGAAGCGGGCTATGTGGACACCCTGGCCAAGGGCCTCACCGCCATCGCCCCGACTTACTTTGTCACCGGCAACCACGAGTGGGCCCGTCCAGACGCCGAGGCGCTGAAGGCACAGCTGCGTGACGGCGGCGTCACCGTCCTCTCCAACGGGGCGGACCTCCTGACCCGGGGGGATTCCTCCCTTGTGCTGGCGGGCATCGACGACCCCAACGGCTACGCCGACCAGAAGACCCCGGAGGAGCTCCGGGATGAGATCTATGCCGGGGCGGAGGATCCCTTTTGGATTCTCTTGGCCCACCGCAACACTCTCTTTAAAAAACAGTACAGCCTTCTGGGGGCGGACTTGGTCCTCTCCGGCCACGGCCACGGCGGCCTTGTCCGCCTGCCCTTTACCGACGGCCTCTTCAGCACGGACCACACCCTCTTTCCCTCCTACACCGCCGGGTTCTATGAGGCCAACGGCTCTACCCTCTTTGTTTCCCGGGGGCTCGGCAACTCCGGCTATACCTTCCGGCTGTTCAACCGCCCCCAGGTGGCGGTGCTGACGCTGCACAGGGGGGCTTGATTCCCATGACAAGAAGGACACCGCTATGATCGAATTTCTCTCCGACGCCTATGATGTGGCAGTCATCGGCGCCGGCCACGCCGGGATTGAGGCGGCCCTCGCCGCCGCCCGGCTGGGCCTGAAGACCATCTGCTTCACCATCAATTTAGACGCTGTGGGCAACATGCCCTGCAACCCCGCCATCGGCGGCACGGGCAAAGGCCACTTAGTCCGGGAGCTGGACGCCTTGGGCGGAGAGATGGCCAAGGCCGCCGACGCCGCCTGCATCCAGTACCGCCTGCTCAACCGGGGCAAGGGCCCCGCGGTCCACAGCCTCCGGGCCCAGGCGGACCGGCGGAAATACCAGCAGATCATGAAGCACACCCTCGAGCGGCAGGAGAATCTGACCCTCCGGCAGGGGGAGATCGTGGATATCCGCCTGACCGGCGGCCGTGTCTCCCAGGTGGTCCTCCACACCGGCGCCGTCTACCCCGTGAAGGCGGCCATTATCTGCTCCGGCACCTATCTGAGCGGCCGCACCATTGTGGGGGAGTGCATTCGAGAGGGAGGGCCTGACGGCATGTTCGCCGCCACAGGCCTGACGCAGAAGCTGGCGGATATGGGGCTGCGCCTGCGCCGGTTCAAAACCGGTACGCCTCCCCGGGTAAACCGCCGCAGCGTGGATTTTTCCAAGATGGAGCTGCAGAAGGGGGACCCGGAGACCCTGCCCTTCTCCTTTGAGACCATGGAGCGGCCGATAAACCAAGCGGTCTGCTACCTCACCTACACCAACGAGGCCACCCACGAGATCATCCGGGACAACCTCCACCGCTCCCCCATGCACGCCGGCGTCATCGAGGGGGTGGGGCCCCGCTACTGCCCCAGCATCGAGACCAAGGTCACCCGCTTTCCCGACAAAAAGCGCCACCAGCTCTTTATCGAGCCCATGGGCCTCGATACGGAGGAGCTCTATATCCAGGGGTTTTCCTCCGCCCTGCCTGAGGAGGTGCAGCTGCAGATGCTCCACACCATCGCGGGGCTGGAGCACGCGGAGATGATGCGCCCCGCCTACGCCATCGAGTACGACTGCATCGACCCGCTGGAGCTGCTGCCCACGCTGGAGTGCAAAAAAATTCCTGGGCTCTACGGAGCTGGGCAGTTCAACGGTTCCTCGGGGTACGAGGAGGCCGCCGTGCAGGGATTTGTGGCCGGCGTCAACGCGGCCCTCAGCCTGCTGGGCCGGGAGCCCTTGATTCTCCGGCGCAGCGAGAGCTACATCGGCACGCTGATCGACGACTTGGTGACCAAGGGCACAGAGGAGCCCTACCGCATGATGACCAGCCGCAGCGAGTACCGCCTGCTCCTCCGGCAGGACAACGCCGACCAGCGCCTCACTGCTATCGGCCACCAGATCGGGCTGGTGAGCGGGGAGCGGCTGCGTCAGGTGGAGGAGAAGTATGCCGCTGTAGCGCAGGAGATCCGCCGCCTGACCAAGGAGGGGCTGCCCCCCTCCGAGGCCCTCAACGCTTTTCTCGCCGCCCGGGGGACCACAGCGGTGACAGACGGGATTTCCCTCGTCGCTCTTCTCCGCCGCCCGGAGGTGCACTACGCCGACCTGCGGCAGTTTCATCCCCACATGCCCGACCTCCCGGAGGACGTGGCCGAGGAGGTGGAGATCTCCGTCAAATACGAGGGCTACATCAAGCGGCAGCTGCAGGAGGTGGTGGCCTTCACCAAGATGGAGGACCATCTTCTCCCCGCCGATTTGGACTACAGCGCCATACAGGGACTGCGGCTGGAGGCCCGGGAGAAGCTGCAGACAGTCCGGCCGCTGAACCTGGGACAGGCCTCCCGCATCTCCGGCGTCAGCCCCGCCGACGTGGCGGCGCTGATGATCTACTTGGAGCGGCGGGGATAGGGGTCTTTCGCGTCCCGGCGCGACCTACTTTTGTCCCCAGACAAAAGTAGGCAAAAGCTGGCTTAGGGGCGGAGCCCCTAAGGACCCCGAGGACTGGGTGGTGGCTGAAGGGCATCGCAAAGGGAACTGACTGCCCAGCGTGCGCCAGTCCCGGTGGAGCACTGCATTGATTGGTTGTCCTGTACCCGCCCTTTCCGCTCCGCTAAGGGCTCCTGCGGCGGCGCAGTCGACAGCGGTGTTCTACCGTTTTCGCACATTGGCAGTCCGCCCCACCCCGTCGCAGCAGGCGCTGTTGGTGGGGACAAAAAAGGAAAAGTGCTCCGCCGCAGGAGGGCGTAACGCCCGGGGCTGGATCGCCAGTCCTTATTGATGGCCACGCGCCAGTGATAGGAGGACGCAGTCCAGCGGGGAAAAGGAGATTCCTAAGAACCATGGGTTCTTAGGCGGCGTTTTGGTTCCTTTGCCGCCGAGGGCAAAGGAACTCGCCCCGAGGGGCGAAACCTCTCCGCGCCGGTCGGCGCGAAACGCCCCACAAAAGCTGTCGCTTTTGCGGGGACCCCATATTTGACTAAAATGGCCGGGTAGAGCCCGTCCATTCCATGGTCCAGACCACCTTCTCTTGGCCGTTCCGGCCAATTCACCTTGAGGTTTTGCCTGCGGCAAAACGCTTGTACGCCGC
>CAJFUI010000149.1 GCA_904420145.1 uncultured Oscillospiraceae bacterium
CCGCCCCCACCACTTCCCCTTCACCGAGCCCTCCTGCGAGATGGACGTGCAGTGCCACAAGTGCGGCGGCGCGGGCTGCCCCACCTGCAAGGGGGAGGGCTGGATCGAGCTGCTGGGCGCCGGGATGATCCATCCCAAGGTGCTGGAGATGAGCGGCATCGACCCCAACGTCTGGTCCGGCTGGGCCTTCGGCATGGGTCTCGAGCGCACCGCTATGCGGCGGTTCAAGATCGCCGACCTGCGGCTGATCTTCGAGAACGACCTGCGGTTTTTGGAACAGTTTTAAGAATTCGAAGGGGAGCAAGCTCCCCCTCGATCTCCCCCACCGCCAGTCTGCGGACTGGCGACGCCGCCCAAGGCGGCTGAGTCAATGTATTTTTCCAAGGCGCATGTCCTTGGAAAAATACAGCTGAATTTTCTCCGCCAGGCGGTGTGAAATGCCGCGAGGCTTTTGCGGGATGGCTCCCGCAGTTTGACAGGAAGGAGTTTACGATATGTTACTAAGCAGAAAATGGCTGGACGAGTTTGTCCACGTCGATGCCAACGATAAAGAATTTGCCGAGGCCATGACCCTCTCCGGCTCTAAGGTGGAGGGTACTACTGACCTTGGCGCCGAGATTTCCAACGTGGTGGTGGGCCGCATCGAAAAGATGGAGCACCATCCCGACAGCGACCACATGTGGATCTGCCAGCTCCATGTGGGGCGGGATGAGCCGGTGCAGATCGTCACAGGAGCCTGGAACATCCACGAGGGGGACCTGGTCCCTGTGGCCCTCCACAAGTCCACCCTCCCCGGGGGCAAGAAGATCGAGAAGGGCAAGCTCCGGGGTGTGCTGTCCAACGGCATGCTCTGCTCCCTCAAGGAGCTGAATCTGGACGAGCGGGACTTCCCCTACGCCGCCATTACCCCCGCCGCCCTGCTGAATGACTACAAGCCTCTGGATCCGAAGAAGCCCTCCATCCCTGCGGACATCAAGCCCGGCGATCAAATATTCGGGCCGGTGGTGTGCGCCGGGGTAGAGGCGGTGAAGCCCTCAGAGGACGGCCGCTTCACCTGCAAGCTCTCCTACGCCGAGCAGGACGGTCCCTCCGGCGCCATCGTCACCACCCCCTGCGCCAACATCCATGCCGGAGATCTGGTGGCCTTCCACACCAAGGAGGGGAAAATCTGCACCCTGGAGGACCTCCACGCCCAGCAGGCGGAGTTTCCCCACTGCATTCCCGACGGCATCTTCGTTCTCCACGAGGACTGCGCTCCTGGAGACGACATCAAGCCGATAATCAACGCCGACGACCACGTGGTGGAGTTTGAGATCACCCCCAACCGCCCCGACTGCCTCAGCGTCATCGGTCTGGCCCGGGAGGTCTCCGCCACCTTCGACACGCCCATGGTCCTCCACGAGCCGGTGGTGAAGGGCGGCGGCCCCGGTGTGCTCACCGATCTGCTGGATGTGGAGACCCCGGCGGCGGACCTGGTGCCCCGGTACACCGCCCGCATGGTGCGGGACGTGAAGATCGCCCCCTCCCCTAAGTGGATGCGGGAGCGCCTGCGCTCCAGCGGCGTGCGCCCCATCAACAACATCGTGGACATCACTAACTATGTCATGCTGGAGTATGGCCAGCCTATGCATGCCTTCGACTACCGCTATGTGCAGGGCGGGAAGATCATCGTCCGCCGGGCGGAGGAGGGCGAGAAGCTCACCACCTTGGACGGCAACGTGCGCAAGCTGACCGCCAACCACCTGGTTATCGCCGACGACACCCGGGCTGTGGGCCTTGCGGGCATCATGGGCGGCCTCAACAGTGAGATTGTCGCCGATACAGTGGACGTGGTGTTTGAGTCCGCCTGCTTCGACGGAACCTGCATCCGCAAGGGAGCTCTGTCCCTGGGGATGCGCACCGAGGCCAGCGCCAAGTTTGAAAAGGGCCTGGACCCCCTGAACACCCTCCCCGCCGTCAACCGGGCCTGTGAGCTGGTGGAGCTCCTCGGCGCCGGCCAGGTGGTGGACGGCGTCATTGATGTCCTCAACTACGTGCCTCAGCCCCATGTGATCCGTATGGATCCGGAGCGGGTGAACGCCCTGCTGGGCACCGACATCCAGCCGGTGGACCAGTACTGCTATCTGGAGCGTGTGAACATTCTCACCGAAAAGCACGACTTCCCCAACGGCCCCGCCGATGTGATCATTCCCTCCTGGCGTGGGGACGTGGAGGGCATCGCGGATCTTGCCGAGGAGGTGGCCCGGTTCTATGGGTACAACAAGATTCCCACCACCCTCATGCGGGGACAGACCACTTTAGGCAGCTTCACCCCCGAGCAAAAGCTGGAGAACCGGCTGGGTGCGGTGTGCCGGACCTGCGGCTACAGCGAAATCATCACCTACTCCTTCATCTCCCCCACCTGCTACGACAAGATCCGCTGGAGTGAGGATGACCCCCGCCGGGCGTCCTTCAAGATCCTCAACCCCCTTGGGGAGGACACCTCCATTATGCGCACCACCACCCTCCCCTCCATGCTGGAGATTTTGACCCGCAACTATAACTACCGCAACAAGGATGTGCGGCTGTATGAGATCGGCAAGATCTACCTCCCCGGCGGGGAGGACGGCTTAGCCGTGGAGAACAAGGTGCTGTCCCTGGGTGCCTACGGCGAGGACATGGACTTCTACGCCATGAAGGGGGCCGTGGAAGCCATTCTCCGGGAGATCCGGGCCTCTGACGTCACCTTTGAGGCGCCCAGCCGGCCCAACCCCTCCTACCACCCCGGCCGGGTGGCAGATGTGTATGCCGGCGGCCGCCGCCTCGGCGTGCTGGGCCAGATCCATCCCTTAGCGGCCCAGAACTACGGTGTGGACACCGAGTTCTACTGCGCGGAGCTGGACTTTGGCCAGCTGCTGTGTGCCCACGGAAGCGACCCCGAGTATGTTCCCCTGCCCAAGTACCCCTCCGTCACCCGTGACATCGCCGTGGTCTGTGACGAGTCCGTCACCGTGGGGGCGCTGGAGGCGGCCATCCGCAAGGGGGCCAAGGGCCTTCTCAAGGAGGTCTCCCTGTTTGATATTTACCGGGGGACCAATATCCCGGAGGGCAAGAAATCCGTGGCCTTCAACCTGATCCTCCGCGCCGACGACCGCTCCCTCACCGCCGAAGAGGCCGAGGAAGATGTGAAGAGCATCTTAGAGACCTTGGCGCAGGACTGCGGCGCAGCGCTGCGGTAAAATGGCGTTTTGCCGCCTGTGGGCGGCGGCACAAGGTTTTTGTGCCCTGCGGGCACGGGGGATATCCGCACCCCGGTGCGGGTTCCTCTTGGGGCCTTTCGCGCCCCTTGGCGCGAGTGACTTTTGTCTCTGAACAAAAGTCACCAAAAGTCAGCTTAGGGGCAAGCCCCTAAGAACCCCGTGGACTGGGTGGAGGTTGTTAGGCATCGCAAGGGGAACTGACTGACCTGTGGACGGCAGTCCGGGTGGAGAAACTTGGTATTGACTAATTGCTCTGGACCCGCGCTTCAGCGCGCTCCTGCGGCGGACTATGATAGAACTGCGTTCTATCGATTTGGGGTGTTCCGCACCCCGGTGCAGGTGACTTTTGGGTCCTTTCGCGCCCCGGCGCGACCTACTTTTGTCACCAGACAAAAGTAGGCAAAAGCTGGCTTAGGGGCAAGCCCCTAAGGACCCCGGGGACTGGGTGGGGGCTGAGGGGCATCGCAAGGGGGACTGGCTGCCCAGTGGACGGCAGTCCCGGTGGAGCACTGGATTGACCGCCGTCCTGTACCCGCCCTTTCCGCTCCGCTAAGGGCTACTGCGGCGGTTTTATAAAGAGCGATGTTCTATCACTTCGCACACTGAAAGGTTGCCCCTTCTCCACCGTAGCAGGCGCTCCTCATGGGGGCAGAAAGCGTTGCGTGTTGTGCCGCAATAGGGCGTAACGCCCGGGGCGGGAATAGCTGTCCTCTCGATCCCCACGCGCCGGGGATAGAACGGCAACATACAACTGGGATAAGGAGATCCCTAAGAACCATGGGTTCTTAGGCGGGCTTTTGGGTCCTTTTGGGCCGAGCCAAAAGGACCTCGCGCCCGGGAACGCGAAATCTCCCCGCAAAAGCGGGAAGCTTTTGCGGGGACCCCATAGGCGCAAAGAATCCCCAGCGCTTTTTAAGCGCTGGGGATTCTTGTGTTTTAATCTACAATATCAACCGATACCTTCTGGCCGGTGCGCTGGGCATAGGAGCGGATCAGCGTCCGGATCTCCTTGGCGATGCGGCCCTGACGGCCGATAACCTTACCCATGTCGTCGGGAGCAACACGCAGCTCCAGCGTCAGTTCCCCGTCGCGCTCCACCTCAGTTACAGAGACGGCGTCGGGGTTTTCCACAAGGTTTCTGGCGATATAGAGCAGCAAGTCTTTCATGCTGTTTCCCTCCAACGCGGCCATTACAGCACGTCGGCCTTCTTCAGCAGCACGCGGACGGTGTCAGTGGGCTGGGCGCCGCTCTTGATCCACTCCTTGGCGCGCTCAGCGTCGATCTTAATCTCCGCAGGGGAGACACAGGGGTTATACGTACCCAGCTCCTCGATGAAGCGGCCGTCACGGGGGGAGCGGCTGTCAGCCACTACCACGCGGTAGAAGGGAGCTTTCTTGGCGCCCATGCGGCGCAGTCTGATCTTAACCATGTTTTCTTTCCTCCAAATTGTAAAATAATAAACGTTGCTTTATCATAAATGCGTGAGCACTTATTGCCTGCTTGCTGCAGCGCTTTTACTTCAGACGCTTTTTACGGCCAAAGCCGTGCATGCGGCTCATGCCGCCGCCAAAGCCTCCGCCGCCAAAACCGCCCAGCCCCTTGGGCAGCTTGCCCTTGGAGAACTGCTTGGTCAGCTGCTGCATCATCTCAAACTGTTTGAGCAGGCGGTTAACGTCCACCACCTGCAGTCCGCAGCCAGCGGCGATGCGCCGCTTGCGGCTGGCGTTGAGGATTCCTGGATTCTCCCGCTCCTTGGGCGTCATGGAGAGGATAATGGCCTCGGTGCGGCTCATGGCCTTCTCATCGATCTGGGCGCCCTGCATCTGCCGGCCCAGCTGGCCGGGCATCATGGCGGCGATCTGGCTGAGATCCCCCATGTTTTTCAGCTGCTGCATCTGCTCGAGATAGTCCGTCAGGGTAAAGCGGTTCTTGCGGATCTTCTCCTCCAGCTTCGCCGCCTGCTTCTCATCAAAGCTCTGCTCCGCCTTCTCGATCAGGGAGAGCATGTCCCCCATGCCCAAGATCCGGCTGGCCATGCGGTCGGGGTGGAACACCTCGATCATGTCCAGCTTCTCCCCGGTACCCACAAATTTGATGGGCTTGCCGGTGGCGGCCCGTATGGAGAGGGCCGCGCCGCCTCGGGCGTCGCCGTCCAGCTTGGTCAGCAGCACCCCGTCGATCCCCAGGGCCTCGTCAAAGGCGGAGGCGGCGTTGACTGCGTCCTGACCGGTCATGGCGTCAACCACCAGCAGTATCTCGTTGGGACGGACGCTGGACTTGATCCGGCGAAGCTCGTCCATCAGTGTCTCGTCGATGTGCAGCCGGCCGGCGGTATCCAAGAGGACCGTGTCAAAGCCGTGGTCCCTGGCGTGGGCCAGAGCTGCCTTGGCGATGTCCACCGGATCCCCCTGTCCCATCTCAAAGACGGGGATACCCAGCTGCTCGCCCACCACCTGCAGCTGCTTGATGGCGGCGGGGCGGTAGACGTCGCAGGCCACCAGCAGGGGACGTCTGCCCATCTTGCTGCGCAGGTAGCCAGCCAGCTTGGCGCCATTGGTGGTCTTGCCGGCACCTTGGAGGCCTACCATCATAATCACCGTAGGGCCGGAGTTGGCGAAGGCGATCTTGGCGTTGGACCCGCCCATCAGGGCGGTCAGCTCCTCGTTGACGATCTTGATGATCTGCTGGGCGGGAGTCAGGCTCTCCAGCACCTCGCTGCCCACGGCCCGCTCGGTGACGGAGGCAATAAAGTCCTTGACCACCTTGAAGCTGACGTCGGCCTCCAGCAGGGCCAGACGGACCTCCCGCATAGCCTCCCGGACGTCGTTCTCCGTCAGGCGGCCCTTGCCCCGCAGGCGACGGAATGTGGCATGCAGTTTTTCAGAAAGGCCTTCAAATGCCATAGGTCTCTTTCTCCTTACTCTCTCAGGGCGGCCACAGCGTCTGTGATATCGCCGAGGTATGTATCGATCAGCGGGTTCTCATACTGGCGGTAGTTGAGGGTCTTCAGCTCCGCCGCCGCATGCTCGATCTTATCTAAATTCTCCTTCATGGCCATAAAGCGGCGGATCAGGCCCGTCTTGTCCTCCACCTCCTGCATAATCCCCTCGGCCCGGACGATCACGTCCCGGACCCCCTGGCGGGAGATGCCATTGTTCTCAGCGATTTCGGCCAAAGACAGGTCCTCGTTGTAGTACAGATCGAAGAACTCCTTCTGTCTCTCTGTGAGGAGCTCCCCGTAGAAATCATACAGCATGGTCATGCGATAGGTCTGGTTCTTCACGGGTTTTCCTCCTTTGTGTAAAGTTAATCGGCTTTACAACCTGAACTATCATACCCGAAAAGGGCGGAAAAGTCAAGGGGAAATTGGGGATGAGGGGAAATATTTTTTGTGCGTTTTGGGGCGGAGACTGCCCAGCGGCAGCGAGAAAAAGTCCGCGGACCCCTGCGGAGGCCGCGGACTTCTATGGAACGCTGATATGTAGCTTAAGCAGTAACGAGACGGCGGGCCCCCACGTAGTAGTTGGCGAAATACTGGTCGCTGAGGGAGCTGACCACCACATAGCCGGTGCTGGAGGAGGAGGCATGGACAAACTTGCCGCCGCCAATGTAGATCCCCACATGGGAGGCCGCCTTGCTGGTGATGCTGGGATCACGGAAGAACACCAGATCCCCCATCTGCATCTCATCCTTGCTCACAGAGGTGCCATGATTCAACAGCTGTCCCGTAGCGGTATGGGGGAGAGAGTAGCCGAATTGCTTGTAGACATACATGGTGAAGCCGGAGCAGTCAAAGCCGGATGGAGAGGCCCCGCCGTAGACATAGCGGACGCCAATGTAGCTGCAGGCCGTATCGACAATATCCTGCTTCACACTCTGGGCGGCATCCTCCTCCGGGGCGCTATCAGAGACAATCGAGACCGCCAGTTCAGCCGCCTCATCAATGGCGATAACAGGCTCATAGTCCACATAGTCCTTGTGGATATAGCCGAGGAAACCGCTGTAGCTGGTGAGATACCAATCGCCCTCCTCCGCTAAGATCTCAACGGTAGTGCCGTTGGGGATCAGCGTCAGCGTGGCAGAGGAGGTGGAGGCCTGTTCGCGGACCCGCAGGGAGGAGGCGGTAATCACACCGTCGCCTATTTTTGCGGCGGCAACCGTTGTGGTCAGAAGCATAACGGAGGCGAATGCGGTCACAGCGACCTTGGCAGCGTATCTCTTCAGCAGTCCCATCAGCGTATCTCTCCTTTGTAAACAGTGTCGTATTTTTCAGCAGTGTGGTTTTACTTTCCGCTCAATGCGCGCTCCAGCCAAACAGAGCCGAAGTCGATGGCGGAATACAGGCTGTCCTTCTCTCCCTTCTTGACGATGCGGTCCCGGGATTTCAAATTCGGCGCCGTCAGCTGCAGCTCCACGGATACCCGTGTGGCTACGTCCAGGTCCTGCACCTTCTTTGTCTCCCGCACCTGCATGAGGACAATATATTTGTCGGCCATAGAGCCATAATAGATCATGTTGCCTATACGGCGGAGGGGATGGCCCTTGTACATCAGGCCTTCCGTCTTCTGGGCAGCTGCCAAACCGATCCACTTCCTTTCCTTAAGATAATTACAAAATGTAACTGAATTGTAACATTTTTAACCGACGCTGTCAATAAAAGGCGTGCAGAAAATATCAGGAAAATTTGTGTAAATCGCTAAACCCGTTGGGGTGCAAGGGATTCACGCCGCAAAAGAACAGCGGTTTCATTCCTGCAACGGTATCAAATGGTTACAAGCCCATCAGGGTGCAGAAAAGATTTGGATATTTTGCGGCCCCCGCTGTAGTCATAAGCCGCCTTCGTTCACAGAGGAACAGGTGATATGCTTACCATCCTCCCAAAGCACAGCAGAGGCAGCTATTCTCCATCCTCATATCAGAGAGAGCAAGAGAGCCGAAAAAACGGCGGGCATCTCTGGCTTCTCCTTAGAAGAAAAAGAGGTCCCGCGCCGGCGGCGCGGGGCCTCTTGCCGATGAAATTTTTTGAAAAATGGTTTCTTCCTCCAAACTGCGCCTCTGCCGCAAAGAGGCCCTCACCAGACGATCCGGCGGACCAGCACTGCCGCCACCGCACCGATGCAGACGCCCGCCGCCACACCGGAGGCCAGCAGCACCGGCAGGTAGTAGACCACCGCCGTGGAGCGCAGCACGACCATGGCCACGGCGATCTGCCCCAGGTTGTGGCACACCGCCCCGGCCACGCTGACGCCTAAGTCCCCCAGCCAATGCAGACGCCGCAGGACTGTCATCACCGCAAGGCTCAGCACCGCCCCGGCAAGACTGTACCAGAAGCTGTAGGCGTTGCCGAAGGTGAGGGAGACCAGCACCACCCGCACAAGGCTCAGCATCCACGCCTCCTTAGTCCCCAAGCGGTAGAGGGCAAAGATCACCACCAAATTGGTCACCCCCAGCTTCACGCCGGGGACCGCCAGGGACAGGGGGATCTGGCTCTCCACATAGGAGAGGACCATGGCCAGCGCTAACAGCAGGGCATAGCGGGCAAGATAGCTTGTCTTCATGGTCCTCCCCCTATCCGGTCACCGCGTCGAAGTCAGAGGGCGCGCCGCCCACCACCTGCACCACCACCTCATGGGGCAGGCAGATGATGGTCTCCCCCGCCCTGCTGACCGCGCCGGTGCGCACGCAGGTGTGGTCGCCGCAGTTGGCCTCCACAATGGCGGCGCTGCCGTTTTCGATGCGCAGAATGTTATAATCCCTATCACCGATGGTGACGGTCCGGTCCTCCCACAGAGGGTAGCGGCCCGCCTCTTCTCCTCCCACCGTCACCAGTACATAGGCCCCCTCCCCACTTGGGCGCAGCAGCCACCACAGCACCGCCGCCCCCAGGAGGATCACCGCGATGAAGAGGAAATCCCGTTTCCACCGCTTCTTCAATGGCTGCCTCCCTCCGCTCTTGTCAACCGCTCTATTTTTCGGTATACTGTGTAAAAATCTATCAGAAACGCCTTTACTATACCAAAAAAAGCGCCGGCACGCAAGGCGCCGGCGGCGACAGGAGTCTCATCCATGAAAAAGTTTTTCGCCCTCTTGGGCGCCCTGTGCCTGCTGCTGACAGGCTGCAGCAGCATTTCTACCGGGAACGGCATCGTCTCCGGCACAGATTTCGCTTTTGACACCACCGTCAGCATCCAGCTCTACGGGGATTACGACCCGTCCATCGTGGAGGGCGCCATCGATCTGTGCAAATCCTATGAGCAGATCTTCTCCCGCACGGATCCGGACAGTGAGCTCTACCGCCTCAATGCCGGGGAGATCACTGAGGTGTCGCCGGAGCTCTCGGCGCTCATCCAGGAGGGGCTGTACTACGCCGCGCTCTCCGGCGGAGCCTTTGATATCACCACCGGGGCCCTCTCAGACCTGTGGCAGTTCGGTTCCGATGAGCCCCATGTCCCCTCGGCAGAGGCCATCGCCACGGCTCTGGCAGGTGTTGGCTATGAGAAGGTCTCGGTGGAGGGCAGCCATGTGACGCTGCCGGAGGGCACCCGCATCGACCTTGGCGCCATCGCCAAGGGCTATATCGCCGACCGCATCCGGGACTATCTGGCGGAGCAGGGCGTCGCCTCCGCTATCATCAATTTGGGAGGCAATCTCTACTGCTTGGGCAGCAGGCCCGACGGCACAGCCTTCCGGGTGGGGATCCAGTACCCCTACAAGGAGCGGGACGAGGTCATCGCTGCTGTGGAGGTCTCCGACCTGTCCGTAGTCACCTCCGGCGTCTATGAGCGCTATTTCGAGGAGGACGGCGTCCTCTACCACCACATCCTCAATACCGACACTGGCTATCCCGCCGACACCGGGCTTTTGGCGGTCTCCATCCTCTCCCCCTCCTCCACCCAGGCAGACGCCCTAAGCACCACCTGCTTCGCCTTGGGGCTGGAGGAGGGGATGGCCCTGGTAGACAGCATCGAGGATGCCTACGCCATTTTCATCACCGAGGATCTGACCCTCCACTACTCCGAAGGGCTGCAGGAAGCCTACCCTGTGGAGGCGCGGAGCTGACCGCAGCGCCTCGCCCCTGCAAAGACGCCGCAGGGATGCCTCCCTGCGGCGTAAATCGGCGCCTTATTGTTCCAGGTATTTGCGCACCAAGATTTGGAGCAGCTCATCCCGGTCAATCTTACGGATCAGCGTGCGGGCCTGATTGTGGTTCGTGATATAGGTGGGATCCTCAGACAGAATATAACCCACAATCTGGTTGATGGGATTGTAGCCCTTCTCCTCCAGCGCCTGATATACGGTCAAAAGGATGCGGTGAATCTCCACATCCTGCTCTTTTGAAAAATCATATTTGCGGGTGAAATCCTCCATTTGCACACCACCCCTTTCCAGTATCTGTTTTATAGTATACTCATTTTCCCCCGTTCTGTAAAGAGAAAACCTGCGAATGTTACACAGATGTAATATTCCCTCCGCCCGCCCATTTCCCCGACGGCAGGAAAAACTTTCATGGGACAGTGGAAAATTTCATAAATAGGAGGTATAATAACGCCACAGTATATTGGCAGGATGTCCGCCGCGGCCCCTGCTATTGGAAAAATTCTCCAAAAGAGAGGAGACAGCTATGCCGAATCTGCGTACCCGGCTGCTGGACAATGTCTATTTAACCTATCTTCCGGCAGCCAAATTCAAAACTGATTTTCTCAGCGCCCAGTTCATCACGCCCCTGCGGCGGGAGACCGCGGGGCTGGGTGCCCTGCTGCCCGCCGTGCTGCAGCGGGGGACGGAGCGCTATCCCAATATGCAGCAGCTCTCCGCCGCCTTGGACCTGCTGTATGGAGCCAACCTGCAGCACAGTGTCCGCAAGCGGGGAGAGAGCCAGCTGTGGGGTTTTATCGCCACCTGTGTGGACGACGCCTATCTCCCCGAGGGGGAGGGGCTGCTGGAGCAGCTGACGGAGCTGATGGGGGAGGTGCTCTGCCGCCCCCTCCTGGAGGACGGGCTGCTCAGCGAGGCCTACGTGGCCTCGGAGCGCACGAATCTGATCGATCTGATCCGCTCCTCCATCAATGAAAAGCGCGCCTTCGCCGCCCGCCGCCTCTTAGAGGAGATGTGCGCCGGGGAGGCCTACGGCGTCAGCCACTTGGGCGAGGAGGAGACGGTGGCGGCCATCACCCCCGCCGCTTTGACCGCATACTACCGCCGCGCCCTGGCCGGGGACCGGCTGGAGCTCTACTACTGCGGCCGGGCGGAGCGGGAGCGGGTGGAGGCGGCCTTCCGCCATGCCCTGCGCCATCTGCCCCGGCAGGGGGAGAGCGCCATCGCGCCGGTAGCGCCCCACCCCGCCCGGGCCGAGGCCCGGGTCATCCGGGAGCAGATGGACGTCTCCCAGGGGAAGCTCTGTCTCGGTTACAGCGTGGGCAGCGAGGACAAAAGCGCCATGGTGGTGTGCAACGCCATGTTCGGCGGCACCAGCAACTCCAAGCTCTTCCTCAACGTCCGGGAGAAGCTCTCCCTGTGCTACTATGCCAGCTCCACCTATCACCGCTCCAAAAATATGGTCACCGTGTCCTCCGGCATTGAGAGCGCTAACTACCAAAAGGCCATGGATGAGATCGGCCGGCAGTTGCGCGCCATGCAGGAGGGGGACTGGGAGGACTGGGAGTTCACCGCCGCCAAGAGCTCTCTATCCAACAGCTACCGCTCCCTCTCCGACTCGGCCTCCCGCATGGAGGACTTCTACATGGGACAGACCGCCATCGGCGGCAGAGAGACGACAGAGGAACTCTTGGAGGAGCTGCTGCAGGTGACGCCGGAGCGGGTGGCCGCGGCGGCGAAGACCATACGTCTGGACACGGTATATTTCCTCACCGGAAAGGAGGATGGGGCCCATGCGTGAAAAACTCTATCAGGGCATCGGAGAGCGGGTCTATGAGGAGACTCTGCCTAACGGCCTGACCATCCGGGTCGTCAGCAAGCCGGACCACGCCAAGGCCTGCGCCTTCTTTGTCACCCGCTACGGGGGCATGGACCTGCGCTTTCAGCTCCACGGCCAGTGGCAGGACACCCCGGCGGGCATCGCCCACTACCTGGAGCACAAGATGTTTGACACCAAGGACGGCAACGCCCTGCAGGAGCTGGCCCAAAACGGCGCCGAGCCCAACGCCTTCACCAGCAACGCCATCACCGCCTACTATTTTTATTCCACCGAGCACTTCTATGAGAACCTGAAAATTCTGCTGGAATTTGTCTCCGTTCCCTACTTTACCAAGGAGAGCGTGGAGAAGGAGCAGGGGATCATCGCCCAGGAGATCCGCATGGTGGAGGACACCCCCGACTGGCAGATCTACACCCAACTGATGCAGTGTCTCTACGAGCGCAGCCCCGCCCGGATCTCCGTGGCCGGCACGGTGGAGAGCATCCGGCAGATCACCGCCGAGACCCTCTACGACTGCCACAGGGCCTTCTACTGCCCCGGCAACATGGTGCTGTGCGTGGTGGGCAATGTGGATCCCCAGCGGGTGGCGGACATCGCCCGGGAGGTGCTGCCTAAGGAGCCGGGGGAGCGGATTCTCCGGGACTACGGACAGGAGGAGACGCCTGTGCCCTTCCGCCGGGAGGCCGTGTCCCATATGGAGGTCTCCATGCCCCAGTTCCTCGCCGGCTACAAGTGCGATCCGCCGCCGGAGGGGGAGGCGCAGTACCGGCTGAGCATCATCGGCGACATGGCCTGCGACATCCTCTTCGGGGACAGCAGCCCTCTCTATAACAGTCTGTACGAGCGGGGACTCATCAACGACAGCTTCGGCGGGAACTTTGATATTCTCCCCGGGGCGGCCTACCTCTATGTGGGCGGGGACACCAACCACCCCCAGGAGGTCTATGACGCCGTCACCGCCGAGGCGCAGCGCCTGGCGGCGGAGGGAATCGACGAGGACTTCTACCAGCGCATCCGCCGGGCCTCCTATGGCCAGATGCTCCGGGGTCTCAATTCCTTTGAGAGTATTGCCATTGGCTTTGCCGAGGGTGTATTTCATGATTTTGACTACTATACTTTCCCAGAGATTTTTGCTACAATAACCAAGGCGGATGTGGAGGACTTCCTCCGAAGGAACATCACAGCGGAGCGCAGCGCCATCTCCCTGCTCTATCCCACGGAGGCATAGAGGCTCCGCTCCTCTCTCCTGCGGCACGCCGCAGGAGACCACCCTACTTTGTGTATCGGAGGTGTTGATTCCATGCATGCCCTGCAAGACATGCCTATCTCCTTCCCCGGCCTCTTCGGGGACTGGTCCATCAACCCGGACCCCAAGCTCTTAGACATTGGAAACGGCGTCTATTGGTACGGCGTTCTCATCTGTCTGGGCGTCATCCTCGCTATTTTGTTCTGCGGCAAGCAGGCGCCCAAATACGGTATCACGGAGGACAACCTCTATGAGCTTGTCCTCTGGGCCCTGCCCTTCAGCCTCATCGGCGCCCGCATCTACTATGTGGTGTTCTACCTGGACCTCTATCTGGATGCTGACGGCAATTTCGACTGGGGCCGGGCGGTAGCCATCTGGGACGGAGGCCTTGCCATCTATGGAGCGATCATCGCGGCGGTTATCGTACTGATTATTTTCTGCAAGCTCAAAAAGCTGTCCATCGGCGCCATGATGGATGTGGGGGTCATGGGCCTCTTCATCGGCCAGGCGGTGGGCCGCTGGGGCAACTTTTTCAACCGGGAGGCCTTCGGCACGGAGACCACCCTGCCCTGGCGGATGCAGCTTTGGATCAGCCCCACCACCTCCATCGAGGTACATCCCACCTTCCTTTATGAGAGCCTGTGGAACCTCATTGGCCTGCTTCTCGTCTGGCTGGTGGTGTCCAAGCTCCGCAGCTTCGACGGGGAGAACGCCTGCTTCTATTTCGCCTGGTATGCCTTTGGCCGCTTCTGGATCGAGGGACTGCGGACCGACAGCCTCTACCTCTTTGACTGGACCATCGGCGGAGAGCCCATCCGAGTCTCCCAGGCCCTGTCTCTGGTGATCTTTATCGCGGCGGTGGCTGTGCTGGTGATCAAGCGGAGCCGCCACCCGGACCCGGAGAACCTCTTTGTCACCCGAAGGCGCATGGCGGAAGCTGTGGAGCAGTCGGAGAAGTTCCTGGCCGAACAGGGGGAACTCACCGACAAAGACCCTACTCTGCCGGAGGGGGATTTTCTCTTCCCCAGCCCCGCTGAGCCGGATCCCCCGCCCCGAGCGGAGGAGCAGCAGCCATCTGCCGGGGAGGAAGAGACGCATTAATTTATGAACAGAAAAGGGACGGTGCGTCTGCTGCAGGCAGACACGCCGCCCCTTTTTTCATTTGCCGCCTGTTGGTCTGCCGCCGCGGCACAATGCCCCATATGCTCTTTGCCGATGCAGCAAAATGCATGCTGCTTGCCGGCAGCGGAAGTGTCTGTAGCTTCTGTCGGATCGTCTATCTAAATCCGCTTCCTTATTTTTTCCAGCAAATTGGAAATTTGCTCTTGACATCTCCTGTTTTCATGGTATAATTGTATACAATTATACAGGAGGTGCTGAACATGCTACAACTATCCCCTCACACCAACCTGCTGGAGCAAAAGCTCTACCGCTACCAGCTGCAGGATGTGGCAGAACCCGTTTTGTATCGTGATGTCTATGGCCGCGGAGAGCTGCCCAAGGTGCCCTTCAACTTCCGCCGGGTGCCTATGCAGATGCCGGAGGAGATCTGGATCACCGACACCACCTTCCGGGATGGGCAGCAGTCTATGGAGCCCTTTACGGTAGAACAAATTGTCACGCTTTATAAGCTCATGAGCCGTCTCTCCGGCCCCAACGGGGTCATCCGCCAGACGGAGTTCTTTGTCTACAGTAAGAAGGACCGGGAAGCGCTGGACCGCTGCCGTGATCTGGGGCTGAAATTTCCGGAGATCACCACATGGATCCGCGCCACCAAGGAGGACTTCAAGCTGGTGTCCGACTTAGGGATTAAGGAGACCGGCATCTTGGTCAGCTGCTCGGACTACCATATCTTCAAGAAACTCCACATGACCCGCCGTCAGGCCTTGGATACCTATCTGGCCACGGTGAAGGAGGCCTTTGCCGCAGGCGTCGTGCCCCGCTGCCATCTGGAGGACCTGACCCGCGCCGACTTCTACGGCTTCGTGGTCCCCTTCGTCAATGCCCTGCAGGATCTCTCCCGGGAGGCGGGTATTCCCGTGAAGATCCGCGCCTGCGACACCCTTGGCTACGGCGTCCCCTTCAGCGGTGCCACCCTGCCCCGGAGCGTCCCCGGTATCATCTACGGCCTGCGCTACTACGCTGACGTACCCAGCGAATGCTTAGAGTGGCACGGCCATAACGACTTCTACATGGCCACCGCCAACGCCAGCCACGCCTGGATGTACGGTGCCAGCGCTGTCAACTGCACCCTCTTAGGCATCGGCGAGCGTACAGGCAACGTACCTCTGGAGTCCATGATCTTCCAGTACGCCGGCCTGCGGGGTACCCTCAACGGCATGGACACCACCGCCATCACCGACATCGCCGAGTACTTCCGCCGCGACATCGGCTACGATATCCCCGACAATACCCCCTTCGTGGGCCGCAACTTCAATGTCACCCGGGCCGGCATCCACGCCGACGGCCTTTTGAAGGATGAGGAGATCTACAACATCTTCGACACCAAAAAGTTCCTCAAGCGCCCTGCCTCTGTGATGATCGGCAAGACCTCCGGCCTCGCCGGCATCGCCTACTGGATCAACGAGGACTATGATCTGGAGGGTGACAAGGCCATCGCCAAAAACGACCCGCTGGTGGTCAAGCTGAAGGAGTGGGTGGATGCGGAGTATGAAAACGGCCGTCAGAACACCCTCTCCCGCAAAGAGCTGGAGAATAAGATTGAAGAGTTTGCCCCTGGAAGATTTCATCACTGAGGTGAGATAGTATGACCGTAAACAAGGTGACGTCCTTAGCCGATATTGTCTATGAGCAGGTAGAGCGCGACATTTTAGGCGGCGTCTATCAGCGGGGCGATATCCTGACAGAACTGCGCCTATCGGAACAGCTCAAGGTCAGCCGCACGCCTGTGCGGGAGGCGCTGCGCCGTCTGGAGCAGGACGATCTTGTAGAAAGCCGGGGCAAAAGCATCGTGGTAGTGGGCATTACCCCGGAGGACCTGATGGATATTCTGGAGATCCGCAGCCGGCTGGAGGGCATCGCCACCGCTAAGTGCTGCCGCCGGATCACCAAGGAGGAGCTCTCGGAGCTGGATGAGATCATTACACTGCAGGAGTTCTATGTCTCGCGGGGCTTTACCGACAAGGTGCTGGAGTCCGACAGCCGCTTTCATGAGGCCATCTATGCCGCCTGCGGCAGCCGAACCTATGACAAGCAGCTGACCGCACTACACAAGAAGCTTCAGCGCTACCGCAAAATGTCTGTCGCGGTCAACACCCGAGCTGTGGCCTCCGCCGCAGAGCACCGGGATATCTTCCAAGCGCTGGCTGCTGGGGATGCCGCCCTGGCGGAGGAGCTGGCGGTCAAGCATGTGGAGATGGCCCGGGCCAATATCCTCAACACTGCTCAGACTGACGCCGTCACTTAACTCTGTAAAATCAAAATATCGAGCAGAAAGGCCGCGCAGGAAATCCTGCGCGGCCTTTGTATCCTTTTTGCCCTTTTACTGAATCTCAATCTGCCGGGCAGCGGGGACAACCGGCTGCTCCTTCGGTAGCGTCAACTGCAGCACGCCGTCGGCATAGGAGGCGGTGATGTGCTCCTGATCGATGCCGGAAATATCAAAGCTCCGGGCGAAGGAGCCGTAGCGCCGCTCACGGCGGATGTAGTTGCCCTTCTTATCCTTCTCATCATTGTTGGAGGTGTGCTGAGCGGACACGGTCAGGATTCCGTCCTTCACATCCAGCTTGATGTCCTCCTTGTTGAAGCCGGGCAGCTCAGCCTCCATCACAAACTTGTCCCCCTCGTCCCGAATATCGGTGCGGAAGGTGCTCAGGTTGCTGCTGCCGCCGAAGAAATTGCGCTCAAAGTTGTCAAACAGGTCAAACAGATTATTTTCACGATGCTCAAAGGGGATCATACCAAACATAAAACAATACTTCCTTTCTGAAATCATTCATTTCGGAATGGGGAGGCCGCTCCTCTCGTGGAGCTCTGCCTCTGTCTCATTTCTTGACTTTAGTATATCCCCGATTTATGAACAAAGCTTGCAAAAAATGTGTCCTGTTTGTAAACATTAGCACTCTCAATACGAGAGCGCTAATGTTTTCAAATTTCATTTTCCTATTTACGCCGCCGGAAAAAAGCGCTATACTACCCTCTGCGGCCTCGGTGCCGCCTTAGGCGGAAGGGAGGAAGCACTGCCGTGCAGCACGAAAAGAGACATACCAACGATCTGGGAAAGGACCCTATTGTTCCGCTGATTCTGCGGCTGGCCATTCCCACCATGCTGGCCCAGCTGGTCAATGTGCTCTACAGCATCGTTGACCGCATGTACATCGGCAACGTACCTGATATTGGTGATTTAGCGCTGGCGGGCGTCGGCGTCTGCGGCCCCATTGTCACTCTGCTGAGCTCCTTCGCCTCCTTAGTGGGCTTAGGCGGCTCTCCCCTTATGGCCATGCGTATGGGACAGGGCCGAAACGATGTGGCGAAAAAAATTCTTGACAACTGTTTTCTCATGCTGGTGATCCTCTCCCTCGGCCTCACCTTTCTCTTTCTTCTCACGAAGGACCGTCTGCTCATGTGGTTCGGCGCCAGCCCCGACACCTTTGTCTATGCCGACACCTACATGACCATCTATACCGCCGGCACCTTCTTCGCCCTGATGGCCGCCGGCATGAACAGCTTTCTCATCTGCCAGGGCTTCTCCGGCTTGGGGATGGGCTCGGTGGTTCTGGGCGCGGCGATGAACATCGTGCTGGACCCCATTTTTATCTTCCTCTTCCACATGGACGTAGCCGGAGCCGCCGTCGCCACCGTTCTCTCCCAGATGGCCTCCTGCGCCTTTGTGCTGCTGGCCCTGCGGAGCAAAAAGATGCCTGTGCGGCTGGGCTTAGGCCGGCTGGAGGGCAAAATCGTCCGCCGGGTACTGAGCTTTGGCTTCTCCCCCTTTCTCATCGTCGCCACCGACAGCGTGCTGCTGATCGTGCTCAACACGGTTCTCCAGCGCTACGGCGGGGCGGAACTGGGGGACACTCTGGTCACCTGCGCCACCATTGTCCAGAGCTATCTGCTCATCATCACCATGCCCATGGGCGGCATGACCCTCGGCACCCAGCCGGTGGTCAGCTTCAACTACGGCGCGGGACAGCCCCAGCGGGTCCGGCGGGCCATCCAGACCATTGCGGTCCTCTGCCTCATCTTCTGTGCCATTATGCTGGTAGTGACCCATACCCTCTCCCCCCTTTTTGTCCGGCTGTTCACCAGCAGTGAAGAGATCGCCAGGCGGTCCGTAGTCTATATCAAGCGGTTTACTATGATGCTCATCCCCCTGGCCATCCAGTACCCCCTGGTGGACGAGATGACCGCCTTAGCCCAGGTACGGCGGGCCCTGTACTGCTCCTTGTTCCGCAAGGTGGTGTTTTTCGTGTGCCTGCTGGCACTGCCGGCCCTGTTTGGCCCGGAGGCCACTTTTTACTCCGAGCCCATCGCGGATCTGTTGGCGGCGGTCAACACCTCCATTTTCTTCTTCCTCGCCTTTCCAAAGGTGCTGCGTACCTGCGGAGAGGGCAAGGCTATCTCCGTCTGAGCGCCCCCTTTTCTTGACATTTCCCTCGCGACAGGATAGGATAACAGAAAAAAGCGCGCCCATCGGGAGGTACCTCTTATGAAGCTGACCTATGTAGAGATCGGCCAGATTGTCAATACCCACGGCGTCCGCGGAGAGCTCAAGCTCCGCCCGCTGGACGTGGAGGCGGAGCTGCTGCGCCGCTGCAAAACCTTCTATATCGACGGCGCACCCGTCTCCCCCACCGCTCGGCGGATTCACAAGGGCTGCCTGCTCTTCCAGCTGCCCGGGGTGGACAGCGTGGACGCCGCCCTCCCCTACAAGGGCAAGACGGTCTCCGTCCGCCGCAGTGAGCTCCCCCTGCCCGAGGGGGCCTATCTTCCCGCCGAGCTCATGGGTATGGCAGTGGAGGATGCCGAAAGCGGCGCGGCCCTCGGCAAAATTGCCGGTGTCATCCCCTACCCCGCCCACGACGTCTATGTGGTGCGGGGGGAGAAGGAATTCATGGTCCCCGCTGTGGAGGCCTTTGTCGCCTCGGTGGACTTGGAGGCGAATGTCATGAAAATCCATGTGTGGGAGGGACTGATCTGAGATGGCGCTGTACAGCATCGACATTATGACGCTGTTTCCCGAGACGGTGGGGGACATGATGAACGAGTCCATCCTCGGACGGGCCCAGGAGCGGGGCTTCATCAGGGTGGACGCCCACCAGATCCGGGACTTTACCACCAACAAACAGAAGCAGGTGGACGACTACCCCTACGGCGGCGGCCGGGGGGCTGTGATGCAGGCGGATCCCCTCTACCGCTGCTGGGCCTATATCAGGGAGCGCTTCGGCACGGAGCGCAGCCGCACCATCTATCTCTCCCCCTGCGGGGCGACCTTCACCCAGGCCAAGGCCCGCCAGCTCTTAGCCGACTATGACCACCTGATTTTGGTCTGCGGCCACTACGAGGGGGTAGATCAGCGGTTTTTGGACGAGTGCGTGGATGAGGAGATCTCCCTGGGGGACTTCGTCCTCACCGGCGGGGAGATCCCCGCTATGGCGGTGGCTGACGCGGTGTGTCGCATGGTGCCCGGCGTGCTGCCGGATCCGGAGTGCTTCGAGGAGGAGAGCCACTGGAACGGTCTGCTGGAATATCCCCAGTACTCCCGCCCCGCCGTGTGGCACGGCCGGGAGGTGCCGGAGGTGCTGCGCAGCGGCGACCACGAGAAGGTCCGCCGCTGGCGGCGCAAGCAGTCCATTATCCGCACCCTCCAGCGCCGGCCCGACATCTTCCGGGAGGAGGATTTTCTTGGCAGCAAGCAGGACCGTAGGCTCCTGGCCGAGGCGAAGGAGGCCTATGAGGCCCTGAAGGAACAGGAGTAATTTTGTCACCCGCCCGCCCCCTTTTCCGGGGAGCAGGCGGGTTTTGCTGCTCCGCGCCCCGGTGCGGGTCCCTTTGTCCGCTTTCGGCGGCGTACAAGCGTTTTGCCGCAGGCAAAACCTCAAGGTGAATTGGCCGGAATGGCCAAGAGAAGGTGGTCTGGACCATGAAATGGGCGGACTTTGTTTGGCCATTTGAATCAAATCCGGGGTCCCCACAAAAGCTTCCCGCTTTTGTGGGGGGCGTTTCGCGCCTCCGGGTGCGAGTGACTTTTGTCCCTGAACAAAAGTCACCAAAAATCAGCTTAGGGGCAAGCCCCTAAGGACCCGGAGACCGGGTGGGGGCTGATGGGCATCGCAAAATTTTCTTGCCTCGCAGCGCGCGGTGGTCCCGGTGGAACACTGTATCGACTGGTTACTCCGTACCCGCCCTTTCCGCTTCGCTAAGGGCTCCTGCGGTGGTTGCGTGAGGATTGGCGTTCTATCGTTTCGCACATTGGCAGTCCGCCCCACCCCCACCGTGGCAGGCGCTCCTCATAAGAGGCGGAAAACTGCTGTGTTCCGCCGCAACAGGGCGTAACGCCCGGGGCGGGAA
>CAJFUI010000150.1 GCA_904420145.1 uncultured Oscillospiraceae bacterium
CTGCGCCCCCTGATCCGGGATCTGAATGCCGCCCTCGGCGGCCGGGGCGGCGGAAAGCCCGCTTTCGCCCAGGGTACTGCCGCCGCCACAAGGGAGGCCATTGAGGCGTTTTTTGACCAAAAGGCAGAAAGATAAGGAAAAAAGACGGCCCTCTATGAGGGCCGTCTTTCATCGCTGCCGTGCCGTATTTCATTACCAGCCATGGATCGCCCATTCCTGATAGGCTCTCTCAAGGTTTTTTTGTAACTATTATAAACCGTTTCAGAAGGGCTATAGGCTGTGTTACCACACCTTATTCCCACAATGACTGCAATAAACATTCTCCGGCTCTCGGCGAATCGGGTTAATCATCACCGTCCTTCCGCAAAAGGGACAACGGCAGACCCGCTGCAGTGAAATCGTCGAGAAGAGCAGTACCAAGTATACCAGCCAGCGAATCCATTTGGACACATCCCACCACAGATAGGTAACAAATAAAAAGATAATTGAAGCCAACTCCATGCACCAAAAAATGGTCGCCCACAGTCTTCTCCTGTCCATCGACTATTCCCTCCATCGGCATATACGCATATATTTTGCTATGTAAAAGCATAGCAAAATAGGTCATGTGCCGCTTTCAGCGGCGCGGTCATGAAATCAAAAGCATGGGTTCTCCTGTTCAGAAAGGCCCGTGCTTTTGATTTTCAGTCAGAGGATATATTTCCTTTTGGCGCAGGGAGCGCCCTTATTCCCCGGAGGGAAATGTCCGCTTCATCTGGCCAAGGAAAAGGGAGCGGTTATCCACCGCCCGCATGGTGGCAAGGATCCCATCCAAGTGGTCATACTCGTGCTGCAGCAGCTCGGAGAGATCCCCCTCCAGCCGCGCCTCCTGCTGTTGGCCCTCCATGTCCCAATAGCGCACCACCGCCCGGCGGTGCCGCTCCACCCGGACCATCAGCCCCGGAAAGGACATGCAGTCGTCCATCAGGGTATACTTCTCTTCGTCGGGAAAGGAGAGCTCCGGATTGATGAGGACCCACGGCTGGTCGATATGCACATACAGCAGCCGCTTTTTCACGCCGATCTGGGGCGCCGCCACCGCCCTGCCCGCCCCATAGGCGGCACGGTAGGCCATCAGCGTGTCGTGGAGATCGGCCACCCAGCCCTTTAGATCGGCCTCGTCCGCAGCTGTCACCGGCTGGCTGACCTCATAGAGCCGCTCATCCCCTAAGCGCAGAATATCCCGTACCATACCAGCATCCCCCCTGTCACCATACTTTTTCAGCCCCAGTAGTCCCCGGAGAGGAGGAGGGAGCTGATCCGCCGGCGCTCCAGAATCTCCTCCGTCAGATCCCCTGTGCCGCCGATCCAAGTGTTGTCGCTGAAGAACACATAGCCGCCATCCTCAGAGAAGGCGTCGTCCCCGGTCAAAAGATCATACTCCGCATCCAGCCCGAAGAGGTTGGCCAAGGTGGGCAGCACATCGATGCTGGAGGTGTACTTCTCCACTGTCTGGGGCGCCGCATCCTGGGAGTAGATGAAGAAATCCGTGTGCTGCAGCAGATTTAAGCTGTCCACGCCCTTGATCTCCATGTTCAGCGCGTCGTTCATCATGTAGTAGTTGTAGTGGTCGGCGTAGAATACCACCACCGTGTCCTCCAAATGGCCGGAGCGCTCTAAGGCATCCATCAGCTCCGAGACAAAGAGGTCTGTCTCCTTGGCGTGGCCCACGGCGTAGACATAGTTTCCGTCGGTGCGCTCGGCCTCCGCCTGCGCCTCCTCGGCGTGGGCCTGATAGATAGGATTATCCTCCCCATAGGGGCCGTGGCCGGAGTAGGTGATGATGAAGGTGAAGAAGGGCTCCTCCCCGGTCATCTGGTCAAAGGCATTGATCAGCTGGGAATCCATGGTATAGTCGGCCATCCCCATATCTGTGCCGCTGTGGTAGGCCTCAAAGCCCAAATTCTCATGGATCGCCTCCCGGTTGTAGACGCTGCCCTCGCTGCCGTGGAAGGAGTTGGCGGAGTAGCCTTTATCCCGGAAGAGGTGGGCCAGGGAGTTGGGGAAGGCGTTGTGGGTGTAGACGCTCATGGAGGTGCCGGAGGTCGCCGGCAGCAGCCCGGCGTTGACCATAAACTCCGTATTGAAGGTACCGGCGGTGATATAGGCGGGGGTGTAGTGGTTGGAGAAGACGATGCTCTGCTCCTTCACCGCCCGCAGCGCCGGCATGTAGCCCTCCAGCATCCAGGTATCAATGGCCTCCAGCTGCACTAAGATTAGATTTTTTCCCTCAAAGATGCCGCTCATCTCATTTGCCTCGTGGCCGCGCTGGGCGGCAAAATCAGCGATCTCCGATCGCTCCTCCTCTGTCAGCTGACCGCCCCGGGGCAGCAGCATCTGGATATCCCGGAAGGTGTACTGGTAGAGGCCCAGCATGGTCAGACAGGCTCGGCTGTCGGAAAAATCCTCATAGAGGAAGGCGGGATCGCTGTTCTGATTCCAGATAACCGCCTGGCTTTTGCCAAGAATGGCAAAGCGGGTTACCAAGATGACGGCGATACCAACTGCCGCCCCGATGCCGCCCAGCCGCCAACGGGACCGGGCCCTGGGGGGCGTCAACAGCACAGCCACCACGACTACCAGAAAGCACAGCAGGATCCAAGCCAAAAGCAGCTTGCGGATGACCATGTAAGACAAATCCGCGAAGGCGGCGCCGTCCCCGGCGAAGGCCATATCCGCGAAGGAAAAAAACTTACGGAACATGTTGATATACACGCCGTGGGTGATGCTGAGGAGGGAGAAGGCCAAGCCAACCACGGTCATATAAACCTGCCGGCCCCGGCGGGGCAGCAGCGCCGCGAGCCCTGTCAGCAGCAGCGCCCAGCCGAGGGTGAAGGGCATCAGCTTCAAGGTGTTGGCCAGCCCCACTACCTGCGCAAAACGGCACATCCAGCGCAGGCCCAAATCTAAGGCGATCAGGGCGCAGAAAAAGAGAAACAGGTGGAGATAGGGGGCAATCCTTGGTGCCTTGGCCTCCACCCATCCGTAGAGCTTACCGCCTCCTTTTTTGGCGGAAGAAAACTTGTGCATGGCAGACAGATCCTTTCTGCACCGGGAACCATCCCCGGGATCGTTTCACAGCTGGCCGGTGCGGATCTTCTGCCGGAAGATCCCGCCCGCAGCATCTTGGCGCATTCTTTGCGGTTCATTATAGCACAAAAGGGCAAAAAGAAAATCCCAAAAACGGGAAGTTTATGAATTATTCATAATCGGGCGGGATGTTGCCGCCAGCGAGGCTGGTCTGTTTTGCCGCTTGCAGCGGCGGAGAGATTCCGCCCCTCGGAGGGGTGTAAAAAAGGGAGGCGCTTTCACGCCTCCCCTCTCTTGATGAAAAGCCGCTATCAGTAGGCCAGCTTCTCCTCCAGCCAGCTCTTCAGCTCAGAAATAGGCACTCTCACCTGCTCCATGGTATCCCGGTCCCGAATGGTGACAGCGTTGTCCGCAGGGGTCTTGTCGTCGCCCACAGTCTCAAAGTCCACGGTGACGCAGTAGGGGGTGCCGATCTCGTCCTGCCGGCGGTAACGCTTGCCGATGCTTCCGGCGTCGTCGTAGTCCACCATGAAGTATCTGCTGAGCTCCGCTTGGATCTCCCGGGCCTTTTCGCTGAGCTTCTTGCTCAGGGGCAGCACGGCGCACTTATAGGGGGCCAAAGCGGGGTGGAGACGGAGCACCACCCGGGTGTCGTTTTTCTCCGCATCCACTACCTCCTCGTCGTAGGCATCCACTAAGAAGGCCAGCACCACCCGGTCGGCGCCCAGGGAAGGCTCAATTACATATGGTATATAATGCTCATTTTTCTCCTGATCGTAATAGGTCATGTCCTTGCCGGAGGTAGTCTGGTGGGCATTCAGGTCAAAGTTCGTC
Source organism: uncultured Oscillospiraceae bacterium (assembly GCA_904420145.1). Classification (GTDB taxonomy): domain Bacteria; phylum Bacillota; class Clostridia; order Oscillospirales; family Oscillospiraceae; genus CAJFPI01. Next base: position 3,904 of record CAJFUI010000150.1, read on the forward strand.
CGGCTGGCCACACCCCACAGCTCACCCCAGCCGAAGGGGAAGACAAACTCGAAGTCGGTGGTGGCGTTGGAGTAGTGGCTGAGCTCCTCCGGGTCGTGGTCCCGCAGCCGCAGGTTCTCGTCCTGCATGCCAAGGCCCAGCAGCCACTGGTGGCAGAAGTCCTTCCAATACTTGAACCACTCCAGCTCGGTGCCCGGCTGGCAGAAGAACTCCAGCTCCATCTGCTCAAACTCCCGGGTACGGAAGGTGAAGTTGCCCGGGGTGATCTCGTTGCGGAAGGATTTGCCGATCTGGCAGACCCCGAAGGGCAGCTTCCGCCGGGTGGTGCGCTGGACATTCTGGAAGTTGACAAAGATGCCCTGAGCGGTCTCCGGACGGAGATAGACGGTGTTCTTGGCGTCCTCGGTGACCCCTTGGAAGGTCTTGAACATCAGGTTGAACTGACGGATGTCCGTCCAGTTGTGCTTACCGCAGGTGGGGCAGGGAATGTTGTGCTCCTCCACAAAGGCCTTCATCTCGCTCTGACTCAAGGCGTCCACGCTCTTGCCCAGATCGAAGTGGTTCTCGGCGCACCAGTCCTCGATGACCTTGTCCGCCCGGAAGCGCTCCTTGCACTCCTTGCAGTCCATCAGGGGATCGGAGAAGCCACCCACGTGGCCGGAGGCCACCCACACCTGCGGGTTCATGAGAATGGCGGCGTCCAGCCCCACGTTGTAGGGGTTCTCCTGGACGAATTTTTTCCACCAGGCCTTCTTCACGTTGTTCTTCAGCTCCACGCCCAGGGGGCCGTAGTCCCAGGTGTTGGCGAGGCCGCCGTAGATCTCGCTGCCGGCGAAGATGAAGCCCCGGCCCTTGCACAGGGCCACGATCTTCTCCATGGTCTTTTCCGTGTTTTTCATGTCAAACGCTCCTTTTTCAGATTGTTTGGCTCAGAACAAAAAATGCCCTGAGCCCACTTTGGCTCAGGGCGAACAAAACTTGTCCGTGGTTCCACCTGAATTCGTACCTGGCTGGTACGCACTTCCTTCCCGGTAACGGCGGGGACCGGCGGAGGATTTCCCCTCAGCGGCTCCGAGGTGCCTTCCCACCTGCCCGGGGAGAGCTCACACCGACCGCTCTCTCTCTTATCCCGCAGCAAGGAGGTACTCCTCCCCTTCCAAGCCTTTTGACGTTGGGTACTGTATCATTTTTTCTCCCCTTTGTCAAGGGAGGGAAGGTTTTTTGCCGCCTGCTACGGCTGGAAAACCGGCGAAGCGCCGCCGGCGGCGAGTTTCTTTGCCCTCGGCGGCAAGAATTTTTTGCGCCCCTCGGCTCGAGGCCCTTTTGCTTCGGCCCAAAAGCCAGCCCAAAAAACCATGGTTCTTAGGAATCTCCTTGTCCCCGCTGTACTGCCTTCTCCTATCACCGGCGCGTGGCCATCGTAAGGACTTAATCACCCGCCCCGGGCGTTACACCCTCCTGCCGCGGGGTACTTAGCACTTTCTATCCCCATGAGGAGCGCCTGCTGCGGTGAGAATGGGGCAGCTTGTCGGCAAACGAAAAACGATAGAATGCTGCACACCGCGAGAAGGAAACTGACAGCAGAGCAAAACGAGAGTAGCCCTTAGCGAAGCGGAAAGGGCGGGTACAGAACAACCAGTCAATTCCGTGCTCCACCCGGGCTGCCGTACGCTGCGAGGCAAGTACATTTTGCGATGCCTAACAGTCCTCACCCAGTCTTTTGGGTCCTTAGGGGCTTTGCCCCTAAGCTGATTTTTGGTGACTTTTGTTCAGAGACAAAAGTCACTCGCGCCCGGGGGCGCGAAAGTCCCCAAAAACGGCTCGCCCGGAGGGCGAATCCTCCCCCGCCCCGACCTTGACAGTACCCACTGTTTTTGCTACAGTGGAAGCAGTACCAGAGCATATGCGGTCCATGGTTTTTCGTTCCCCGTCCCTTGGTGTTTTGAAGGAGAGGAGGCGTGCCATGAAAGAACAAGCAGGGCGGCAGAGGCGCGGAGCAAAGCGTCCTGCCGCAGTTTGTTTCTCCGCAGAAAGGAGGTAGCCACATGAAGAAATGGACTAAGATTTTGATCGGTACCGCTGTGGCGGCGGTGCTCCTTGTGATCCTCGGCAGATTTCTGTTGGGATCTGCTCCGCCCCGCGTGGAGTTTCCGGAGGGCGCGGAGGTCTATGTGGAATCCTCTATGCCGAAGAGCGTACAGCATCAGCTCTCTGCGGAGGATGCTGAGACGGTCATTGACCTCTTCAACTCCTACTCCTCCTCTTGGCGGTGGTGGTCGGACTATGACATCGCCTATCACTATTTCCTGTTTATCGGGGAGAACCAAGTAGTCGGCGTTTCGGATGACTACTGCAGCTATACAATGACGGTGGATGGAGAGACCATACGGGTAGAACTGTTCTTGGATGAGGAGGATGCTAAGACACTCTATGCAATCTACCGCAAGTTTTACTGAGATGCTTTTTGACAGGCAAAAAAAGACAGGCTGCTTTCAGACAGCCTGTCTTTTTTTGCTTACTTCTCGTAGGCCACCACCACCCGGCGGTTGGGCTCGGTGCCCATGGAGTAGGTGGTGACATGGTCATAGTCCTGCAGGGCGGTGTGGATCACATGGCGCTCATAGGCGTTCATGGGCTCTAAGGTCACGTTCTTGCGGTATTTGACCACCTTGCCGGCCACCTTTACCGCCAGACGCTCGAGGCTCTGCTCCCGCTTCTCCCGGTAGCCCTCGGCATCCACATAGACCCGCACCCGCTTGTCGCTGCCCCGGTTGATGGAGTAGTTGGTCAGCTGCTGGATGGCGTCCAGCGTCTCCCCCCGGCGGCCGATGAGCTGCCCCAACTTCTCCCCCACTAAGTAGACCTTATAGCGGTCCTTCTCCGTGGAGAGATAGACCTTCACCTGGGCGGTGCTGCCCATGTGCTCCATGAGGCCGTTGAGGAAGGTGCGGATCTGCTGGGCCTTGGAGTCATCCGCCTCCTCGCCCAGCTCCTCCACCGGCTGGGGCTGCACCGGGGCGCTCTTTTCCTCCCGCTTTTTCTCCTGGGGTTCTTCTTTCGGAGCTCTCTTCTCCTCTGGAGGTGCGGCCTTCTTCTCCCGCTTGGGCTCTTCCGCTTTCTCCGCCTTAACCGGTACTTCCGGTGCCTTCATCTCTATAGGCGCCGCGGTCTTTTGGGGCTCCTCATAGGTGACACGAATCTTAGCGGGAGCGGCGCCGATCCCTAAAAAACCAGACTTGGCCCGCTCTAAAATTTCAACAGAGACGTCGTCACGGTCCAAACCGAGCTGCTGCAGAGCCTTTTCGATGGCCTCTGCCTCGGTCTTGCCTGTCACATCAATATACTGCATAGCCATGCTCCTTACTTATCGTCGTACCGGTTTTCCACAAAGCTCCGGCCCCGAGCATAGGGACGGTCTCCCACCCGCCCGGCCTCATTTGTAGGATTTTTCTTCTTTTCCGGCTGTTTTTTCTCCATCTTTTTCTGCGGCTTAGGGTTGTTTCTCTCCTCGAGGGCCTGCCGTTTGGCCTCCTCCATCCGCTTCTGGCGGCTGGCCTCCCGCTTGGCCTCCCGTTCATCCTCTTCGGCCTGAATCTTCTTGTTGAAATACCGGCCCAGGGTAGCCTCCTGCACGATACTGAACAGACTGTTGAAGATCCAGTACACACCGAGGGCTGCAGGCATGATAAAGCCGATATAGACGCTCATCAGGGGCATCATAATCATCATGCCCTTCATGCTGGACTGCATTTCCTGTCCATTGGACTTGTTGGTAACCTTGGTCTGCAGAAAGCTGAGAGCACCGGCAATAATGGGAATCAAAATCAGGCCGATGCACTCCCAGCTGAGGTTAAAATTGGTAATCGCGTTGCTGGGCCATGCGGTGAGATCAAGATCTAAAAAACTAAAGTTCACATGGAACAGCCCGTCAAATTTTCCGTCAAAGCTCTCCCAGTGGTTGCTGACGAAGTTGGCCAGCGAAATCTCCTCATAAGCGGTGGAACCAGAGGCTGCCTGATAGCCGACATTTGTTGCCAAATCCCGGACGGCGGTAACGGTCTCCTCCCCCAGCCGCATGAAGTAAGTCAGCGGCCGGCGAATGATGTTGTACAGAGGGATCAGAATAAACAGAGGAATCAGGCTCCACAGGCAGCCGCCCATGGGGTTGATGCCCTCCTCCATATAGAGCTTCTGGACTTCCTCTTGATATTTTTGCTTGTTGTTTGCGTACTTTTTTTCCAGCTCCTTCTGCTTTCCGCTGAGTCGTCCCATGCGGACCATGCTCTTCTTTCCTTTGATTTGAAAAGGCAGCATGACCAGCTTCACCACAAGGGTAAACAGCAGCAGGGAGAGGCCGTAGGAGCCTGTCATGGAATAAAAAATCCGCATGATCCATGCGAAAGGCGCGGTGATCAGATTAGTCATGGGATGTTTTCCTCCGTAGCGTTGTCAAAGGTTAAGGGACGGGGTCATAAAAATTTCCCTTGTGGAACGGGTGGCATCGCATCAGGCGCTTAAAGGCCAGCCAGCCGCCCTTAACGGCACCATATTTTTCAATGGCCGTCAGGGCATACTCGGAACAGGTGGGAATATAGCGGCAGCGGGCAGGAAAGGCGGGGGAAATATAGTGCTGATAAAAGCGGATCAGGGCCAAAAACAGGCGCTTCATAGTTCTTCCTCCCATAGCTCCAGCTTTCCACACAGTCGGCGGAAGCTGTCCATCATCTTAGAAAATGGGTCGCTCAGAGACCGGGAGCGGGCCACCAAAATCAGATCGTAGCCCTGCTTCAGATGGGAGCTGCTCAGCCGATAGACCTCCCGCAGGCGGCGGCGGGCCCGGTTGCGCACCACAGCGCCGCCTAACTTGGTGGAGACTGTCACACCGAGGCGGTTGTGACCTAAACGGTTTTTTTTGCAGTAAAGCACCATAGCCGGCCCCACCGCGGACTTTCCCCGCTGGTAGAGCCGGCGAAACTCCCAATTTTCTTTTAACGTCACTGCCCTTTTCACCGCGTTTTCCTCCCATAGATAGCCGTTTAGGGACGAGTACATCGTACCCGTCCCTGCCGTTATCTATTTGCGATGCACCTTCCGCGCCCTCAATGGGTCAGACGGGCACGACCCTTGGCACGACGGCGAGCAAGCACCTTGCGGCCATTGGCGGTACGCATTCTCTTGCGGAAGCCATGCTCCTTGGAGCGCTGGCGCTTCTTGGGCTGATAGGTACGGAACATGCAATACACCTCTCTCCTCTTTGAATTTGCTGTGGCTTTGCAGCCACTACTCGACGGCGGACGGAGCCGACAGCCCCCAGCCGCAGTTGACAAAATAGATCTCCCTTACAAGGAGGTCGCGCAACCGACATTATACATAATATCCCCACTTCTGTCAATAAAAACTTCGTAAAAGAAGGGAAATGCGTCCCTTTTCTTATGCCTTTCTCTCTATTTTTTATTTTCTCACTATATATGGTATGTATATAAATTCTTAGTCCACATTTTGTGTAAAATTCTAAGCAAAAAAATATTCTTATATTAGAATAAGTATCTGTTGCAATCCCTGTGTATTTTTGATAGAATAGGAGTTGTATTTTGTCTATTTTCACAGGCTGCTGCACAGTAACAGAAAGGAGCCGACGTCTTTGAATTCCTTACAGGATATTTGGAATATGGTTCTGGAACAGATGAAAACGGAACTGTACGAGACCACGATCAACACCTGGTTTAATGATACGGTCCCGGTGGCCCTGGAGGGGAATACCTTTATCCTCCACTGCGGCAACGATTTCAAGCGCAACACCATTGAGGACCGCTTTTTAGGGAACATCGCCGCTTCCTTGAAGGATATCTTTTCTGCGGATTTCACCATCCGCCTGTTAGATGACAACGGTCTGCGGGCCTATCAGAGCGGCAATACGGAGGAGAAGCGCCCCTCCAATTTTTTTGAGAGCAACGAGTTCACCTTTGAAAACTTTGTGGTGGGTCCCTCAAACAAGCTGGCCTTCGCTGCGGCCAAGGCGGTGGCCGCCCAGCCGGCGGAACACTACAATCCCCTGTTTATCTACGGGGACTCCGGCCTCGGCAAGACCCATCTGATCTACTCCATCGCCCATGAGATCCGGGAGAAGCGCCCCTATGCAAAAATCGTCTACATCAAGGGCGACGACTTTATCAACGAGTTCATCGAAACCGTGCGCAGCGGCCGTGGGCAGGATTTCCGCACCAAGTACCGGGAGGCGGATCTCCTTTTGGTGGACGATATCCAATTTGTGGCCGGCAAGGAGGAGACTCAGAACGAGTTCTTCCACACCTTCAACACCCTATACGAGTCCCACCGGCAGATCGTCCTGACCTCAGACCGGCCGCCTCAGGAGATGAGCAAGCTGGACGACCGGCTGCGCACCCGGTTCGAGTGGGGCCTCTTGGTGGACGTGCAGCCTCCGGACTTGGAGACCCGCATTGCGATTATTCAAAATAAGGCGGCTCAGCTGGGCCTCATTTTGGACCCCTCCATTGTCAACTATATCGCGGAAAACGTCACCGCCAACGTCCGGCAACTGGAGGGCACCGTAAAAAAGGTAAAGGCCTACAAGGACCTTTTGGAGAAGGATGTAGACACGGAAAACGTCAACCGGGCCATTCAGGATATGCTCCGCAAGGAAAACGAGTATATTCCCTCGGTGGATACCATTATCTCGGAGATCTGCAAGGTCTACCGGATTGACGAAAAGGTCATTCGGGGCCAGCAGCGGGACCGGGACGCGGTGCGCAGCCGGCAGGTGGCCATGTACCTGATCCGCCGGATGAGCAATTACTCCTACAAGGACATCGGCAAGGAATTCGGCGACCGGGACCACACCACAGTCATGCACTCCATTGAACAGGTGGAGCAGCGGATGAAGAAGGACCCGGCCTTTGCCGAGACCGTCAAGGCGATCACCACCAACATCAACGCCAAGCGGTAGCCCACCTTTTTCCACATTCCCCGACTTTTTCCCGTGGAAAACTATGGGATAATTGTGGAAAACTTTTTTCTCCCCATTCCCCGGGGAAAACCTATTTTCTTTTGCACCTATCCTGTGGAAGAAGAAAAGCTTGTCCCACAAGGACTCCGCCCTCTTTTCCACAACACATCTCCCCTACTACTATCACTGCTAAAAAGAAAATATTATGCTCTGCTTATACGAAATATGCCTGATCGGATAAAAAAAGAAAGGAAGTGCTTCCATGCGTTTCTCCTGTGAGAAGGTTCTGCTGCAAAACGCTGTCAACACCGCCTCCCGGGCCGTCTCCAGCAAGAGCTCCATCCCCGCCTTAGAGGGGCTGCTGCTCCAGGCGGAGGAAAAGCTCACCATCTCCGGCTACAACATGCAAACCGGGATCCGCACAAATCTGTCCGCCGCCATTACGGAGCCCGGCGAGCTGGTGCTCAACGCCCGGCTGTTCGGCGATATCATCCGCCGGATGCCGGACGATATCATCGTATTTGCTACCGACCAAAATGGAAGCGTGCATCTGAGCTGTGCCGATTCCAGCTTTGAAATCGCGTTCCTCAGTGCCGAGGACTATCCGGAGCTGCCCGCCGTAGAGGATCAATACAGCTTCACCATCCAGCAGAAAACCCTCAAATCCATGATTGAGGAGACCATCTTTGCCGTCTCCACCAACGAGGCTCGTCCGGTCCACACCGGATCCCTCTTCGAGGTGGAGGAGAGTGAATTGACCATGGTCTCGGTGGACGGCTTCCGTCTGGCTCTGCGCCGGGAGCCCATTGGCCATGTGGAGGGGGGCGCTTTCCGCTTCGTGGCCCCGGGCAGCGCCCTCAGCGAGGTGGAAAAGATCTGCGGGGACACCGAGGAGGAGGCTGTGGTGACCCTCGGCAACCGCCACCTGCTCTTTGAGGTGGGAGACACCCAGCTGATCTGCCGCCGCTTAGAGGGGGAGTTTTTGGACTATAAAAATGCCATCCCCCGGAAAAATCCCATCTCCCTCACCGTGGACACCAAAGCGATGATTACCTCTATCGACCGGGTATCCGTGGTCATCAGTGACAAGCTGAAAAGCCCGGTGCGTTGTGTCTTTACCGACGGAAAGGTCAGCATGTCTGCCAAGACCGGCAACGGCGAGGCAAACGACGTCTGCCGCCTCACCGGCGACGGGGAGGGGCTGGAGATCGGCTTCAACAACCGCTATCTGATGGAAGCCCTGCGCTTCGCCCCGGCGGATACGGTGAAGCTGGAGCTCAATACCAGCATCTCTCCGGCCATTATCCTTCCCACCGAGGGGGAGGAGAAGTTCCTCTACATGGTGCTGCCGGTGCGGCTGAAAAACAGCTGAGAGGCGGAAACAGAGAAGAAAGTGCACTGCCCGCCGGATGAAATAGGAGAATTATGAAAACGATTGTCATTACAACAGAATATATCAAGCTGCAGGACCTGCTGAAGCTGGAAAATCTGGTGGAAACCGGCGGCATGGCAAAGCAGGCGGTGCAGGAGGGAGAGGTTCTGGTTAACGGGGAGGTCTGTCTCCTGCGGGGCAAAAAGATCCGCCCTGGGGATGTGGTGTCCTTTCAGGGGGAGACCTATACGGTAGCCTATGCGGATTGATGCGCTGACGCTGGATTTTTTCCGCAATTACGTCCATCTGCAGGCGGATTTTGACCCGTCGGTCAATGTGATCTATGGGGAGAACGCCCAGGGCAAGACCAATTTGCTGGAGGCCATTGCCTACCTCTCCGGCGTCTCCCACAGGGCCCGCTACGACAGGGAGTTGATCCAGTTCGGGGTGGACTCCGCCTTTTTGAAAGGGGAGGTTGTCAGCCGCGGCCGGCCCTTCTGCCTCGAGGCCAATCTCTACCGGGGCAGAGGACGGCAGCTCTATTCCAACGGCGTGAAACTTAAGTCCGCCGGGGAGCTGTCCGGCGTGTTTAACACGGTGTTTTTTTGCCCGGATGATCTCTCCCTGATCCGGGAGGGGGCCGCCGCACGGCGGCGGTTTTTGGATGAGTGTATCTGTCAACTCCGGCCCCGCTATGCCCAAGCGCTCTCGGAGTATAAGCGGCTCCATGAGCATAAGATCCGCATCCTCCGGGACAGCGAGGAGAAGCCCTCCCTGCTGGACACCTTGGATGATTTTTCCTTAGGCATGGCCAAAGCCGGCGCCGTTGTGATTCACTACCGGGCCCACTTCATCCGTCTGCTGCAGCAGGTGGCACCCGCCATCCATACTGACTTTTCCGGCGGCAGGGAGCGGCTGACCCTGCGGTATGAGACGGTGTCCACCGTCACGGACCCGGAGGCCTCCCCAAAGGAGCTCCTGCCTCAGCTTCTGGCCCACCAGGCCAGCCACCGGCAGGCGGAGATCGCCTCCAGGAGCTGCCTCAGCGGTCCCCACAAGGACGATCTTGTGGTGGAGATCGACGGCAATTTAGCCAAGACCTACAGCTCACAGGGTCAGACCAGGACGGCGGCGCTGTCCTTAAAGCTGGCGGAGCGGGACATCTTCTGTCAGGATACGGGGGAGTGTCCCGTGCTGCTGCTGGACGACGTCCTCAGCGAGCTGGACCAACGGCGTCAGGAGTTTGTGCTCAACCGCATCTCCGGCGGCCAGGTGTTCATCACCTGCTGTGAGGATGACCGGCTGGGCCGGCTGCTGCAGGGGAAGGTGTTTCATATTCACCAGGGGGGTATTGCATAGATGTATCTGCATCTTGGCAGCAATATCGCGGTTCCGGCGGCGGATATTGTGGGTATATTTGATTTGGATAACTGTTCCACCTCCCGCATTACAAGGGAGTTTCTCCGCTCTGTGGAGGAGGAGGGCATGGTCATCAATGTGGGAAACGAGTTGCCTAAGTCCCTTGTAGTGTGCTGTCCCAAGGGCAGCTGGCAGCGGGTGTATATCTCCCCCCTGGCCTCCTCCACCCTGGAGGGACGGCTGCTGAGCGGGAAAATAGAGTGAGAAGCTGCGCCGGACGAGCAGAAAGCACCCCCCTTTTCTCTATCGAGGGGGATGTTTTGTGATCGTCCGATGCAAGATCGTACAGGAGGATTCCTTATGTCTGAAAACGAAAAAGTTACGCATGAGTACGGCGGCTCGGAAATCCAGGTTTTGGAGGGCTTAGAGGCCGTACGCAAGCGTCCTGGTATGTATATCGGCTCCACCTCGGAGTCGGGGCTCCACCATCTGGTCTATGAGATTGTGGATAACTCCATCGACGAGGCGCTGGCCGGCTACTGCAGTGAGATTACTGTCACCATCAACGAGGGAAACACCATTACCGTTACGGACAACGGGCGGGGTATCCCCGTGGACATCCAGCCCCAGACAGGGCTGCCCGCCCTCGAGGTGGTATTTACCGTTCTCCATGCCGGCGGTAAGTTCGGCGGCGGTGGCTACAAGGTCTCCGGCGGCCTCCACGGCGTGGGTGCCAGCGTGGTCAACGCCCTATCCGAGTGGCTGGAGGTACAGGTCCACAAGGATGGGGATATCTACGAGATGCGCTTTGCCCGTGGTGAGATTACCGAGGCCATGCGCAAGGTGGGCAAGACGGACAGGACCGGCACGGTGGTCACCTTCAAGCCGGATCCGGAGATGTTCGACGTCACCACCTTCAATTATGATACCATCCACACCCGCATGCAGCAGCAGGCCTTCCTCAACGCCGGACTGCGGATCAAGACCTTTGACCGCCGGTCTGGGATGGAGGCAGCGGACGAGATGCACTATGAAGGGGGTATCCGGGAGTATGTCTCCTGGCTCAACCAGAATAAGACCCCCATCCACGACCAGGTGATCTACATGAGCGGCAGCAAGGGGGACGCCTTCGTGGATCTCTCTCTGCAGTACAACGACAGCTACACCGACACGATTGTCTCCTTTGCCAATAATGTCAATACGCCTGAAGGCGGCATGCATGAGGAGGGCTTTAAGCGGGCCCTCACCAACGTCCTCAACAACTACGGCAAGAAGATCGGGCTCATCAAGGGGGAAGACAAGGTCTCCGGCGATGACTGCCGGGAGGGCCTCACCTGCGTCATCTCCGTCAAGCTCACCGACGCCCAGTTCGAGGGGCAGACCAAGGCCAAGCTTGGCAACGCCTATATCCGCACCCTGGTCAACAGCGTGGTCTCCGACCAGCTGGAGGTCTTTTTGGAGGAGAACCCAAAAGTGGGCCGCACCATCTTGGACAAGGCTATGATGGCCAGCCGGGCCCGGGAAGCCGCCAAGCGGGCCAGGGAGAATATCCGGCGCAAGAACGTGCTGGAGGGGTCCACCCTTCCCGGCAAATTGGCCGACTGCTATGAGCGCAACCCCGAGCTGACAGAGATCTATATCGTCGAGGGCGACAGCGCCGGCGGCAGCGCCAAGCAGGGCCGGGATTCCCGGTATCAGGCGATTTTGCCCCTGTGGGGGAAAATGCTGAACGTGGAGAAGGCCCGGGCAGACAAGGTCTACGGCAACGACAAGCTCTCCCCGGTGATTACGGCCCTCGGCGCCGGCATCGGCGAGGACTTTGACGAGAACAAGCTCCGCTACCACAAGGTGGTCATCATGGCCGATGCGGACGTGGACGGCGCCCACATCCGCACGCTGCTGCTGACCTTCTTCTTCCGCTTTATGCGGCCGCTGATCGACAAGGGCTATGTCTACGCCGCCGTGCCACCCCTCTTTAAGCTGGTCCGGGGCAAAACCACCCGCTTGGCCTTCTCTGAGGAGGAGCGGGATGCCATCTCCGCTGAGCTGCGGGGGGACAATCCCAACGCCAAGGTGGACATCAGCCGCTTTAAGGGCTTAGGCGAGATGGACCCGGAGGAGCTGTGGGAGACCACCATGGACCCCGAGCGCCGGACCCTCAAGCGCATCACCATGGCCGATGCGGTGAAGGCAGACGCCATCTTCACCCTCCTTATGGGGGAGAAGGTGGAGCCCAGGCGGGAGTATATTGAGAAAAACGCCGCCAAGGTCATGAATCTGGACTATTAAGGAGGATAGGAAATGGCAAAGCACGAGGAACATCAGCCCCAGGATATTTCCTTTCCCAACCAAAAAATTGTAGAGATCAACCTGGAGCACGAGATGGAGAACGCGTACATCGAGTATGCCATGTCCGTCATCGTGGGCCGGGCCCTCCCCGATGTGCGGGACGGCCTCAAGCCGGTCCACCGCCGGATTCTCTACTCCATGTATGAGAGCGGGCTCACCAGCGATAAGCCCTTCAAAAAATCTGCCACCTGCGTGGGCGACGTGTTAGGTAAGTACCATCCCCACGGCGACCAGAGCGTGTACGACGCCCTGGTGCGCCTCGGGCAGGACTTCTCTATGCGCTATGTGCTGGTGGACGGCCACGGCAACTTCGGCTCCATTGACGGAGATCCCCCGGCGGCCTACCGGTACACCGAGGCCCGCATGTCCAAAATTGCCAACGAGATGCTGCGGGATATCGAGAAGGACACAGTGGACTGGGACCCCAACTACGACGAGAGCCTCAAGGAGCCCCGGGTCCTCCCCTCCCGCTTCCCCAACCTTCTGGTTAACGGCTCCAGCGGCATCGCCGTGGGTATGACCACCAATATTCCGCCCCACAACCTCACGGAGGTCATTAACGCTGTAATCTGTATTCTGGATAACCCGGAGGCGGATCTCAACGACCTGATGGAGCACATCAAAGGGCCGGACTTCCCCACCCGTGGCATCATCATGGGCCGCAGCGGCATCCGCTCCGCCTATGCCACCGGCCGTGGTCATATCCGCGTCCGGGCCAGAACAGAGATGGAGGAGTTCGGCCAGGGCCGCACCCGCATTATCGTCACGGAGCTGCCCTATCAGGTAAACAAATCCCGCCTGGTGGAAAATATCGCCGATCAGGTGAAAGAAAAGCGCTTAGAGGGCATCTCCGGGCTGCGGGACGAGTCCGACGGCAAGAAGGGCATGCGCATCGTCATCGAGCTGAAGAAGGACGCCAACCCTCAGGTGGTGCTCAATCGCCTTTTCTCCCAGACCCAGATGCAGACCACCTTCGCCGTGGTGATGCTGGCCCTGGTGAACAACCAAAAGCAGCCGAAGATTCTGACGCTGCGGGGGGTGCTGGACGAGTACATCGCCTTCCAGGAGGATGTGATCACCCGGCGGACCATCTACGATAAAAAGAAGGCGGAGGAGCGGGCCCACCTGCTGGAGGGGCTGCTCATCGCCCAGGACAACATTGACGAGGTCATCCGCATCATCCGCACCAGCTACGATGACGCCAAGGACAAGCTGATGGAGCGCTTCGGCCTGGACGATATCCAGGCCCAGGCCATTTTGGACATGCGGCTGAAGGCCCTGCAGGGACTGGACCGGGAGAAGCTGAAGAACGAGTACCAGGAGCTGGAGGAGAAGATCGCCTACTACGCCAGGCTCCTGGCGGATGAGAGCCTCCTCAAGTCCGTTTTGAAGGAGGAGCTCATTGAGATCCGGGATAAGTACGGCGATCAGCGGCGGACCCAGATCGATGTGGTGGAGGACGAGATCGATGTGGAGGACCTGATCGAGGAGGAGCAGTGCGTCTTCACCCTCACCGCCAACGGCTATATCAAGCGCACCAGCGCCAGTGAGTATGCCGCCCAGAGCAAGGGCGGCATGGGCAAGAAGGGGATCACCACCCGGGAGGAGGACTATGTGACCGATGTGTTCACCTCCTCCACCCACGACTATATCCTCTTCTTTACCGATACAGGAAAGGTCTACCGGAAGAAGGGCTACCAGATTCCGGAGTCCGGCAAGGCGGCCCGTGGTACAAATATTGTCAATATTCTTCAGGTGGAACAGGGGGAGCGGATCCAGGCTGTGATTCACACGCCCTCCATCGAGGAAGACGGGCGGTTTTTGTTCATGGTGACCCGGAACGGCACGGTGAAGCGCCTCCCCGCCTCAGCCCTGAAGAATCTGCGCAACAACGGCCTCCGGGCCCTGCGTCTGGATGAGGGGGATGAGCTGATCGCCGTTTTGGAGACGGACGGCCGTCAGAAAATTTTGATCGCCACCCACGACGGGCAGGCCGTCTGCTTTGACGAAAACGACGTCCGCGCCATGGGCCGGGAGGCCATGGGCGTCCGGGGCATTAAGCTCCGGGAGGGGGACTTCGTGGTGGGCGCTGGAGTTGCCCGGGAGGGACAGACGGTGCTGTCTATCACAGCCAACGGCTACGGCAAGCGCACGCCTGTGGAGGACTACCGCATCACCAACCGCGGTGGTCTTGGCATCCGCAACTACATGGTTACAGAGAAAACCGGCGATGTCGTGGGGATTAAGATGGTGGACGGCAGCGAGGATCTGCTGCTGGTCACCCAGAGCGGCATTTTGATCCGGACCCATGTGAAGGCCATCCGGCAAGCAGGCCGGGCCACCCAGGGTGTCATTGTCATGCGCTTTAAGGAGGAGGGCGATCAGGTCATCGCTCTGGCGCTGGCAGAGCGGGAAGAGCTGGAAGAAGCCGCCGCCGGGCCGGCGGAGAGCGCGGAGGAGCCCGAGGCGCCCCAAGAGGAATAATTGTGCCATAGGACGGCCAGACAGCGGAAAGGAGACCCAATATGGACGACTGGAATCAGCAGCAGATGTTTCAGCAGCACCAGCAGGAAATGGAACAGCAGCAGCGCACGGCCGAACAGCAGCGCCAGGCGGAGGAGGAGCAGCGGCGGATAATGGCTGCTGCTGCCTATGAGGCGGAGAGCAAAACCCCCGGCAGAAAAAAGATCACCTACCGCCCCAGTAAGGCGAACGGGATTATTGGCGGTATCGCGGGAGGTATCTTTGTCCTTTTGGGCCTCTTTTTTGTGATCCCCTCCTTCGGTCCCTTCGGTATCGTGTGGACCCTCTTTGCCCTGATTATGTGCGTGGGCAGCCTATACAGTTCTTTTGGCAAGAAGTACGTGGGTCCGGAGATTCATGTGGAAAACATGGAGGAGGATACAGCCTCCCCAGAGGAGCGGCTGCAGAAGCTGCGCAGCCTCTATGAGCAGCGGCTGATCACCAAGGAGGAGTACGAACAAAAGCGCGCGGAGATTCTGAAGGATCTATAAAGGAAAAAGCTTTCAAGACCTTGTTCATTTACCGCCAAAGCGGCAGCCGCTCGGGGACCACAAGCAGGCCCCGTCGGTAAGGGAGACCATATGAAGACAGTAACAATCTATACCGACGGGGCCTGCAGCGGCAACCCCGGGCCGGGGGGATGGGGGGCTATTCTGCAGTACGGCCCCCACACCAAGGAGCTCTCCGGCGGGGAGGCCCAGACCACCAATAACCGCATGGAGCTCACCGCCGTGATCCAGGCCCTGTCCCTTTTGAAGGAGCCCTGCGCGGTGGAGCTCTATTCCGACAGCAAGTATGTCATCGACGCCCTGGAGAAGGGCTGGGCCAAGAGCTGGCAGGCGAAGGGCTGGGTGAAGAGCGACAAAAAGCCCGCCCTCAACCCGGATCTCTGGGAGCGGCTTCTGCAGCTGTGCGGTTACCACACCGTCCGCTGCCACTGGGTCAAGGGCCACGCGGAGAACCCCTATAACAACCGCTGCGACCAGATGGCGGTGGCAGAGAGCCAGAAGTACAAATAGAGATACCGAGGCGCGGCCCGGGGCCCCGCAGAAAAGCAGAGGGGAGTTACTTCTAAAGCTGTGCCGCGCCAGGGAGGGAAATTTTCTGCAACGTTCATAATTTGTTTACAGCCAGTACACGATTTCTTCTTAAAGCTGTTGTACTATACCATCAAGCAAAGGGTACATACCCGATGCGATTTCTCCCTCCTAAAACACACACAACACACAGCGGAAAGACCTCACCGAAAGGTGAGGTCTTTCCGTTTTTTTCGGCAGGCACCATCTGTTTGTAGGGGAATCTTTCAAGGAATGGACCTTTATAATGATTATAAAACGTATAATTAACAAAATATATTACAAATAGGATATACCCGTCCAGCTCTCCCATGGGCGGCAGGCGTCCCTCTGTGGGCGGTGGTCCCGCCCCGGCGGCCGTAGAAGGTCTGCGGGGGAAAATGCTGTCCCGGAACCGGTCTGTCCTAAGAAAAGGGCCCGGCGCCGTTGGAATCCTGTGTTCCATAAACCGTTTGCTTTTTCCCTGTGTTTGCAGTAAAATAAATGCAGTAAATACCGGAAGATACAAAGGAGGCTGTCCCATGCGAGACGGTTTTGTCAAGGTGGCCGCCGGCACCCCTAAGATTCGGGTGGCGGACTGCCGCTACAATGCGGAGCAGATTTTTATATTAATGCGGGAGGCAGACCGGCAGGGGGTGCGGGTGCTGTGTCTGCCGGAGCTGTGCCTCACCGGCTACACCTGCGCCGACCTGTTTCTGCAGGATACGCTGATTCGAGGCGCAGAGGAGGGGCTCGCCACCATTTTGGAGGCTACCAAGAATTTGGATATGATTGCCGCCATTGGCCTGCCTGTGCGGGATAAATGGGACAACAAATTGTATAATTGTGCCGCAGTTATACAAAAAGGAGATATTCTGGGTCTGGTGGCCAAGACCTACCTGCCTAACTATGGAGAGTTTTATGAGCAGCGGTGGTTTACGCCGTCGGGCGGTATCGGCGGTGTGAACCATATGGTGGAGCTGTGCGGAAAGCAGGTGAGTCTCAGCTGCAACGGCCTGTTCGCCTGTGAAGATCTGGAGGATCTGGTCATCGGCGTGGAGATCTGTGAGGACCTGTGGGCGCCGGAGCCTCCCTCCGCTGTGCTGGCCCAGAAGGGCGCTACGATTATTTTGAACCTGTCTGCCTCCAATGAGTTGGCGGGAAAGGCGGCCTATCGCCGTTCCCTGGTCACCGGCCAGTCCGGCCGTCTGGTGTGCGGCTATGTGTACGCCGACGCCGGAGAGGGGGAGAGCACCACCGATCTGGTGTTCGCCGGCCACAATATGATCGCGGAAAACGGCGTGATCCTGGCGGAGCGGCGATTTGCCGCCGGCCTCACTGTCAGCGAGATCGATGTGAGCCGTCTGGTGTATGAGCGACGGAGAATGAACACCTATGTCCCCCGCCCCGGAACACCGGAGATTTGGCGGACCTATTTTACCATGGAGCTGGAAAAAACCCATTTGACCCGGTCGGTGTCCCCCACCCCCTTTGTTCCTACGGATGAGACGGACCGTGCCGACCGGTGCAACGAGATCCTCTGCATCGCCGCCCTTGGCCTGAAGAAGCGTCTGGAACACACCAACGCCAAGACCGCCGTGGTAGGCCTCTCGGGGGGGCTGGACTCCACTCTGGCGATTTTGATTACCGCTGTGGCCATGGGGATGCTGAACCGCCCGGCTACGGATATCATCGCCGTCACCATGCCCTGCTTTGGCACCACGGACCGGACCCGTTCCAACGCGGTGGAGCTGGCGGAGCGGCTGGGAGCCACCCTGAAGCGCATTGATATCGGGGAGGCCGTCCGGCAGCACTTTAAGGATATCGGCCAGAGCATGGACAACCACGACGTCACCTTTGAAAATGCCCAAGCCCGGGAGAGAACCCAGGTGCTTATGGATATCGCCAATCAGACCGGCGGCATTGTCATCGGTACCGGAGACCTCAGCGAGCTGGCTCTGGGCTGGGCCACCTACAACGGCGACCACATGAGCATGTACGCTGTAAATGCGGGCATACCCAAAACGCTGGTCCGCCATTTGGTGAGCTTTATCAGCGACGACAAGGAGGCGGAGGATCCCCGGCTGTCGGTTGTACTGACGGATATTTTGGACACCCCCGTCTCTCCGGAGCTTCTGCCCGCTATTGAGGGGAAGATCGCCCAGAAGACGGAGGACTTAGTGGGCCCCTATGAGCTCCACGACTTTTTCCTCTACTACGCCGTCCGCTGGGGCTTCTCCCCCCGGAAGGTGTTCCGGCTGGCCCAGCAGGCCATGGGCAAGCGCTATGACCAGGAGACGATTCTCAAGTGGCTGAAGAATTTCTACCGCCGCTTCTTCGCCCAGCAGTTTAAGCGCTCCTGTCTACCTGATGGCCCCAAGGTGGGCTCTGTGGCCCTCTCCCCCCGCGGCGACTGGCGGATGCCCAGCGACGCGGTGGCAGCGCTGTGGCTGGAGGAGTTAGAGGGTTTATAAGCACCGCCTGTATCTCTCTCCGCCAGTCGCCGAAAAATGGGGCCCCCGCAAAATCGGAGATTTTGTACCGCCGCTGATGCGGCGTCCAAGAGTTTTGGCTTACAGGGCCAAAACCTTGCCGCAGGCGGAATTCACTTCCGCCGAGGATGGAAAAAAAGAGGGGCCCCCGCAAAATCGGAGATTTTGTGGGGAGAGGAGGCGCAGCGGAAGGAGGGAGCTTTCGCCAGAGGCGGAAGCGAGGGATATGGAGTTTGCGCCGACGCGGCGGATGCCCAGCGACGCGGTGGCAGCGCTGTGGCTGGAGGAGCTGGAGGGTTTATAAAGAACGGAAGAACTGCTCCCGCTGGTCGCCCAAACGGTATGAGAGCATTTTGTTCCCATTAGGGGGTTCTGTGGTGAAAAGCGAAGGGATCTGGAGAAGATCCCCTCGCTTTTTTACCTGATTTTCACAGTGAATATTCTAAAAAATAGGCAAAAATTCCTGAAACTTACAAATCAGTAAGAATGTGTTTACAAAATTATGCCACATTGTTCAAAGTCTGTTAAAAAAAAGCGGGGGAAAAACAGGTATATTGAAAAGGTATAAGCTCAGGGAGGTGTGTGTGTTTCCTCCTCTGAAATCATGATGAAACCTGTGGGCAGGAAAGAAGAAAAAGGAGCAATCACCATGCGTGAGACGATTGAAAAGACCGTGACCGAGACCGATGAAGAATCTGTACCGGCAGAGCAAAAGCCGCCGAAGAAAAATTGGCTGCGCCGGCACCGCAAAGCGGTCATTGCAGCTGCGGTAGTGGTCGTGGCTGTTGTGGCCGTCCGAGTATTGTTTGGCGGCAATCGAGGGGAGGATACGACCCAGACTTCCTATGTAGAGGAGGAGGCAGCTGAGCGCAATATCACCAGCTCCCTCAGTGGCAGCGGAACCTTACAGCCCGCCAACTCCTATACCGTTACCACCCTAGTGGAGGGGGAGGTTCTCTCCGCGAATTTTGAGGAGAGCGACGTGGTGGAGAAGGATACTGTGCTCTATGAGATCGACAGCTCCGATGTCTCCAGCAACATTGAGCGCTCCCAAATTTCCCTCAATCAGGCTCAGCGGGCCTATGAGGACACCATTGAGCAGCGCTATGTCAAGGCCAGCGTAGCTGGTACAGTGTATACCCTCTCCGTGGAGGTGGGGGACGAGGTAAGCGCGGGACAGACTATTGCCACCATTCGGAATACCTCAACCATGGATCTGGTAGTGCCCTTCCCTGCGGATGATGCCAAGACCTTTTATGTAGGTCAGAGCGCCACGGTGACCTTGGATGGGTCCTTCGAGACGCTGAGCGGCACCGTGAAGAGCATCTCCGGCACCGACCTTGTGGGCACAGGAAATATGATTACCCGCAATGTAACGATTGCAGTCTCCAATCCCGGCGGATTGAGCAATACCCAGGCGGCCACTGCCGTAATCAATGGCATCGGCTGTGCCGGCAGCGGCACCTTCAGCTATCAGGCGGAAGCTACTGTAACCGCGTCTACGGCCGGTACGGTGACGGCCATTAACGTTCCAGAGGGCAGCTATGCCGCCAAGGATCAGATCATCGTCACTCTCGGCGGTGAGGACATTGAGAAGATGCTCCAGCAGGCTCAGGAGACCCTGCGCACCTCTGAAATTTCCATGGAGTCCACCGAGGACCAGCTGGACAACTACACCATTACTGCTCCTATCAGCGGAACCATCGTGGATAAGGAGTATCAGGCCGGTGAAAAGGTGGACTCCGGGAAGACTATGTGCATCATTTACGATCTCAGCTATCTGGAGATGACGCTGAATATCGATGAATTAGACATCAGTAAGGTACAGGTGGGTCAGACAGTGACCATCACTGCCGACGCGGTGGAGGGCCGTACATATGAGGGGGTCATCACCAAGGTTTCCGTGGCCGGCACCACCACCGGCAGTGTGAC
>CAJFUI010000151.1 GCA_904420145.1 uncultured Oscillospiraceae bacterium
CAGCATGATGTTCATGATGCCGATGCCGCCCACCAGCAGGGCGATGGCGGCCACGCCCCCCAGCACCACCTGGAGGGAGGCGGTCTCATCCTCGGCGGCCTCCATGGCGTCGTTGCCGTTCTCCACGGAATACTCCCCGGTGTTGGTGTTCACATTCTCCGCACACCACAGCTCCACCTGATTGATCACAGCGGTCATGTCCGCGGAGGAGGCCACCTTAATGGTGAAGTCCGTAACGGTGTCGGTGGAGAGCATCTGGCGGTTGAGGGTGTAGGGCACCACAATGGCGTCGTCCATGCTCTCCTCCGCGCCGCCGTCCTTCTGGTAGAAGATGCCCACCACGGTGAGGGGCGTGCCGTTCACCGTCAGAGTCTCCCCGATGGGGTCCTGAAAGCCGAAGAGTTCGTCGGCGATATAGGAGCCGATGACGCACACCTGGCTGCGCCGGTCCATGTCCAGCTCCATCAGGTCCCGCCCCTCGTCCAGGGTGTAGTTGTTGCAGGCGGACCACTGCTCGTTGCCGAAGTAGACCACCGCCGTGTCGTTGATGCTGCCGCCGTAGCTGAGGGTACCGCTGGTGGAGTAGCTGGGGGTGACGCCGGTGATGGTGTCGGAGAGATTCTCCGTGACCCAGTCCATAAACTCCCCGGACTGGTCGGTGGTGTTGGTCCGGTCGTAGCTGACGATGGACACATTGACCTTGTTGACCCCCTGCTTCTCGTAGTAGGCGGTGAGATCCGCGTTGTAGCCCTGGACCACCGACACAAGGATCAGCACGGCCCCCACGCCGATGATGATGCCCAGCATGGTCAGCAGGGAGCGAATCTTCTTGTCCATGACGGACTCAAAGGCCATTTTGACACTATCCAAGGTCCCACCCCCTACATATTGGCGTTGATGGCACGGCTCTCGTCGGGGACATTGGGCCGGTCCTCGATGATGTGTCCGTCCTGCAGGCGCACCACCCGCTCCGCTTTAGCGGCGATGCCGTTGTCGTGGGTAATGAGGATCACGGTGGTGCCAAGGCCGTGGAGCCCTCGGAGAATGTCCAGCACCTGCTGGCCCGTTTTGGAGTCCAGGGCCCCCGTAGGCTCGTCGGCCATGATGATGGGGGACTCCGTGGCGATGGCCCGGGCGATGGCCACCCGCTGCTGCTGGCCGCCGGAGAGCTGGGCGGGACGGCTCTCCGCCTTGGCGGTAATCCCCACCGCGTCCAAAGCGTCCATGGCCCGCCTCTGCCGCTCCGCCGGCTTTACCCCCTGATAGGTCATAGGCAGGGCCACGTTCTGCCACACGGTGAGGGAGGGGATCAGGTTGTAGCCCTGAAAGATGAAGCTGATCTTTCGGCTGCGGATCTCCGAGAGCTCCCGCTCGGTGCGGTTGGCGATGGGAATGTCGTCTAAGGTGTACTCCCCGCGGGTCGAGATATCGAGACACCCCAAAATATTCATCATGGTGGACTTTCCGGAGCCGGAGGAGCCCACAATGGCCACAAACTCCCCGTAGTCGATGGACAGGCTCACCCCGTCCAGGGCCCGGACCTCATTCTCCATGCCCTCGGCGTAGATTTTATAGAGATCCTTGATTTCAATCAGTCCCATGGCGCGCCCCCTTATCTGCCGCCGGGCATACCGCCGCCCATCATGCCGCCGCCCATGCCCCCGCTGGGCATCTGGAAATCACCGCCGCCGGCAAAGCCGGAGCTGCCGCTGTCCTCGCTGCCGTCGGTGGAGGTGGTGTCGCCGCCGGAGGGCGCCGCGTTCTGATAGCGCAGGAAGAGTGTGGCTCCCTCCTCCACGCCGGAGAGGATCTGGACGTAGGTCTCATTGTAGTCCCCCACCTCCACGGGGACGGCATAGTAGCCGTCGGGGTAGTCGGTGACGCTGCCCCCCGTCTCCTCCGGATCGATGGTACTCTCCGGCCGGCTGTCCGAGGCCACCAGCAGGTAGTAGCCGTCGTCGTAGGTGCACAAAGCGTCGATGGGAGCCAGCACCGACTCCCCGCTGCCGCCGCTGGTGTCAATGATGTAGTAGACCGTCACGCCGGAGGAGAGCTCCCCCTCGGAGTCGATGGTGATGGTGGCCTCAAAGGTGCTCACGCCGCTGGTGGAGGAGGTAGCCTCCAGACTCAGGTAGGTGAGGGTGGCTGGGTAGTACACCGGCTCAGAGCTGGAGGAGGTGGTCCGGTAGACGGTGACCTCCATCCCCTCCTCCACATAGTCCACGTTCAGCTCGTCGATATTGACGGTGATCTCCATGGACTCCTGGTTGTAGATCATCACCGTGCCGCTGTCCTCCCCGGTCATCCGGTCGGTGGAGTAGTCGGCGTAGACCACCTGGCCGGTGATGTCGGCGTAGCGGGTATATTCGGTGTCAATGGACTCCTGCAGGTCCACAATCCGCTCCTCGTAGTACTCGATCTGCTCCAAAACGGACTCCAGCTGGCTCTCATAGCTGGAGGCGTCGATGGAGAACAGGGCCTGGCCGGCGCTGACTTCCTCGTAGTCCGTCACATACACCGCCAGCAGCTCGCCGGTGGCGCCGGCGGTAATGGTCTGCTCCTGGTTGTACTCCAGCTCCGCCTCCCCGGCGGCGTAGATCTCGCTGCCGCCGCTGCCGGTGAGCCAGCAGGTGGCGCTCATTCCCTCCGTCAGAGAGCCGGGGTTTGGCACCCGCACGGTCACCGCGAAGCAGGACATGCCCTCGGAGGTCACATAGTTGACATACTCGATGTCGGTCACCGTTCCGCTCAGGGTCAGCATCTGGTCGGGCACCGACAGCGTCACGGCCATCCCCTCGTAGATCTCCTCCTCGTAGGCGTAGCTGAAGTAGAGGGTCGCCTTCATATAGCTGTCGTCCACTAAGGTGGCCATCAGGGAGCCGTTCTGCACATTATCCCCGGCCTCCACCTGGATGTCCTCAATCCGGCCGGAGAAGTCCGCGGTCACCCGCTGGTTGCTGACATTGTCCTCCAGCTCGTCGTACTGCTCATAGAGGTCGGTGAGCTCCAGCTCATACTCCATCATCTCGTCCTCCACCTCGGAGGCGTCCAGCACGTAGAGCAGGTCCCCCTCCTCCACGTTGTCCCCTGTCTCCACGTGCCACTCCAGCACCGTGCCGGAGATGGTATAGGTGACGGAGTCCGCCGGCGTGGTGGTGCCGGAGCCCTCCAAGGCCTCGTTTAAGTAGCCGTAGGTGGTCTCTCCGGTAACGGCAACCTGCTCCTCCTCGCCGAAAAACAGGGCGTACACGCCCACCCCGCCAGCCGTCACCGCCACCGCCGCCACGGAGCAGAGGATGATCCTCTTTTTGCTCCATTTCTTTTTCCCTCCGCCCTTCCTCTTAGGCAGGCGCTCCTTTAGGCCTCCCAGCCATCTGGAAAGCCGTCCTCCCTCCCGCTGGTTTTCTCCTGCTGCAAATGCCATACACAATCCTCCTATGCTGCCGCCCGGCGGAACGCCGTCCGCGGTGGGGGCAGCTTGATTTCCTGTGCCGATTCTATGGAGAAGTTGTGATGAAACTATGGTGAAGCTCTGAATAAATTGAGAAATATCTCCATCGTCCCTGCCGCAGGCGCCTTTCACATACACAGAGCAGAAAAAGAAGCGGCAGCTGATAGCTGCCGCTTCGCGGCTCTTGAAAAATGGCAAGGACGCTTTCGAGAGAAAGCCCATGATGGGGAGAACTCATTTCTCTGTGAAAAGTCGTCCCCTGCTACTGTCTTGTTTCCGGCAGAGCAAAGGAGAAGGCCACGCCCTCCGCCGTATTCTCCGCCCAGCAGACGCCGCCGTGGCGGGTGACGATGCTCTTGACAATGGCCAGGCCCAGCCCCGCATGGGTCTCACCGGAGCGCACCCGCGCCTCATCTACCTTGTAGAAGCTGTCCCACACCCGCTCCAGCCGGTCCCCGGGGATGGGCGCGCCCTGGTTGACTACCGTAAGGCGCACCTGTCCGCCCTCCTTCGCCGTCTGGAGCAGCACCTCTCCGCCGTCGGGTGTATGGGCGGCGGCGTTGGAGAGGAAATTTCCAATCACCGTGGCGAGGGCCGTTTGGTCCCCCTGTACAGGGAAAGCTCCGTCTGTCTCCAGCGCCAGGCGGCAGCGGCTGAGCACCGGTGCCATCCGCTCCGCCGTCTCCCGGCACAGCTCCCCCAAATCCAACGGCTCCATGGTCATCTCAGACAGGCCGTTCTCCATGGCGGACAGCTCCAGCATGCTGCCCACCATGTCGCTGAGCCGTCCGGCCTCGTCGATAATCGTATCGCAGTAGTAATCCTTGTCAATGCCGGCCACGTTCCGTTTGAGATTCTCCGCGTACATCTGCAGCAGGCACAGGGGAGTCTTCATCTCATGGGATACATTGGCCACAAACTCCCGCCGCATCTGCTCCAGCCGCTTCTGCCGGTCCACGTCCTGTCGCAGGTGCTCGTTGGCCTGGCGCAGCTCCTCAATCGCCCCGCTGAGCTGCGCCCCCATCTCGTTGACGCTGCCGGCCAGGGAGCGCAGCTCGCTGACTGGGGCCGTCTCATCGGCCTTGGCGGAAAAGTCCAGGTCCGCCATCTGCCGGGACACCTGCTGTATCTCCTGCAGGGGGCGGGTGATTTTGCGGGCAAACAGGACGCTGGCCAAGGCCCCCGCCGCCAGCACGATCCCCACAATATAGGCGGAGACATGGTTGAAGGCGGAGATGCTGCTCTCAATGGAGGCCACCATCACCCACAGCATCACATACCGCGCCTCCCCATCACAGTAGAACATCCCCGTCAGCCCCAGCTGCGCATCCTCGCCCCCACGGGCGGGCAGCTCCCGGACCTCCGGCTCCTCGGAAAAGGGGATCCCCTCCTCTAAAGCGGGAAAGAAGGACTCCACCCCATAGCCCTCTCGCATGGGACGGCTGGTATAGAGCAGCTCCCCCGCCTCATCATAGATCGCCACCCGGATATTCTGCACGTCCTCCCCCTCCCGCAGCAGCTCGTACAGCTCCTGTGTGGAGTCGGTGTAGTTCTCCCGGATATAGTAAAAGAAGTCGGAGATCTCCTCCTTTTTCTGGTGGAGGAAATAGGCTCTGGCGAAAAACGTGCCGAACAGCAGCTGTCCCACCGCCACGATCAGCAGCAGCGCCGCGCACAGCCCCAAAAGCTGAGTGCGGATGGAGAGAGCCCGCCTCATTTGGCCACCTCGAACCGGTATCCCACCCGGTACACCGTCTGGATATAGCCGGCATAGGAGCCCAGCTTGAGCCGGAGGTTCTTCACATGGGTGTCCACGGTCCGCTCGTCCCCCTCAAAATCGTAGCCCCACACCCGGTCCACCAGCTGCTCCCGGGACAAGATCAGCCCCTGGTTGCGCATAAAGCAGTGGAGCAGGGAGAACTCCCGGCGGGTCAGCTCGATAGGGCGGCCGTCCACCTCCGCCCGCATCTGCTCCGGCGTCAGCGTGATGGCTCCGGCGGTGAGCACGTCCAGCTTCGCCATCCCCGCCCGGCGGAGCACCGCCTCCATCCGCGCCATGAGGAGGGTGGTGGAGAAGGGCTTTGGGATATAGTCATCCGCCCCGCCCTTGAAGCCCTGGAGCTGGTCGTACTCCTCCCCCCGGGCCGTCAGCATGATCACCGGCATCTCCGGCGCGGCCTCCCGGATCTCTCCCAGCACCGCAAAGCCGTCCATCACCGGCATCATCACATCCAGCAGCACCAGATCGATCTGTTTCTCCCACTGGGCGAACACCTGCAGGGCCTCGCCCCCGTCTCCCGCTGTCAGCACATGAAAGCCGTCAAAGGACAAGAGGTCCTTCAGCGCTCGGACGATCCGCTCCTCGTCATCCACAATCAAAACACAGCGCTTGCGCTCATACATGCCATCCCCTCCCCCTCTCCGCAGCACGGATGTGCCGCCGTCATTTTTTCGGTCTTTTTCTGCCCTATTATAAAAGGCCAGAAAGAGCCTTGTCAATACCGTTGGCGGCCGCCGGGCCTTTGCTCATGGCAGCCGAGTCAAGGGTCCTCACCCCAGCAGTGTTTTTTTCAGATCCTCCAAAAATTTTGCCTGCTGCCGCTGCAAATAGGCCCCCACAAAGGGCCGCAGCAAAAGCTTTTTCGCCGTCACATGCTCGGTAAAGGCAATCTCGGTTCCCCCGTCTGCCTCGCTGAAAAGCCCCGTCCAGTGTCCCCGCATATTGCTGTTTTCCATGTCAAATTCCCATCTTTGGCAGGGTTCCATGGCGGTGACGGTAAAGGTGGTGGCGTAACCGTCCCTGGTATACTCCACAAACTGCGTGCCGCCGCGCACCTCTATCCGGCTCAGATCACTGCGCCAGGCGGGATACCCCTCCACCGCTGTAACCGCCTCCCACACGTCGGAAAGGGGGTGGGGAAGCACTGCTTTGATATGGGAAGTCGCCATCTTTTATCCTCCTGTCCCCGAATGGTTTTATAATGGATGCCTTGTCTGTTATCATAGCACGCCGGTCAGACTGCCGCAAGGCATCTTCGGAAGGACCCAGCCGCCTCTCCTCTATCTTTACTTTTTCAAACCGCCATGGCATAATATTCTCACCGGCAAAGTGCCTTCTGTCACAGCTGCTGCGCCCCATCTCCGCTGTCCTGCGGGCGCACCCCGCTCTCCGGCAGCCGAAGGTACCCCCATCTCTTTCCAAGGAGGCCTCCCCATGATTATCCGCAAATCCCGCGGCGCCGCCCCTAAGGCGGCTCCCTCCGCCCGTGGGGCGGAAAACATTGTCCTTGTCGGGGACGTCACCATCGGGGAGAACGTCTCCCTGTGGTACGGCTGCGTCCTCCGGGGGGATGTGTCCCCCATTGTGGTGGGGGACGGCTCCAACATTCAGGACGGCTGTGTCCTCCACGGGGCTGTGGACCTGCCCACCGTAGTGGGAAAACACGTGGTAGTGGGCCACCGGGCTGTTGTTCACGGCTGCACGGTGGGTGACGGCTGCCTCATCGGCATGGGGGCCATTCTCCTAAACGGCTGCCGGATCGGCGAGGGCTCTATCATCGGAGCTGGCGCCCTGGTCACCGAGGGGAAGGTGATCCCGCCCCACAGCTTAGTGATGGGCGTCCCCGGGCGGGTGGTCCGCTCCGTCACGCCGGAGGAGATCGAGGCCATCCGCGCCAACGCGGACCAGTATGCCCAGGTGTGGCGGCCGGAGCTGGAGGAAATTTTGGCCCTCTGACCAGTCCCCGCAGTCCTTCCCGTCCAACAAAAGAAGCCCCGAACATCCGCAGATGCCGGGGCTTCTCTTTTTACCTCAAAACAGGGGCCGTTTAATTGTTATCTGTGCGGTTGCGCCAGTCCTCCTCCTGCTGCAGCAGCATCTTCAGCCGCTCATTCTCACTGACCAAGTCGTCGTAGTGCCGGCTCTGTACATAGTATTTGATAAAGCCGAAGGTGGCCTCGTCCATCTCCTCCTCCGTGTAATCAAACGTCAGTGAGCCTCCCTTGCGCCGCAGGCCCTGCACACTGATAACCACCAGACGCCTGTGCTGCTCAGAGAGCTGAAACAGCTCCAGCTTGTCGGAAATCTCCAAGCCAAGGTCGTAGGTATTGTTGACCTTCTCCAGCAGCGCCCTCTGCTCCGGCTTGGCGGAAACAATGACACCATGCTTAGCAAACAGACGCTTTAAGTAGTCCACCGAGACCTCCTCCCGGGTGATCGTGCCTTTGCCGATACCGGAAAGCATGGTGTTGGACAGGTGCAGGCTGACATAGACCTCTTCGCCAGTTTTTGGATACCTCATCATAAACCTCCATCTTATGGGCTCTCTGTGTGGCCCATTTTGGTTTATTTTACCATGTCATACCAGAAAAAGCAACACACATATTGGTGAAAATATAAAATTTTTTCCATTTACCTCTCCCTGTGTGCCCGCGTGTCCTTTCTGGACAGAACAGAAGCGCCCCGTGCCGCAGCACAGGGCGCTCCTTTATTTATTATATTATTCTCCAAAGGCCGCCGGACTTCTCAGCCCTGCTGAGCCATGGTGTGGGCGGTTTTAAGGGTTACGTCGTGGTAGCCGCCCTCTACAATGGAGGTGGAGGACACCAAGGTCAGCTTGGCGTTCTTCTGCAGCTCCGGAATGGTCAGCACGCCGCAGTTGCACATGGTGGACTTCACCTTGTACAGGCTCTTGGCCACGTTGTCCTTCAGGCTGCCGGCGTAGGTGACGAAGGAGTCCACGCCCTCCTCGAAGGCCAGACCGCTCTTGCCGCCCAAATCGTAGCGCTGCCAGTTCCGGGCCCGGTTGGAGCCCTCGCCCCAGTACTCCTTCACGTACTGGCCGTTGACCATAAGCTTGGCCGTGGGGCTCTCGTCAAAGCGGGCGAAGTAGCGGCCCAGCATGACAAAGTCCGCTCCCATGGCCAGCGCCAGGGTAATATGGTAGTCGTGAACGATGCCGCCGTCGGAGCAAATGGGGATATAGACGCCAGTTTCCTCAAAGTACCGGTCCCGCTCGGCGGCCACCTCGATGAGGGCGGTGGCCTGTCCCCGGCCGATGCCCTTGGTCTCCCGGGTGATGCAGATGGAGCCGCCGCCGATGCCCACCTTTACAAAGTCGGCCCCGGCCTCGGCCAAAAAGCGGAAGCCATCCTTATCCACCACGTTGCCGGCGCCCACCTTCACGCTGTCGCCGTACTTGTCCCGGATAAATTTGAGGGTCTGGGCCTGCCAGCAGGAGTAGCCCTCGGAGGAGTCGATGCACAGTACGTCGGCCCCGGCCTCTACCAGGGCGGGCACCCGCGTCTCATAGTCCTTGGTGTTGATGCCGGCCCCCACTAAGTAGCGCTTGTGGGTGTCCAGCACCTCCTGGGGGTTCTCCTTGTGCTGCTCATAGTCCTTGCGGAAGACAAAGTAGAGCAGGCGGCCGTCGTCACTGACGATGGGCAGGGAGTTGAGCTTGTGCTCCCAGATGATGTCGTTGGCCACCTTCAACGTGGTGCTCTCCGGGGCGGTAATCAGCTTCTCCAAGGGGGTCATGAAGGTGCGGACCTTAGTGGAGCGGTCCATACGGCTGACCCGGTAGTCCCGGCCGGTAACAATGCCCACCAGCTTTCCCTCGGCGGTGCCGTCCTCGGTGATGGCCACAGTGGAGTGGCCGTTACGCTCCTTCAGGGCCAGCACGTCGGCAAGGGTGGCCTCTGGGGAGAGGTTGGAGTCGCTGCGGACAAAGCCTGCCTTATAGTTCTTCACTCTTGCCACCATGGCCGCCTCGCTCTCCACTGTCTGGGAGCCGTAGATGAAGGAGATGCCGCCCTCCTTGGCCAGAGCAATGGCCATCCCGTCGTCAGAGACGGACTGCATAATGGCCGACACCATGGGGATATTCAGGGAAATCGCACTCTCCTCCCCCCTGCGGAACTTCACAAGGGGGGTGCGCAGGGACACATTGTCCGGGATGCACTCCGGCGAGGTATAGCCCGGCACCAGGAGATACTCGCTGAAGGTATGGGACGGCTCACTGTAATAGAATGCCATGTCAAATCCTCCCAAAACAGAAATTTTGAAATTATCCTAACATCGAAAAACAGTTTTGTAAAGAGCTCTTTTTGTACAAATTGGAGAAGAAAACCTCCGGGCATTTGAGCGCTTTCGCCCGCCTCAGCGCCCCTCCCGCGCCCGGCGCTCCCTGTGCCAGCGCTCCACGCTGGGATAGACGGCGGTATTCATATGGGGGATCACCGCGGCGGCGTGCATGCTGTCCACGAAATTTTCGATGGCGCCGTACTGAATATACTCCATCCGCTCGAGGATGCCGCCAATCTCCTCCAAGTGGGAGCGGTCTGTCAGCAGGGCGCGGCACCCGGCGAGGGAGCTGTTGCCCACGCAGCGGATCTGCTCCATAGGGATGTCCGGGTAGAGGCCGATGGTGACGGCAGACTTGGGGTCGAGGTAGGCCCCGAAGGCCCCGGCCACGTAGAAGTACTCCACGTCGGTAAAGTCCATGCCCACCGCGGCCAGCATATAGGCCACCATGGTGTGGGCTGCGGCCTTGGTAGCGAGAAATTGCTCAATGTCGCTCTGGTAGAAGTAGCGGGGCACGCCGTCCACCGTCTCGTCGGCGTCGGCGTAGCGGAAGGCCAGCTCCTCTCCCTGCCGCTCCACCCGCTCTGAGCGCTCAGGCTGAAACAGGCCGCGAAAGTCAATGATATCCTCTAAAAACAGCTCGGCGATCATGTCCACAATGCCGCTGCCGCAGATGCCGGCCACCTTGCCGCCGCCGATCACCGACAGCTCCACGGCGCCGTTTTCTATACGCACACGGTCCACGGCCCCCGCCGCGGCGCACATGCCCGTGCGGATCACTCCGCCCTCCAAAGCTGGCCCCGCCGCGCCGGCACCGGAGACCAGGAAATCCCTGCACCCGGCCACCAGCTCGCCGTTGGTACCGATGTCAAAGAACAGCTGGATCCGCTGCGACCGGGCGATACCCGTGGCGATCATGCCGCTGACGATGTCTCCGCCCATGTAGTTGGCCTTAGCGGGAAAGAGATATACAAGGCCGGAGAAGGGCAGTCCCAGATCCCCGCCCCTGACAAACCCCGGGTCCGAGGCCACCGGCGCATAGGGGGAGAGAAAAATGGGGTAGCCATCCAGCCCCAGCAGGAGGTTGATCATAATGGTGTTGCCCGCCAGCACCATCGCCGGGCAATGGTCCGCCTTCACGCCGCTCTCCTCCCACAGGGCCTCCATCAGTTCCGCAAGGGTGTCCACAGCGGCCTGCTGCAGCTCCCCCAAATGCTCCGGGTTGTCCTTGCCGTAGAAGATCCGGGTGAGCACGTCGTCACCGAAGGCGCGCTGGCGGTTGTAGCGGCTCTGCCGGCAGCGCACCTCTCCAGTGTTCAGATCGATCAGCTCCATGGTAACGCTGGTACTGCCTAAGTCCACCGCAAGGCCATAGTGGCAGGCAGTGGTGTCCCCCGGCTCAATGGCTGTCAGCGCCCAGCCCGTCCCCTTCCAGACCAAGGTGGCGGTCACATGCCCCTGGGCCTCCCGGCAGAGGGGATACAGCTGCCGCAGCAGTCCAACTCCCATCTCTACCTGTCCCCACTGGGGGCGCAGGGCATCCAACAGGCGCTGCTGGTCGCTGCGGCCGTCCTCCCCTGTAGGGGGCGGCAGCTGCAGAGATACCTTTTGACTGATCGCGGCAGATTCCATGGGCCTCTCCTCCTTTTTTTCCATTATAGACAACTCTCCGGCGTTTGTATAGGGACAAAGGAGAAATTCCCCTCCTTTTCAGGCGGAAATGTTGCGCCGCACACCACGGCCGTGTATAATCAGCTTTACAGAAACAACACTGGCGGCTATGGAGGTGTGATATGCAGTATACCAGCCATTATACGTCCCCCCTCGGCGACATCCTGCTGGCGGCAGATGAGATCGGGCTGACAGGGCTGTGGTTTGAGGGGCAGAAGTACTTTGCCCGCTATCTGGACAAGGAACATGAGGAGAAGGAGCTCCCGCTCTTTGATGCAGTAAAGCGGTGGCTCACCATCTATTTTGCGGGAGAGGAACCGGATTTTACGCCGCCCCTTCACTTCACCGGTACAGCCTTTCAAAACGAGGTGTGGGAAATCCTCCGCTCGATCCCCTATGGCAAGACCATGACCTACGGCGAGATCGCCCAGCGCTTAGCAGACCAAAGAGGACTGCCGCACATGTCCGCCCAAGCAGTGGGCGGCGCGGTGGGCCACAATGGGATTTCCATCATCGTCCCCTGCCACCGGGTGGTGGGCGCAAACGGCAGTCTGACAGGCTACGCGGGGGGCATTGATAAAAAGTTGAAGCTCTTGACCTTAGAAAAGGTGGATATCAGCGCCTTTTCCATTCCCAAAAGGAGAAACACACGGTGAAGCCGGCGAATTTGGAAGATATCAACCGCTCCTTTGCCATACAGGCTCCAAGCTTTGAGAGCAAGGCTCTCAATTTTACAAATTTGCAAAGGAAGAATATTTGAACTATACCTCTCCTGCGCTGTGCCCGGCCGGCAGGACGCTGTTTGGAGGCAGCCGCTTGGCACAAGGCTTGCATTCCCATCAAAATTCTGTTATCCTAAAATTGGTATTGGATCTGCCAAAAAATGGCTGCCCGGCACCGCTCAAGTTTATAATGGCCAGAGGAATTCTGCAGGAGAGTGGGGAGATCCCCCGCCGACGGCGCGATACGCTCAGGCGCCCCTATGGGGGGGGGGGACTGCAGGAGGATGGCGTTCTGGAGAAGTCCGGCTCCCCCCTTCAGGGTTGCTGGGTGCCGAAGGGGCAACGCGGGAAGCCGCGAATCTCTCAGGCAAAAGGACAGGACTATTTTGTTGTCACCCGCTATATACTGATAGCGGGCAAACCGGTCTTTTGCGGGGAGCTCTGCCTTTTGGCATACGCTCCCCGTTTTGTTCCGGCCAACTGTACAAAAAGGGAGAAATGCACATGGAAAAATTGATTGAGGCCATCACAAGCGTCAACTCGGCGATTAACGGCGTGGTCTGGGGGCCGGTGATGCTGGTGCTGCTGGTGGGCACCGGTGCCTACCTTACCATCCGCACTGGCTGCATCCAGGCCACCAAGTTCGGCTACATCTGGCGCCGCACCTTCGGCTCCCTGTTTAAAAAAAGCGGAAAGTCCAGCAAGGGCACTAAAAATCTGACCGCCTTTGAGGCGGTGTCCACCGCCTTGGCCTCCACTGTCGGCACCGGAAACATTGCCGGCGTCACCGGTGCCATCTTCGCCGGCGGACCAGGAGCTGTGTTTTGGATGTGGGTGGCCGCCTTCTTCGGCATGTTCACTAAGTTCTCTGAGATCGTCCTGGCTGTGAAGTACCGGCAGGTGGACAAGAACGGCGTACACTACGGCGGTCCTATGTACTACATTGAGAAGGGCCTCGGCATGAAGTGGCTGGCGGTGCTCTTCGCTCTGCTGGCCGGTCTCGCCTCCTTCGGCATCGGCAACATCGCCCAGGGCGCGGAGATCTCCAGTTCTCTCCAAAACCTCTTCGGCATCAGCGGCCTCGCCGCCGGCATTATTCTGGCAGTTATCGTAGCCGTGGTCATCTTAGGCGGCGCCAAGCGCATCGGCCAGTTTGCCTCCTACTTGGTGCCTTTCATGGCCATCTTCTACATCATCGCCGGCGTGGCCATTATTATCCTGCGCATCACCGACGTCCCCGCCGCCTTTGCCACTATCTTCCGCAGCGCCTTCAGCATGGAGGCCGTGGGCGGCGGCATCTTCGGCTACGCCATGATGGTGGCTATGCGCCAGGGCTTTGCCCGGGGCGTGTTCTCCAACGAGGCGGGCCTCGGCTCCGCCCCTATCGCCCACGCCGCCTCCGACACCAAGGACCCGGTGGAGCAGGGGATGTGGGGCGTGTTCGAGGTGTTTGTGGACACCATCATCATCTGTACCATCACCGCCATGGCGGTGATCCTCTCCGGCGTGCTGGAGGCCGGCAGCACCGACGTCTTCGGCGGCAACGGCGCCGCGGCCGCCGCCGCCTTCAACGCCATTCTCCCCGGCAGCATCGGCGGCATTGTACTGCAGATCAGCCTGCTGCTGTTCTCCCTGACCACCATCCTCGGCTGGAGCTACTACGGCGAGTGCTGCTGGCGCTACCTGTCCCACGGCAGCAAGGCGGTGAACCTGCTCTACAAGCTCGTCTTTATCGCCGTGTGCGTGGTGGGGGCCACCGGCAGCGGCGCGCTGATGTGGGATATCTCCGACACCCTCAACGGCATGATGGCTATCCCCAACCTAATCGCCCTCCTCCTGATGAGCGGCACAGTCATCAAGATCACCAGGGACTACTTCAAAAATCCCCTGCACCGGTAAGTAGAATCAAAAAAACGGGAGACCTCCGCCAGGAGGTCTCCCCCTTGTTCTGTCCACCATTTGGGCAAAACATTCAAATTATTCTGCGTTTTTTGTGCAAAACTCCTTTTGCGATGCAGCGGAAAAGCCGGTATAATAAAAACAACGAGCGGCGTAACAGCGTAAATTTCGTGAGCGCCTCTCGCTATTTTTCGGCAATCCGCGGAAAACAGCCGGCAATCAAACTGTATAAGCGGCCTTTCTCCGAATACTTTGGAAGGAAGGCAGGAAAAAGTGTGTGGCCAATGGGCGTAAATCCAGCTCTGGCCACACACTTTTTGTTTTGTCAAAAGCCATGCAGCAAAGAGCCGGTTGCGGCCGGCAGTTTCACGGGGAGCGGAAGGCTCCTTTGCCGGACAAATCGCACAGCATATTGTGATCTGAGATAGGAGGAAAGAAGAAATCCCATGGAACAGAGATCCAATGCCTTTTTAGAGACAGAAAAAATCGGCGTGCTGATGGGCAAGTACGCCATTCCCTGTATCATCTCCCTGCTGGTGGCCGCACTGTACAACATTGTGGACCAGATCTTTATCGCCAACGCCGACTACCTTGGCTCTTACGGCAACGCCGCCAATACGGTGGTGTTTCCCCTGACGGTGGTGGCATTAGCTGTGGCGGTGATGATTGGCGACGGCTGCTGCGCCTTTGTCAGCATCAGCCTTGGCGCCAACCGAAAGGAGGACGCCCACAAAAGCATCGGCAGCTCCATTCTGCTCTGCGTCATCAGCAGCCTTGTGGTCACCGCCCTCTACCTGATCTTCCAAGAGCCCCTGCTCACCGCCTTTGGCGGGCGGGTCAATGAGGAGACCTTTCAGTACGCCAAGGAGTACTTCTTCTGGATCACTCTCGGCATCCCCTTCTATATGTTCGGTCAAGCGGTAAATCCCATCATCCGCTCCGACGGCAGCCCAAAATTTGCCATGGCGGCCACCGTGGCCGGCGCCGTGTTCAACATCATCTTCGACCCCATCTTCATCTTTGGCTTCCACTGGGGTATGATGGGCGCGGCCGTAGCCACTGTTCTGGGACAGATTTTGACGGCGGCGCTGTCCATCTGGTATCTGTGCCACATGAAAGCAGTCCGTCTGGAGAGGAAGAGCTTTCGCATCTATAGCCGTTTGGCCCGGCGGTATCTTCCCTTGGGGATCTGCAGTCTCCTCTCCCAGATCTCCCTTGTGGCCTCCATGGCCGCCAGCAACAACATGATTCAGAAGTACGGAGCCATGGACAGCATCTTCTCTCAGGCTCAGTACGCCCAGATCCCCATGGCGGTGGTGGGCATCGTCATGAAGTTCTTTCAAATCGTTATCTCCATCGCCGTCGGTACCGCCGCCGGGTGCATCCCCATCGTGGGCTACAACATCGGCGCGGGGAGGAAGGACCGGGCGAAGAGCCTCTTTACCTATCTCCTTGTGGTGGAGTTTCTTGTGGGCCTTGTGGCTATGCTGATCGTAGAGCTCTTCCCCCAACAGCTCATCGGTATTTTCGGTGCAAAGAATGAGAGCGCTTACTATACGGAGTTTGCCATCAAGAGCTTCCGGGTTTATCTCTGCATGATGCCCCTGGCCACGGTCAACAAGGGCACCTTCATCTATCTCCAATCCTTGGGCAAGGCCCTCTCCTCCACGCTCCTCTCCCTGGTGCGTGAGGTGGTCTTCGGCGTGGGCTTCGCGCTGCTGCTGCCCCTGTGGCTTGCTCTGGACGGCGTGCTCTACTCCATGCCGGTATCGGACGTCCTGACCTTTCTCCTCTCTGCGCTTGTGATCGCACGCACCTACAAAACACTCCGCTCTGACATGCCAACGGAGGCAGAAGCACAAAAAAATTATTACCATCAGCCGTGAATTCAGCAGCTACGGCAGAACCATCGGCTGAGCCGTGGCGGACCGCCTCAAGGTCCCCTGCTACGACAAGGAGCGGTCCCAGTGGGACCGCTCCCTTCCTTTTCACACGATAGGCAGCCGCTTTAGCTGCAGATGCTGCTGAAGTACCCCACAGGGCGGGCCTCGTAGCCCTCGTCCCGCAGCGCTTGGAGGATGGCCGCCTTGTGCTCATGGCCGAAGGCCTCCAGGGTCACCCGCAGCTCCACCTTGTTCAGGCGGTTGATGCTGACAAACTGGTTGTGGTCCAGCTTGATGATGTTGCCGTTCTGCTTGGCCACGATCTCCGCCACATGGAGCAGCTCGCCGGGACGGTCGGGCAGCATGACGGAGAAGGTAAATACACGGCCCCGGTTGATCAGGCCGTACTGGACCAGGCTGGCCATGGTGATCACGTCCATGTTGCCGCCGGAGAGGATGGACACCACATTTTTGCCCTTGCAGTCCAGATGCTTCAGCGCCGCCACCGACAGCAATCCCGCGTTCTCCACCACCATCTTGTGGTTCTCCATGATGTCCAGGAAGGCGTCCACCAGCTCATCGTCCTCGATGGCCATGAATTTGTCCACGTTCTGCTGGACATAGGGAAACACCAGCTCCCCGGGGGTGCGCACCGCCACGCCGTCAGCAATGGTAATAGCAGAGGGCAGGGTGACAATATGCCCGGCCTCCACAGAGGCCTTCATGGAGGCGGCACCTGTGGGCTCCACACCGATGATCTCCACATGGGGGTTGAGCAGCTTGGCCAGAGTGGACACGCCGGAGGCCAGCCCGCCGCCGCCGATGGGGACGATGATCACATCCACATCCGGGAGGGACTGGAAAATCTCATAGGCGATGGTGCCCTGGCCGCAGGCCACATCCAAATCATTGAAGGGAGCGATGTAGGTCATCCCCTTCTCCTCGGCCAAGTTCCGGGCGTACTCGTCCGCGTCGTCAAACACGCTGCCGTAGAGGATCACCTCCGCGCCATACTGCTTGGTGCGGTTGACCTTCATCAGCGGGGTGGTGGTAGGCATGACCACCGTAGCCTTGCAGCCGGCCACCTGGGCCGCGTAGGCCACCCCCTGGGCGTGGTTGCCCGCGGAGGCGGTAATCAGCCCGTGGGCCTTCTGCTCCTCCGTCAGCTTGCTGGTCTTATAGTAGGCCCCGCGGATCTTGTAGGCGCCGGTGACCTGCAGATTCTCCGGCTTGAGATAGACCTGATTGCCGCAGAGGTCCGAGAAGTACTTGCTGTGGACCAGTTCGGTGTTCGCAATCACCCCGCGCAGAACGCCGCGGGCTTCCTTGAATTGCTCGAGTGTAAGCATGAATGACCCCTCTTCTACCGTGGATTCCGGTCAGCTGGCCGGTAAAATTCAGACATTTTATTATATCAAAATGGTGGAAAATGTCAATGGAAAACCCTGCGCTCTGCGCCCTTCCATGGCAGGCAGCAGTTGGAAACGGCGGTACAAAGCCCAAAAAGCGAGCGGAGACATTGGAAATTTCTGCTATTTTTCTTCCCGCCGCCGCGATTTTGCAG
>CAJFUI010000152.1 GCA_904420145.1 uncultured Oscillospiraceae bacterium
CCGGTGTGATGGAATTGGTAGACGTAGTGGACTCAAAATCCACCGCTGGCGACAGCGTGCCGGTTCGAGTCCGGCCACCGGCACCATTGGAAATATGCAGGTTTTTTGAGCGCGGAAAACCTGCGTATTTTCTTTTTCCCGCGAGTTCTTTCACGGAGTTCTCTCCTATCGGATCAAAGGGTGCTCGAAATACCATGGCCGATGTGAAATGCCTGGTTCATCTTTGTGGCCGGTATCCGTTTTGAGGTATCGTCCAGATGCGCATAAATATTGGCCGTCGTAGAATAGTGGCTGTGCCCCAGCCATGCTTGGGTATCCTTTATGTCCATGTGGTTTTTCAGTAGCAGCGAAGCGCAGGTATGCCGCAGGTCATGAAAGCGAATGGCCCGCAGTCCCTTGTTGCGCAGCACGCGCTTGAAATGATCTGTAACAAAATTCGGCCGATAGGGCACGCCAAGGTCATTGACGTAAATGTATTCCGATTCCTGATAGCAGTTCCCACACAGGGCTCTGCAGCTCGCCTGTCGCTCCCGCATCCGAAGGAGCAGATCCCGATATTGCGGGACCAGCGGCATTGTCCGACAGCTGGATTTGTTCTTTGCCCGGTCCTTTGCCTCAATGATCTGCTTGCCTTCAGAATGGTATTCGACCGCTGTGTGGTCAATGGTCAGCGTATTGCTGTCAAAGTCAATACTGCTCCATCTCAGCCCCATGATCTCGCTCCTGCGCAAGCCGTAGAATGCTGCCATGAGAACCGCAAATTCCACCGGGTCGCCTCTCACCACGTCGAATAGATTCTCCACATTATCTATGCGCACTATGCGCAAGGGAAGTTCAACATTCTGTCATTTCGCAGTCAAGTCCGTTTCAGGTTCCCGTCACAAAACTATTACCCCCATTCGATCACCGCGCCGGCCTTCATCAAAGTTAAATACATCTCCGCCAACACCTCTACACCTTTATCACGATAACGGCGGATTGTACTTTCGCTTAGGTTTCGTTTTGAAACAAGAGTTTTTTGATCGTTCCCTTCGAAATATAGTCCTTGGAGCACCATCCGCTGCTCTTCCAGAAGCTGGGAAACACAGTATTCCAGACGATATACTTTTTTCCATCCGTTCCAGCTCTGTTGTTATCTCAGACATTTGCTGCCATGAGATAGCTGCCTCACCGGATCAGCCGGCTGATCCGGTGAGTATAGCAAGAGCCCGGCTGCATGCCGTAACACGACAGCGGGCAAAAAAAGCCCCCGCTCAGCTGAGCGGGGGCCCTGTACCACCTGGTGGTATTTTCAGAAATTTTTACGCCTCGAAAGTCTCGATGAACCGCATGAGGAGGGTAGCCGTCTGGGCACGGGTGGCGCTGCCCTTGGGGGCAAGGGTGTTGTCCCCCATGCCGTTGACCAGCTCCGCATCCACCGCCCATGTCAGGGCCTCTGCTGCGTAGTCGGACACGTTCTCTGCGTCGCTGTAGTCCTCCAAATCGCCGGCGGCACTGGTGCCGTAGGCCTTGTATGCCGCGTAGCGGTACAGCATTGTCGCCAGCTGCTCCCGGGTGATGTTGCTGTTGGGCGCGTACTCGGTCTCGCTAATACCGTTGACGATGCCGTTGGCTGCAGCCCATGCCACCGCGTCGGTGTACCAAGTATCGTCCGCCACATCCTCGAAGTCCGCGGCGCCGGAGACAGCGGGCTCGCCCTCCATCCGGTAGAGGACCGTCACCATCATGGCCCGGGTCAGGGTGCCGTTGGGATCGAACTCGTCAGCGGACACGCCGTTCATGAGGCCGTTGGCGATGCAGTAGTGTACGCCGTCGTGGTACCATCCATCCATATTCACATCCGTGAACTGCGCCATAGGACAGCTCTCGTCCCCGGTACAGTCGGAGACGCTGTCCGCCGCACGGAAGGTGACCGTGATGGTCACCCGGCCGCTGGGCTGGGTGAAGGTGTACTTGCCGCCGCCCTCGGCGGTGACCGTTACCGCGTCGCCGTTTCGGTCTGTGACGATGACCTCATCCACCTCGAAGCCCTCCTCCGGCTCGGCGGTAATGGTGACGGTCCGGCCTCTGGAGGGGCGGGACGGGGACACGGAAACCGTGCCGTTCTCCGTGTCGGTGATGGTGGGCGGATAGGTGGCCGCGCTGCTGCCGCCGGAATCGGAGGTGCCGGGATCGTCGGGTTCATCGGGATCTGTGGTCCCCGTCTGTCTCGACACGATGGCGTCGTCGCTGCCCTCGTTGCCCGCAGCATCTGTGGCCGTCACGTTCAGCAGCAGGGAGCCGCTGTCGGAATCCAGTGTGCTCTCGACGGAGAACTTGCCCTGTTCATCCGCGACAGCCTCGGCGCCGTAGTAGTCATTTAGCTCCACCTTGGCGCCGGGCTCGGTGACGCCGGTGACGGTGTAGCTGCCGCTGCTGTTTGCATAGAAGACGTCCGTGTCAAGGGTGACGATGGGGGCCGTCTCGTCCCGGGAGATGAGGATGTACCGGGTGGTGGTGTCGGTGATGCCGTCACCGCTTGTCACGCTGCCGGTGATGGCCAGCATCAGGGTGCCCTCAAAGTTCGGGACATAGAATTCCCCATCTGTGTTGGGAATTTGGTCATTGGTATCCATCCGGGTCACGGTGTAAGAGGCGTTTTTGTTGTCGCTAAGCTGGATCAGGCCAAGGCTGTCGCTGCCCTGGGCCCGGACGCTCAGGTTGTAGATGCCGTTTCCATCGGCAGTCAGCTCCACCGGCTCCGCATCTACCGTATCATATAGAATTCTCATATCCAGCGGCGTGTACTCCGGCAGATATACGCCGTCGCTGTTCTGGGCCTCCGGCCCGTAGTACTTCACATTCCGGGTCTCCTCGCCCATGGTGACTTCCACGTTGTTGTAGGCCGTCACGCCCACCTTGTAGGACTTGCCGGCCTCCAGCGTGACAGGCTCATCGTCCTCACTGACTGCGCCGCCTGCGGTCACGGCCATGTTGATGGAGTAGGTGCCGTCAGCGCTAAGGGACAGGCCGGGCATGTAATCCGGGTTGTCGTCGCCGCTGCTGAGGGTCGCTTGGAACTGGGACACGTCGTACTC
Organism: uncultured Oscillospiraceae bacterium; assembly: GCA_904420145.1. Taxonomy (GTDB): domain Bacteria; phylum Bacillota; class Clostridia; order Oscillospirales; family Oscillospiraceae; genus CAJFPI01. The sequence continues at coordinate 3,078 of CAJFUI010000152.1, forward strand.
GTAGCCGCGTCCGGAGTCCACCCAGTTGTCGCCCTCCTGCTCGTAGATGGTGATGCGGTAGCCGTCCACATTAGTGGCATCGGAAGGAGCCTGCCAGCTGGCGGTCATGGTCTCGTTGCCGGCGGCGGCAAGGGTGACGTTCTGGGGCGCATCGGCGGGGGCGTTGGTGTTGGTGTAGGTGTAGGTGAGTTGCTGGCTGCTGCCCTTGCTATCAATGGCGATATAGGCTTTTTGATCTACATCGTCGGCATCGGTGTAAGTCACTTCCTTCAGCAGATAGCTCGTTACATAGTAGCTGCCGCTGGGGGCCGCGGTGCCGCTGAGGGGGATATCAAAGCGGACTGTGTTGTCTTCGTCGAGGTTCTCTACTTCTCTCTCGTCTACCAGATAGTCCGTGCCGTCCGGATTCGTACCCAAATAGGTGCGCAGGATGTAGTCAGCACCCGCCTCGGGGTATTCCACGTCGACTTCAATGCTACCGCTGTCGCTGACGCCCATGCCGCCCAGCCCGTCGGCGGGGGACACCACGTTGGCGGTGGAGTACGCGGGCTGGAGGCTGTTATCCTCGCCGAAGCTCACGGTGTAGGTGCCGTTGTAGCTGGGGCCTTGGCCCAGCTTGATGACGAGCACCCGCTCGCTGCCGGTGCCCTGTCCCTCGGCCAGAGGCACAGGATCGCTCAAAAGGATGTTGGCCGTGTCACCATTTGCGATGTACTCTTCCCCGTCAACTTCCTGAACTTCAATCTGTACAGGAGTGAAGCTGAAGCTGTCGGGGCCGCTCTTAGTCACGGAGACCTCATCGAGGTCAATCTCTGTGGTCTCCGGGAAGGACAGCACCAGGTAGGCGGTCTCCTCATCCTCTACGTTTTCAACGGTGATCGTCTTGGAGGCCGGTTCGTTTGCACTGAAGGTCGCCGGCACAGCGGCCCCTACGGAGGCGGGGTTGGTGCTGACGGCGCTGTAGGTCCCCATGGCCGTGCCGTCCCAGTTCCACCGGCCCAGGGAGCCCCAGAACTTAAAGTCCCAGCCCCAGTTCCAGTCTTCATCGGCGTTTCGAGCCACGTCGGGGAGGATCACCCACACCCGCACGTCGCTGCCGAGGAAGGAGCCGGTGGCCGCCAGACCCACCTGCAGGTCCAGGTTATTAAAGGCGCTCTCCATCGCCTGGCTGAAGCCGCTGGAGGCATCGGCAACCGTCTGGCCGGCGATGGCCGCGTCCACGCCCACGCCCAGCAGCTTCCAGCCGCCCACCAGGGGCCAGCTGTCCGGGAACTGGAGCCGCGCGTTGGTGCGGGAGTTGCCGTAGGCCCGCATATAGAGCTGGTCCCCTGCTGCGTTCGTGCCGCCGAAGACCCCTGCGGACAGCGACCCGTCAAAGACCAGGAAGTTCAGGCTCTGGCTGGGCAGGTCCACCCGCAGCCAGATTCTGCCGTCGGCGGCCAGACCTGTGTAGGCAGTGCCCTCATACTCCACCTGGTCGCCGCCCAGGTACATGCCGATGCCGCCGCTGAACACGCTGAAGTTGGTGCCCGCGATTTTCAGACTGTCCACCGACAGCTCATACTGGCTGGGGCCCAGCACGATGTTGGCGCCCTCGGCCGCCAGCAGCTCCACGATTTGGGCGTTTACCGAGCCCCGGAAGGTCAGGGGCGGGATGGCGTACCAGCTGCCGTTGATGGTGTCCACCAGGTTGTAAAAGCCCGCGCCGCCGCCGGTGAGCTTCACCACCGGCACCGGAGGCACCAGAGAGACGGGGATGCGGCTGTTCACCTCAAAATAGAGGTTGTTGGGCATGAGCTCGCCGCTGTTGGCCCGTTTGAGCTGCAGCTCGCCCGCGGCCTCCAGCAGGCCGAACACGTCGATCTCGGCGGTGAAGTCATAGGTGTTCTTGAAGGTGTCGATGCTGCCCCTCACTTCGCCCAGGGAGATGCCCAGCAGGCTGGCGTTGGCAAACTCGCCCTCGGCCCTCAGGCCCTCCACAGTAAAGGAGCTGCCCCTGAGGGCATAGCTGAGCTCGGTCATGTTAAGGGCCTGCTGGCTGAACATGTTGCTGAAGGACAGCGTCCCCGCGAAGGTCAGGCTGCCGTCCGTCTTGGCGGTGCCGCTGGAGACGGAGGTGGTGGACCCGGGCAGGTCCACGCTGAGGACGGCGTCGTTGCTGCCCATGTTCGACATCTGCAGGCCGTCGCTGTTAAAGCTGAGTGACAGCGCGCCCTCAAATCCCGCCGACGGCTGATAGAACTTGAAGGTGGGGGCGTTCAGGTGGACGCCGTTCTGTTCCACCGTGCCGTCGGTTTTGATGCGGAAGCAACTGTTGTTTCCGCTCCATGTGGCGGTCACCGTGGGACTGAGGGCCGCCGCCCCGCCGGTGAAGTTGTACGCGCCGTTTACCAGCTCGAAGTCACCCCGGATCACCGCCACGGGGCTGCCGGAGATGCCGCCGCTGCCCTCACAGGGGATGACGGTGACGATGCCGTTGTTGTAGTAGACCGCCAGCCGGTCGGCGTTGGAGGAGACAGTCACCTCATCGGGGTTGGTGGGGACTTGACCGCTCGCCGTATTGACCAGATTCCGGTAGCCGATGAGCAGGTCGGCGGGATTGCTGTTCCCCTGAGTAGGATCATTCGACAGATTGAATGTTGTATCCAGCGTCAGGCGGCTGCCGCTCTGCTCGTAGCGGATGCTGCGGGGGAATTCAGTGTCAAAACGAAAGCCCTTCACACCGTAGGGGTCCTGCAGACCAGAGGCGTTATAGCCATAGAATCGGGAGGTGCCCACAAAGGGGTTGGCGTAGGAGTAGCTGTCCACAAACACCTCGGTGATAAAGTATCCCGCGTTGTTTTCGTCAGGGTGGACGGCCGTCCAGTCCAGGCCCTGGCTGATGTTGGTGGCGCTGTGCTGGTACCCGCTGAGGTTGGAGCCGTAGGCCTTGGAGATCATCACGGGGGCGGAGCCGCCGCCGGACAGGTTGGGGTGGCCCAAGCTGTTGAAGGAGGGGATCGTACAGCGCATGGCAAAAAGACTGCCATTGTCCCCGCCTGTTCCATCCGGAAGTCTGTCCCGGGTGCCGTCCCAGTAGTACTCCCCCTCCACCAGCAGCGCCCAGGTGGTGCCGGGGTCGCCCGCGACTTGGGAGATCGCGCTGCCGGTGGTCCCGCTGCTGCTCCCCTCGTCGAGACAGACGATCCGGAAGTCCGCCTCGTAGGTGATGTCCACGTCCCCTTCCCGCTCATACTGGTCGTTGCGGAAGGTGTACACGGCGTGGAGCATGGTGCTGGTGTTGGCGTCGTTAGAACGGGTTATGGTGATGGACTGGACCTGCAGCTGTCGCTCCGACTGGCCGGCATAGTCCACATAGAACTGGGGAGTGATGGCCCTGTTCTCCCGGGTGCCGCCTGTGGGGCTGAGAACGAAGGCGCCGGTGGTGCTATTGATAGAAAAGTAGATGTAGTCGTTCTGCAGGATATATTCGCTGCCCGACTGGGAAAAATCCAAATTACTGTTGCCGCTCTGTATGGCCCCCACGTAGGCCAGGACGCCGGTGGGCAGCAGAGTGAGCATCAGGCACAGGGTCAGCAGGAATGAAAATACCCTCTTCTTCACAGTTCTTTTTCCTCCTTCTCTCGGTCTTTTTGCTTGGTTTTCTCCTTTGAACGCAGACACACGCCCAACAGGGAGCCGGGGAATTGGTGATAATGGCGGCAGGAGCCGCAGTCGATGCTCGATGGGTCGTCATCCGCCATATCGGCGTCCGGGCAGGCATCCTCAATGGTCAGCAGGACGGGCCGGCCCGACGGTAAGTAAATGGGACTTTCGATTACACCGCTGTAATCTTCCACATATTGCTGGGAAAACTCATCCCAGCGCAGGGGAACCTCCAGAACTTCGCCGTCGAATTCATACCGATTGGTTTTTTCCATCTCCTCTCCCCTTTCTTTTGCGTCCGGTGCGGAACAGCGGCTTTTTCGGCATGGGTTCCCCATGCCGAAAAAGGCTATAGCCTTTTTGTATAGACCTGGCTGCTGCTGTTTGGTACACACCGGGCGCTTTTTTGCATTGTACCACAGAAAAACGCCCTGCGCTATTAGCCGTTTTGGGGGGTAAAACGGCTCACAGCCAGGGCGTTTTTTTACCGGCTCGCTTTCACCGGAGCATAAATCTCTGCAGCTCGTGCCGCTGGGGGATCCCCAGCTTTTTCATGGCGTTGGACAGGTGGCGCTTAACCGTGGCGATAGAAATATGCAGGTGCTCCGCGATGCTCTGATTGCTCCAGTCCCGGGCCGCCAGCATGCACACGGCGAACTCCGTGGTGGTGAGATCGTCGGCCACGTCGTGGCCTGTCTCCGGGTTGTGCACTCTGCGCCACCCATATGAGAATCGGTAGGTGATATCGATGATGCGCTTAAAATCCTCCGGCCACGCCGGTTTGATGACGGCCTCCAGCATCCCGCCCAGCAGGCCGTGATGCTCGCCAAAGCCCTCGATGAGGTCGTCAGGCCGGGCCAGACTCCAGGCAGAGAGCAAGTGGGCCTTTGCCTGCTCGGTCTGTTTCAGGCTCATGTAGTCCATTACCGCTACCAGGTGCAGGTAGATAGACGGAATGGGGTAGACAGCCGCGCCCATAGCCAGCACTCCCTCTACAATCCCGGCGCTGGCGGCGTAATCCCCCTGCAGATAGCGGTAGTGGGCCTGCACATACAGGGCAAAAGCACGCAGGCCGGTGGGCAGCAGGGATAAAAAATCCCCGTTAGCAGGCAGCCCCTTCGGCAGCGGCAGATGGAGCAGCACCGCTCCGGCCGCCGCAATAAAAGCCGCCGCCGCTTGAAATTGCGGAGACTGCTCCCCGGCGGCGGTGAGAACCGCACTCAGCTCCCCCAGCGCAAATTTGGCCTGGTGGATCTCTCCGATGGACAGACTGGCATAGGCGTAAATCAGGCAGGCAGAGAGCCGCGCACCCATGTCGGAGCTGACAAGGTAGGGCTCAACCTCTTTTACCGCTTTCTCCGGTCTCCCGGTGAAATAGTGATACTCCGCCATGGCGATGTCCCGCTGGGGGCCTTCGGCCATGGCCTCCACCGCGGCCCTGCACTGCCCCGGCTGAAAGGGCGTGTTCATCAGGGGCATAAGGTTGGTATGGTCCAGCAGGCTGCCGGGGGCGGATTCCTGTGTGTTGCTTCTGCGGACAGCCCGGGGGTCCCGGGGCTTCTCTGCGTCCGCAGGGATGGCCCAGAATTTGCCGAATTTCCGCGCACCGGGAATGCGCCCCTGCGTACAGAACTGCTGCACCATCCGAATGGAGAGGTTCCATTTCTCGGCAATTTCCCGCACAGTGAGGTAATCCATAGCCACGCCTCCAAACACGACTTTTTCGTCTCCTATTATATGCGTCTTTGCGCATAGTTACAAGAAAAAGCATTCGCTGCAAGATCAAAAATTTTTTGGAAGGCGGATCAAAGACTCACCGATCCGGCGCTTTCGCTGCCGCACACCGGCTCTTCAGCCGGCAGCAAACCCCCTTGCTTTTTGCGTCGGGGCCGGTACAATAGGAATAAGAGCGCCGGGAGGCATGTCCGCCTGCCCCGGAAAAACAGAGGGAACCGTCCCGGGAGGATTTCTCCAGAGGAACAGAATCTGAGAAAGAGGAGGCGCATTAGTATGAGCGTGACAGTAGCAGATCTGCTGAAGCTGCCCAGCCTGCGCAACGCCCGGCTGGCGGCGGGAGAGGGAGGTCTGAAAAAACCAGTATCCTCCATCTCTGTTCTGGAATATGCAGACCCGGACCCCATTCAGGATGAGCTGTTTCAAAACGTAGACTTCTATGGAAGTGAAATCGTAATTACCGGCTTTATGAATATCCCCCGGGATGTGGAGGCCCAGTGCGTCAATATCCGGCGGCTGGCCGCAGTGGGAGAGGTGGGGCTCATTCTCTTTTATGTAGGGGTATTTATGCCGAAGGTGGATCAGGCGCTTTTGGACCTATCGGATGAACTGGACTTCCCCCTCATCATTATGCCGGAACACCAGCTGAACCAGCGCTACTCCGAGGTCATCTGCGAGGTGATGGCGGCTATCTTCCGGGATCAGAACTCCGCCGCAGGGCTGGTTGGCGATATTCTGCAGCGTCTCTCCCTGCTGCCGGAGTATCAGAGAACTATGGACTCTGTGCTCCGCCTGCTCAGCGACCGCATCCGTACCTCCGCCGTCCTGACAGACAGCAGCCGCCACGTCCTCAGTGCGGCCAACTGGCCGCGCACGCTGGAGCTGGAGCTGGAAAGGGTGCTGCCCGCACTTTCGGCCCTTCCGGAGCCCTATGGCCCCCCTATGGAGCTGGAGCACGGCCGCTTTCTGCTGTACCGCTGTACACTGACAGATACGGCAGCAGCCGGGATGGAGCTGTTTCTGCTGAAAGAGGGGGATTCTCTCCCGGCAGAGGCGGTGCGGCAGGCAGCCGAGGCAGTCCGGCTGTCCGTAAACCTGTGGGGCCGGGGACACGACCGGGAAGTCATGGGGGAACTGGTGCGGGCCATCCTTCGGGATGAGCCGCTGAAAATGCGCCGTCTGGCGGATATCTTCTCTGTAGATGTAGCCTCCATCCACAGCATGTGGCTCCTCCACAGCACGCCAAGCCAGATTGATCGGTTTCAAAGGGAGGCCCTGCCTCTGGCAGAGGACGCCTTATCCCACGTCTGCAACACCTTGGTGGCGGATTATTACGAGGGGGACCTTGTCATCTTCATGGATTGGGAGGAGCAGTCACCGGAGCCGTCCGCCGTAGCGGAGGCGCTTTGTGAGCAGCTGGAAACCGGCGGCTTAGACGCTGTTCTCATTACCTGCCATGACTTACCCACCACCGCTGATGTGCGCCGGGCTTATCTGGCCATTCGGAACTCTCTAAATGACGCCCTTCGAATTTGGCCGGGCCGCCGGCGCTGTTCGCTGCAGGAAATCGAATTTGCCCGCACCTGCCGGGAAACTGTGGGAAGTGGTGAGGCCGCGGTACGGCAGGCTCTGGCACCGCTGGATTCCCTGCGGGCCCACCGGGAGGGCACGGAGCTGGTGCGGACCTTGGAGATCTACCTGTTGGACGCCGGATGCGGCGTCACACGAACAGCTCAGGTACTGTTTCTCCATAAAAATACAGTCAAATACCGCCTGCAGCAGATCAGCCTCCGTCTGGGCCACCCAGTGGGGAAGCTTCCGGAGGCGTTTACCCTCTATACTGCCTGTGCCATTGATCGCCTGTTGGAAACCTAAATTTGTCCATTAGGCCAATTTTGGTATTCCGATTATCCAGAACAGTTAGGGGAATCCCCTGTACTCTGGTAGTTCTCTGTAATAGAACAGTGCCGCTCTTTTGTCTTTTAGGACAAAAGAGCGGCACTGTTTTTCTGCTGAGCAGCCAATTACTTTCCAACAGGGAGATGGTATAATACACGGTGAATCGGCGGCACTTTTGCCAGCTTCCCAGTTCTGGCAGCGGCCATCCTATAGCTGAACGTTTATTCTTTGTTGGGGCGGTGAACGGCATCGCGTTTCCCTGGTGCTCTATGGGATAATAGAAAAGCTCATGCACAGCGGACATCGACCATTGAAAGGAGAGAACAAACTTGCGTACCATTGGAATTCCCGAGATTGAAGATATCGCCCTGGGAGCGGCTCTGCTGGGGGCCGGCGGAGGCGGCGACCCCTATGTGGGCAAGCTGGTGGCCATTGGAGCGGTAAAGGAGTGCGGCCCTGTGACTCTGCTGGATCCTGAGGAGGTCCCGGATGATGCTCTGGTCGTCCCCATCGCCATGATGGGCGCCCCCACCGTCCTGTGCGAGAAGGCGGTGGGCGGCAGTGAGTACAAGACCCTGTACGATACCGTATCCAGTTTTTTCGGCAAGCCCATTTATGCCTTTATGCCTATGGAGGCCGGCGGAGTGAACTCCATGCTGCCCATCGCCGCGGCGGCCCGGCTGGGTCTGCCCCTGGTGGACGTGGACGGCATGGGCCGAGCCTTTCCGGAGCTGCAGATGGTCACCTTTACCATCGGCGGCGGCTCCGCTACTCCCATGGCTCTGGTGGATGAAAAGGGCAACTCCTGCATCTTCAAAACTATCACCAACAAGTGGACGGAAGAACTGGCCCGGGCGGTGACCATGTCCTGCGGCGGCTCGGTATCCGTATCCCTCTACCCTATGGAGGGGGCCTTCATGAAGCGGTACGGCGTCCACGGCATCGTCACCCGGAGTCAGAACCTTGGCGCGGCCATTCGTGCTATGAAGGAAGTTGCAGACGGCACCCCGGAGGAGGAGTTTTTCCGTGTCACCGGCGGCCACAAGCTGTTTCGGGGCAAGATTGGCGACGTGCTGCGGGAGGTACGGGGTGGTTTCAACTTTGGCAAGGTGGTACTGGAGGGTATCTACGAGTATAAGGGCCGTGAGGCCTACGTGGAGTTCCAGAACGAGAACCTCACTGCCACGGTGGATGGTGAGATCCTGTGCACCACTCCCGACCTGATCTGTCTGGTGGATACGGAGACCTTTACTCCCGTCCCCACAGACGCTTTGAAGTACGGCAAGCGGGTACTGGTGGTAGGTCTGGCGTGCTTCCCCCTGTGGCGCACGCCGGAGGGACTGGCCCTTGTAGGGCCCCGGTATTTCGGTGTGGATACCGACTACATTCCGCTGGAGGAGCGGTGCAAGGGAGGTCGCGGCTGATGTATAAATTAGGAATTGATGTGGGCGGCACCAATACAGACGCCGTCCTGATTGACGAGCATTTCAAAGTAGTGGCCAGCGTTAAGCGGCACACCACCCCGGATGCCTATGACGGCATTCTGGATGCGGTCCGCTCGGTTCTGGAGGAATCCGGCGTGAACCGCCGGGAGATCGGCCAAGCCATGCTGGGCACCACCCAGTGCACCAACGCTATTGTGGAGCGCAAGCACCTGGCCCCCATCGGCGTGCTGCGGATCGGCGCTCCCGCCACAATGGGAATCCCGCCCATGGTAGACTGGGCCGAGGACCTCCGGGCCGTCGCTGCGGATACCGCTGTCATCGGCGGCGGATTTGAGTACGACGGCAAGGAGCTGGCCCCCTTTGACGAGGAAGCGGCCCGCGCTTTCTTTGAGAGACTGCAGGCCAAGGGCGTGCGCTCCGTGGCCATCTCCTGTGTGTTTTCCACTGTCCGAAAGGACCATGAGCTGGCGGCGGCGGAGCTGTGCCGGGAGGTCATGGGTGAGGATGTCCATGTGTCCATCTCCAGTGAAATTGGCTCCATGGGGCTCATCGAACGGGAGAACGCCACCATTCTCAACGCCGCCCTCTACCAGGTCTCTCGGTCCTTTACCGAGGGATTCGCCCGCTCCTTAGCGGACCTTGGCGTCACCAACGCCCAGATCTATCTCTCCCAAAATGACGGCACGCTGATGACCATGGACTACGCCCGGCGCTATCCCATCCTCACCATCGCCTGCGGCCCCACCAATTCCATTCGGGGCGCCAGCTACCTGAGCCGGCTTCGGGACGCGGTTGTCATCGACGTAGGCGGCACCACCACCGATCTCGGCGTCATTCAGCACGGGTTTCCCCGGGAGTCTGGCGTGGCGGTGACCATCGGCGGAGTGCGCACCAACTTCCGGATGCCGGATGTGGTGTCCATCGGTCTGGGAGGCGGCTCCATTGTGCGCCAGCAGCCGGATGGGACAGTCACCGTAGGCCCGGACTCAGTGGGCTATCGGATCACAGAGGAGGCCCTATGCTTCGGCGGGACAGTGTGTACCGCCACCGACATCGCCGTCCGGCTGGGCATGGCGGAGCTGGGGGACCGGACGAAGGTCATGCATTTGGATGAGGCCTTCGCCCACAGGGCTATGGAGGCCATTACCACCTTGGCGGAGGACGCCCTGGACGCCATGAAGGTATCTGCCGGCGATGTGGATGTGATTTTGGTGGGCGGCGGCTCCATTATCCTGCCGGAAAAGCTCAACGGTGCCAGGAGTGTTGTCAAGCCCCCTGAAGGCGGCGTGGCCAACGCCATCGGCTCCGCTATCTCCAAAGTTTCCGGCACCTGCGAGAAGCTGATGGACTATAATGAGATCCCCCGGGAGCAGGCTTTGGCCCAGGCCAAGGCCGAGGCGGTGGAGCTGGCGGTGAATGCCGGCGCTGTCCGGGAAACCGTAGAGATCATCGACGTGGAGGATGTGCCCCTGCAGTACTATCCGGGCAACACCTGCCGTGTGAAGGTCAAGGCTGCCGGAGATCTGGCCTGACGCCGAAGCGGCTTCAGAGAGTCTGGACCTAAGAGACAGAGGAGCTGCCTCCTGCAGCCGGCACGCCGGAACAGCCGCAGCTTAGAGCGGGTTGGCGGCCCCTTTGCCGGCTTTCGCAAAAAACAGCGCCGGAGAGGTAATTCCTCTCCGGCGCTGTGCTGTTCTATGCTGCCGGCACACATATAACGGTCAAGCCAGATGGAGCTCCTTGACTTTCTCCATCCGCTGAATTACCGGGACACCAAAGGGGCACCGCCTCTCACAGTTCCCGCAGGCGATGCAGTCCTCGGCCTTGGCGGAGAGGGCCTGATAGTGGGCCTTGATGGAATCCGGCGTCTGCTCCTGCATTACGGCCAGGTCATACAGCTTATTGACCATGGCGATGTCGATGCTCTTGGGGCAGGGCGCGCAGTGGCCGCAGTAGGTGCACTGGCCGGAATAGGCGTGGCGGGGGGCAACCGCCAATGTGCTGGCGTAGTCCTTCTCCTCCTCCGCAGCGGTCTCATAGGCCACCGCCGCCAGCACATGCTCCGGTGTGTCATAGCCCGCCAGCACACTGGCCACGGCGGGCCTGGTCAGAGCGTAATGGATACACTGCACGGGAGTCAGTGCCACTCCGAAGGGAGAAGTACCCGCTGAAAACAGGCGGCCGCCGGCATAGCCCTTCATAACAGTGATTCCCACACCGTTTTGCTCACATACCTTGTAGAGCTCCGCTCGATCCGGATGAATCCCGCCGAGATGCTCCTCATAGTCCGAGGCAAAGTATGTATTGATGTCCTCACTGGCGGGCAGCAGATCGAAGGCGGGGTTGATGCTGAACAGGAGCATCTCGATCTCCCCGCTCCGGGCCGCCAGGACACCCACCTTGGGGTTGTGGGTGCTCAGGCCAATGTGGCGGACGACTCCCTTGGCCTTCTGCTCCTTCACATAGGCGAAAAACTCGCCCCCCATAATCCGGTGGAACTCCGCCTCCTCGTCCACGAAGTGGATCATGCCCAGGTCAATGTAGTCGGTGCCGAGGCGGGAGAGCAGGTCCTCAAAGGCGGGCTTCACCTTCTCCATGTCCCGGGTGCGGACATACTGGCCGTTCTGCCAGGTGGAGCCGAAGTGGCCCTGAATGATCCAGCGGTCCCGCTTTCCGGCGATGGCAGCGCCGATGTTGGAGCGCACGTTGGGCTCCGCCATCCAGCAGTCCAGAATGTTGATCCCCTGGGCCTCGCAGCAGTCAATGACCGCCTTCACCTCCTCCTGATTGTGGCGCTCCAGCCACTCCGCTCCCAAGCCGATCTCGCTGACCTTCAAACCGGTCTTTCCCAGCTCCCTATACCGCATAGCCGTTCTCCTCTCTTTGCACTTCAGATGACAGCCCGCTTCTTCTCCAGATTTCCATCTGAGCAGGCGCTGTTCCCAGCCGCCATTTTTTCCAGTTTCTGTTACTGCAGCAGCTTAAATACTCTCCACAGCGACCACGCTATCCGTTTTTAATTGACTTCCCGCCAGAGAATTGCGCCTGCTATCCTTTTTCTCTATTTATTTTAACAAGGAAAGAGTGATTGTCAATGTCTCTTCCTTTCTTGATCTCCACAAACTGCCTCTCTTCCCCAGCCGGCTGAAAGTTTCTTTTCCTTGGCTCCAAGCGGCTGCGCCAGTTGCCTGCACGGCGGCAGAGGGGCGCCCGCCGTCAGGCTGCCGCCCTTTACGAACCATGACAAAGTGTGGTAACATAAATAAGAAGGAGGGGTGCGCTACGGAGAAACGACAGAAAAATATGACTATTACCGGCCTGCTGACCGTACTTGCCCTTACCGTCGTGCTGTTGCTTTTTTTGCGCGACAACGATACAGCTATTTTAGGCGCCATGGAAAATTTGTCTGTATGGGGCCTTCTCCTGCTGCTCTGCGCCGGCTTTTTGTACCAGCTCTCTGAGGCCGCCGTCTGCCGGACGATGGTCCGCACGCGCCTTCCCCGCTTTTCCATCCTAAAAGCCCTGAAGGTTACTTTTTTGAAGGTCTTTGGGGATGTTGCTTCCTTCGGGGCGATTTCTGTCCCCCTGCAGAGTTATTCCCTCTATATAAGCGGCCTTGCGCCGGGGGCCGGTGTTGGCCTGATGACGCTGGAGTATGTCTTCCACAAGCTCTCCATCCTGCTCTACGCCTCCGTAATGCTGGCCCTCCAATGGCGGTGGCTGCGGCAGACCCTGCCCACAGTAACCGGGTATCTGCTGCCGGCCTATCTTGTCATCTCTCTGATTATCATGGCGTTGGTGCTGCTGTGCACCTGGCGGAAGGTCCAGCAGCTTGCGGTGTGGATCATCCGCCGCCTGCCGGATACGGAGAAGTGGAGAAAGCGCAAGGAAAAGTACCAAACGCAGCTGGAGGCTGTCTATACGGAATCCCGGCTGCTGCTTCAAAACAAGCTCTGCTGCGTCAAAATCATTCTGATCAACGCTGTCAAGCTCTTTATTCTCTACTCCACCCCCTACCTCTGTCTGCAGCTTCTCGGCATTTCAGGCCTCAATTTTTTCCAGACGCAGCTCCTTGCCTCCCTTATGCTGTTTTTGACTAACGTCATGGTCAATATTGCCGGGATGGGGCCTACAGAATTTGCCTTCCTGCTTCTCTTTTCCCCCTATGTCGGAGAAACCGCGGCGGCAGCGGCCCTGATCCTGTACCGGATTTCCACCTACTACTGGCCGATTCTGCTGAGTATTTTCCCCTTCTCCACAATCCGCAGGTCTTAGCACCCACGGCCCTTCCGCCATAGGACAAGGCCCTTTCTTTTCCGGTGGCGATCTGTTATAATGTGACGCAAGTCGCCGCGCAAGCCGGCGGAAGGAGGTAAATATGGTAGATGGAAAAATTCATGTAGGGATCGGCTTTGCCACAGGGCGCACAAGCTTCCAAAACGTGCTGCGTTCTTACATATTTCACCTGCGGGAATCAAGATTTTTAGAGTCCGCCGGGGTTGCCCTATCCCTCTTTGTGGCCTTTGACCCCACCTATATGAATACCGCCAGAGCCGACTATGAAAATATAGAGAGCTCTGTGCGGCAGGTTTTTCACACAATTCGGATCATCGGACCTGACGACATGGAGGCCTCCAAGCGCGCCCTGGGCGACAGCGGCGTCATTGACGGCAGGGAGATGCCCCACTGTTTTGGCAATGGCTATGCCGCTCAGCGCAACATCGTCGTTTTCGAGGCGATGCGCTCCCATGTGGATTACCTGATCTTTTTGGATGACGATGAATACCCCATGGCGGTGACCAAGTCCGGCGACGGCGCTCTGTGGAGCGGCCAGCATGTAATCGAAAGCCACACAAAATATCTCCAGTTTGCCGATATCACCAACGGATATCACTGCGGCTACATCTCCCCCATGCCCTCCATAGAATTTGACGCCATCGTGGACGAGCCCACCTTCAAGAATTTTGTGGAATCCATGAGCAGCGACGTCCTCTCCTGGGACAGTGTGCTCCAGGTCATTCAAAACGGCGGCGTTACCTATGCGGACAAGGAGGTTTTGATTCGCAAGAGTCCCCTTCTGGTGGAGGAGGAGAATAACGCCAAATTCATCACCGGCGGCAACCTTGGCCTGAACCTGACCAATACCGCCAAGGTGCTCCCCTTCTATAATCCGCCGGGCGCCCGGGGAGAGGACAGCTTCCTCAGCACATGCCTCCACCGCCACACCGTCAAGCGCATCCCCACCTACACCTTCCATGACGGCTTCTCCATGTACGGCACGCTCTTAAACGGCGTGCTGCCTACGGATCTGCACAATGTGTCCTTCTACGACTCCGGGGCTGTTATCCAAAGGTTCTATAGGGCCTGCATCGGCTGGGTGCGCTATAAGCCCCTGTACACCTACATAACTCGTCAGGCGGACTATCAGGCCATTATGGAGGACACCATGGCCCGGCTTCAGCGGGCGATCCCCCGAGTCTGCGCCTATTTCAACAACTACGACTTTGAAAATGTCCTATTGGAGCTGAAGAAGTACCACGGTCAGGTGGAGCAGCACGCCCAGGACTTTGAACAGGCCAAGCGCATCTGGGAGAAGCTGAAGGGCGCTTTAAGCTGACGGCGGAAATTTAGTTTTCTGCGGCCCCGTTCCCCTGCGGCAGGGGGATTTCTGTCATAAAGAGGGTGGGGCTCCTGCTTTCAGCAGGAGCCCCACCCTTACGTTTTTTCTTTGTCAGCTTCTCGCAGCCCTCTCATTTTGCCACGATGATCCGGATCTGCCCCCCCTGGTCGGGATCCCGGTCATAGTAGAGGGTCAGTTCGTAGTCGTCGGCCAGAGCGGTGGTCAGGCCCGTCTCCCCCTCCAGCCACGCCTCGGAGCCGTCGAAGAGCACCTGCACCAGCTCGGACACCGGGTACTCCTGGCCGTCGGCCTCCACATACCAGTCCCCGTCCTCCTGGAAGAAATCGCCGGAGGTCGCGCCGGTGAGCTTCGTCAGCTTGGTGAGGGCAGCCGCCTTTTCATAGCTGCCGCTGTAGCGGCCCATGGCCAGCCCCACAAAGCTGCCGCCGGAGGCGGAGAGGGTGCAGAGGAATTTTGAGGTGCTGCCGCCGCTGTTGGTCAGAACGGCGGCGTTGTTATAGGCCTCCATATTGCCGCTGCCAAGGTTGATGCCCTCACTGCCGGTGTAGAGGGTGAGCTTACCGTACTCGTAGCAGTTGCCGGTGACGTCCTCCAGCAGCAGGATATCCACCTGCCCGGCGGAGTTGGTGTGGTAGTAGCTGATATCAGAGGACGCGATGGTGTCGGTATAGGTGATGGCGTCAAAGTCGCTGGAGGAGACACCCCGTGTGCCCTCTAAGCTATACACATAGCCGCTGCCGCTCCACTCGTAAACCGCGAAGGAGGGAGCCAGCTCCACAGAGCCCAGGGTGCCCTCCGCCAAATTCAGCCTCCCGGAGGAGGAGCTGTCAGATACTGTCGAGCAACGCAGGCGGGTGGCGGAGGTGGCGCTGACCGTGACCAGCGTGCCCCAGTCGTCCTCGTCACAGCTGATGGAGTCCGCCGTCAGGGTGATGCCGCTGCCGCTGAGGGTCACGGACTGTCCATCCTCCGACAGCACCCCCACCATCTCCGCGGATATCTCGGAGGGGGCGTAGACCGCGGCCACCTTGCAGTCGTCGGTGAGCAGCAGCGTCACCCGGTCGCCGGCGGCGAAGTCGCTGAGGGTCTCCCATGCGCACTCCAGCACGTCAAAGGTATAACCCGCCAAGGTGACGGTGGTGGCGGCGGTGATGCTGGGGGAGGCCTCCGACAGGTAGCCGGTCACCCGGTAGTCGGACACGCGGAGGGTGGCGGTGGCAGCGTCGTAGTAGCCCACGTCGTACTGGGCGATGTCGTCGCTGTCGGCGGCAGCGCCATTCTTGGTGATGGTGTAGCTGCTGCCGGAGATCCCTAAGGTACGGGCGATGGAGCTGGCAGAGGAGGTGGTGGCCACGGCCGCCTCCGAGGAGGAGGCTGTGCCGCCAGAGAGATAGAGGTAGGCCACGGAGCCGTCGTCGGCGTAGTAGAGGCGGACGGTCCTGCCCTTGCGCCCATTCAGCTGGAGATAGCCGCTGGTGCTGTAGTCATAGGTCTCCCCGCCGGAGATGACCACCGCGCCGGAGGAGATCCGGTAGCTGGTACCGGAGCTGTCAGTGAGGGTGGAGGCGGTAGCCGAGCCGATGGTCAGGTCCAAATAGCCCCCGTCCTCCGGCAGAAAGCCTATCACCTGTCCGCTGCTGTTGAAGAGGAGGACGCCTAAATACCCCTCCAGAGCGTCGCTCTGGGTGTTTTTCTGGGTGTAGTAGACAATGCCGTCGCCGCTGTCCAGTGAATAGACCATCAGCAGGCCGCTGCTGCCGCCGTAGGAGGCGTCTATGTCAAGGACGATGGCCTCCTCTGTGGAGGCGACGCCCTCGATGGTCTCATAGTAGGGCTGCTCCGAGCCGTTGATCTCCGTCTTCAGCGCACGGTAGAGAAGGATGGCCGCCTCCCCCCGGGTAACGGTGTCATAGGCCCCCAGGTCCAAGCCGTCGGAGAGGCCCAGGTCATCGCAGAAGCCGGTGTAGTCCAGAGGCCACACCGAGCCGATCTCGGCGCTGGTGTAGCCCAGCATCCGCAGCAGGATGGTGGCCAGCTCCCCGTAGGTGACGGAGCGGTCGGGGCTGAAGGTGCCGTCCCCGTTGCCGTTGACCAAGCCCTCGCTGTAGGCCAAGTTTACATAGCCGTTGTACCAGGAGGAGGCCGGCACATCGGAGAACAGCGTCCTGCGGGCGTAGGTGCTCACCTTGCTGGAGAGCCCGGCGGCGTTCACCGCCATGGCGCAGACCTGGGCCCGGGTCAGGGTGCTGTCCGGGTCAAAGGTGGAGCTGGAGGTGCCGGACACCACCCCCATGCCCTGCAGCGCCGCCGCAGCCACAGCCGTTTCTGCATCGGAGATATCGCTGAAGGCCGCCTGTGCCGGCGCCGGCAGAGCCGACAGGCACACGAGCAGGCAGAGTGCCAGAGAAAGACAGCGTTTTTTCATGATCGTTCCTCACTTTCCAAATCAAAATGACAGCAAACCGGCCGCTGCCAGGGTCAAAGAGTAGGCCGCCAGCAGGGTGAAGAGAAAGAGGGCGGCCTCCGCCACGCGCTTGCGCATTCGTATCCCCCCGTTCTTTAGTCCGCCCGGAGGGCGTCCACCGGCTGGAGCCCTGAGGCCTTCACCGCCGGGTACATGCCAAAGCCCACACCGATGGCCAGAGAGAAGGCGAAGGCGGCCAGGGCCATCCAGAATTCCGGCAGCAAAATCATATCGTAGATCAGCTTCCCCAGGATCAGCGAACCGCCGTAGCCGATGAGGATGCCGATGACCCCGCCGCAGCCGGAGAGGACGGTGGACTCCACCAAAAACTGACTGATAATCACCTGGCGCTGGGCGCCGATGGCCTTTTTGATGCCGATCTCCCGGGTGCGCTCAGTAACGGTGACCAGCATGATGTTCATGATGCCGATGCCGCCCACCAGCAGGGCGATGGCGGCCACGCCCCCCAGCACCACCTGGAGGGAG
>CAJFUI010000153.1 GCA_904420145.1 uncultured Oscillospiraceae bacterium
GGTGGGGCAGACTTGATGCTCCAGCGGACTTCAGCATGGGGGAGCGGACTGCCAGTGTGCGAAAGCGACAGAACGTCAATCCCCACCCAACTACCGCAGTAGCCCTTAGCGCAGCGGAAAGGGCGGGTACAGAACGGCGGTCAATCCAGTGCTGCACCCGGACTGATGCACACTGGGCAGTCAGTTCCCCTTGCGATGCTTGCCAGCTCCCACCCAGTGCCATGGGGTTCTTAGGGCGCAGCCCTAAGCAGCGCTTTGGTTACTTTGCCGCTGAGGGAAAAGTAACCCGCGCCGCCAGCGCGGAATCTCCCCGTGCCCGAAGGGCACAAAATAGTCCCCCCGCCGAAGGCGGCAAAGCAAAAAAGTCAGGAGCCCTTCCGCAGCTCGATGATCCGGTCCCGCAAAAATGGCGGCGTATGTTCCCACGGGGTTAGCACCCCGCGGGAGCCCTTTTATTTTCACTTGCGCGGCGGGAGTGAATCCCGCCTTGCGCCGAGGTTTTCGCCGAAGGCGAAAACACTCGTACGCCGGATTCCCGGCGCTTTCGAATACGCCGATGGGTTGAACAGGCCATATCGAAATCAGGAGCCTTTCCGCAATTCAATAATCCGATCCCGCAAAATGGCGGCGTATTCGAACTCCAGCATCTTGCTGGCCTCCCGCATCTCCTTCTCCAGCTTGGCGATCTCCTGTTCCACCTCCGCCTTGGTAAGCTTCCGTCCAGCGCTCCGCTGGGCGGCCTCGGCGGATTTGGAGATCTCCAGCACCTCCCGCACGGACTTGACCACGGTCTTGGGCACGATACCGTGGGCCTTGTTGTAGGCGTCCTGCTTCTTCCGACGGCGCTCTGTCTCATCCATGGCGGCCTTCATGCTGCGGGTGACGGTGTCGGCGTAGAGGATGACAAGGCCGTCGGCGTTTCGGGCGGCCCGGCCGATGGTCTGGATCAGGCTGGTTTCGCTGCGGAGGAAGCCCTCCTTGTCCGCGTCCAAAATGGCCACCAGGCTCACCTCGGGCATGTCCAAGCCCTCCCGCAGCAGGTTGATGCCCACCAGCACGTCGAACTCCCCTAAGCGCAGGTCCCGGATGAGCTCCATGCGCTCGAGAGTTTCCACGTCGTGGTGCATATAGCGTACCCGGATGCCGGCGTTTTTCAGGTAGGCGGTGAGATCCTCGGCCATCTTTTTGGTGAGGGTGGTCACCAGCACCCGCTCGTTTCGCTGGGCGCGCTGGTTGATCTCACCGATGAGGTCGTCGATCTGGCCCTCCACCGGGCGCACCTCCACTCTTGGGTCCAAAAGGCCCGTGGGGCGGATCACCTGCTCCACAATCTGGTCGGCAAGCCCTCTCTCATACTCTCCGGGGGTGGCGGAGACACAGATCAGCTGGTGGACGCGCTCCTCAAACTCCTCGAACTTCAAGGGGCGGTTGTCAAAGGCGCAGGGCAGGCGGAAGCCGTACTCCACAAGGCTCTCCTTTCGGGCATGGTCGCCGTTGTACATGGCCCGGACTTGGGGGAGGGTCACGTGGCTCTCGTCCACAAAGAGGACGAAGTCGTCGGGAAAGTAGTCCAGCAGAGTCATGGGCGGAGAGCCTACAGTGCGGCCGGAGAGGCAGCGGCTGTAATTTTCGATGCCGGTGCAGTAGCCCAGCTCCCGCATCATCTCCATGTCGTACATAGTGCGCTGGCGGATCCGCTGGGCCTCCACCAATTTGCCGTTGTCCTCAAAGAATTTGACCCGCTCCTCCAGCTCCCGTTCAATCTCCACTAAGGCCCGCTCCATCTTCTCCGGCGGGGTCACGTAGTGGCTGGCAGGGTAGATGGCGATGTGATTGAGTAGGCGGTTGACACCGCCGGTGAGGGGATTGATCTCGCTGATGCGGTCAATCTCGTCCCCGAAGAACTCCACACGAATGGCCCGGTCCTTGTAGTAGGCGGGATAGATCTCCACTGTGTCCCCCCGGACGCGAAATTTATTGCGCTCAAAGGAGACATCGTTGCGCTCATAGCGGATCTCCACCAGCCGCTGCAGCAGCTCCTCACGGTCCCGCTCCTGCCCGGGGCGGAGGGAGATCATCATCTTCTCAAAGTCGTCGGGCTCACCCAAGCCGTAGATACAGCTGACCGAGGCCACCACGATCACGTCCCGCCGCTCAAAGAGGGCGGCGGTGGCCGAGAGGCGCAGCCGGTCGATCTCGTCATTGGTGGAGGCGTCCTTGGCGATATAGGTGTCCGTGTGGGGGATATAGGCCTCCGGCTGGTAGTAGTCGTAGTAGGAGACAAAGTAC
>CAJFUI010000154.1 GCA_904420145.1 uncultured Oscillospiraceae bacterium
AAGGGAGTCCTTAGAACCGTAGGTTCTAAGCCAACTTTTGCCCACTTTTGTTTGGTCACAAAAGTGGGTCGCGCCGCCAGCGCGAAACAGCTCCGTGTCCGCAGGGCACAAACACCCCGCCGCTGCAAGCGGCAAAATACTCAACCCTTCAGAATATCCGTATTGCGGTATTGAATCGCCTCGGCGATATGGGCGGCGGAGATGGATGTCTCCCCCTCCAGGTCGGCGATAGTCCGCGAGAGCCGCAGGATCCGGTCGTGGCTGCGGGCGGTGAGGCCCATGCGGTCGAAGGCCGTGCGGAGAATGGCCTCCCCGGCGCTGTCCAGGGCGCAGAACTGTCCCACCATGGCGGGGGTCATCTGGGCGTTGCAGGAGATATCCGTCCCCGCAAAGCGCCGGCGCTGGATCTCCCGGGCGGCGTCCGCCCGCTTTTTGATGTCGGCGGAGGACTCCGGCGTCTCCCGCCGGCGCATGGCCTCAAACTCCACAGAGGGCACCTGCACATGGAGGTCGATCCGGTCGAGGAGAGGGCCGCTGATGCGCCCGGCGTACTTGGCCACCTGTTCCTTGGTGCAGCGGCAGCGGCCAGAGGGGTGGCCGTACCAGCCGCAGCGGCAGGGATTCATGGCGCACACCAGCATGAAGCGGCTGGGCAGGCAGACGGAGGCGGCGGAGCGGACGATGGTCACCTCCCCGTCCTCCATGGGCTGGCGCAGGGCCTCCAGCACATCCCGCTGGAACTCCGGCAGCTCGTCTAAAAACAGAACGCCGTTGTGGGCCAGGGATACCTCCCCGGGCCGGGGGATGCTGCCGCCGCCGATCATGGCCGCAGCGGACAGGGTGTGGTGGGGGCTGCGGAAGGGCCGCTGGCGCAGGAGGGGCCTGCGGGCGTCGGTGAGGCCGGCCACGGACCAGATGGCGGTGGAGGCCAGGGCCTCCTGCCGCGTCATGTCCGGCAGAATGGAGGGCAGCCGCCGGGCCAGCATGGACTTACCTGCCCCGGGACTGCCGATGAGCAGAACGTTGTGTCCCCCAGCCGCCGCAATCTCCAAGGCCCGCTTCACATTCTCCTGCCCCATGACCTCGGAGAAGTCGGGGCCCGGCACCGGCGCACTGTCCCCCGTCCAGGGCGGGGCGGGGGCGAGGGGCTCCTCCCCCCGTAGGTGGCGCAGCAGCGCCTGCACGTCGGGGACGGGATAGATGGTGACGCCGTCGGCGAGGGAGGCCTCCGCCGCGTTTTCCGCGGGGACATACAGCGTGCGGATCCCCTGCCGGGCGGCGGCCATGGCCATGGGCAGCATGCCGGTGATGGGGCGCAGGGCCCCGGTGAGGGAGAGCTCCCCAAGGAAGGCGGCGTCCGCCGCCGGCGCTTTGATCTCCCCTGCGGCGGCTAAGATGCCAAGAAAGATGGGCAGGTCGTAGACGGTGCCCTCCTTTTTTAGGGCGGCGGGGGCTAAGTTGACGGTGATGCGGCTGACAGGAAATTTCAATCCGCTGCTTTTAATGGCCGAGCGAACCCGCTCCCGGGACTCCCGTACCGCCGCGTCGGGCAGCCCCACCACATCAAAGGCGGGCAGGCCGCCGCTGAGGGCGCACTCCACCATGACTTCATAGCCGGAAACCCCGGTCAGGCCCAGAGAACGAACGGTGACAACCATAAAAAAGCGCCTCTTTTCTCATAAGATGCGGGCAGCCGCGGCCCGATGGGGTTTTCTGCCGTCCCATTATAGCACAGCCGCCCATTTCGGCAAATAGAGAATTCAAAAAAAGCCACAAAAAAGCAGGAAAACATTGTGCTATTCGTAAAACTTTTGGAAATTCGGGAAAAAAGGAAAAGAATCATTTACAGTGAAAGGAAAACGTGTTATAGTAAATCTGTATGAGTTCTTAGCTTTGCCTTTCGCGCAATAAAGGAAAACCAAAGCAGCACCAATAAAATAGGAGGATGTATTTCTATGGCAAGAAAGTTCAAGTCCATGGATGGCAACACCGCGGCGGCGCATGTATCCTATGCGTTTTCCGAGGTGGCGGCGATCTACCCGATCACCCCGTCCAGCCCCATGGCAGACCTGGTGGACCAGTGGTCCGCCAACGGACTGAAGAACATCTTCGGCACCCAGGTGAAGGTGGTCGAGATGCAGTCCGAGGCCGGCGCTGCCGGCGCGGTCCACGGCTCTCTGGGGGCCGGCGCCCTGACCACCACCTACACCGCGTCTCAGGGCCTGCTGCTGATGATCCCCAACATGTACAAGATCGCGGCGGAGCAGCTGCCCACTGTGTTCCATGTGTCTGCCCGTACCGTGTCCACCCACGCGCTGAACATCTTCGGCGACCACAGCGACGTCATGGCCTGCCGTCAGACCGGCTTTGCCATGCTGGCTGAGGGCAACGTGCAGGAGGTCATGGACCTCTCCCCCGTGGCCCATCTGTCCGCTATCAGCGGCAAGGTGCCCTTCATCAACTTCTTCGACGGCTTCCGCACCTCCCACGAGATCCAGAAGGTGGCTGTGTGGGACTACGAGGATCTGAAAGAGATGTGCGACATGGAGGCTGTGGAGGCCTTCCGCAAGCACGCGCTGAACCCCGAGCACCCCAACACCCGGGGCAGCCATGAGAACGGCGATATCTTCTTCCAGCACCGCGAGGCCTGCAACAAGTACTATGACGCTCTGCCCGCCGTGGTGGAGAAGTACATGGACAAGATCAA
>CAJFUI010000155.1 GCA_904420145.1 uncultured Oscillospiraceae bacterium
CCCCCACACCTTTTCATATAGGTCCTCCCGACTGAACACCATATCGAGGTGGAGCATCAGGAACAAAAGCAGTTCATACTCCTTGTTCTTCAGCTCCACTTCCCGGTCCCCCACATAGCCCCGGCGGGTCTCGGTATTCAGGCGGAGATCCCCCACTTGGAGCTCCGCGCGGGGCCTGTGCTGGGCACTGGTCAGCCGCTTGTATCTGGCCAGATGGGCGTTGACCCGGGCCACCAGCACACTGGGGGAAAAGGGCTTTTCCATATAGTCGTCCGTCCCCATGCCCAGCCCCCGGATCTTGTCGATATCCTCCCGTCGGGCGGTAACCATGAGGATGGGGATATCGGTGTTCTCCCGCAGCTTCCGGCAGACGGCGAAGCCGTCCAGCCCCGGCAGCATCAGATCCAGCAGGATCAGGTCAAAATTTTCGGCAAGCCCCCGCTTCAGCCCGGTGGGGCCGTCGGCGGCGATCTCCACCTGGTAACCGGCCAGCTCCAGGTAGTCCCGCTCGATGGCCGCGATGTCCCCGTCGTCCTCAATAATCAGGATTCTCCGCATTTCCTTCCGCCTCCCTCGGCAAAGTAATCGCAATCGTCAGTCCCCCGGCAGGGACATTGTACGCCCGAATGCTCCCGCCCATATTTTCTACCGCCTTGGCCGCGATGGCAAGCCCGAGCCCGCTGCCGCCGGCGGGGTTCTTCCGGGCCGGATCGCTGCGGTAGAAGGCGTCAAACAGTTTAGGCAGGGCCTCCTCCGGCACACCGGGGCCGTCGTCGGCCACCTGCAGCAGCACCTCCCTTTCACCCGCCGTTACCGAAATTTCTACAGTCCCCTCCGGCCGCTCCTTGTACTTGGCGCTGTTGTCCAGCAGATTGACCAGCACCCGGCGCAGCTGCTCCGGATCCGCCCGGACCAATGCCGGGACCGTCCGCACGCGCACCTCCAGTCCCTGCCGGCGGTAGTCCTCACGGACCTCCTCCACCATTTTAGGAAGCCACGCAGAGAGCTCTAAGGGCCGCATCAGCAGCGGATAGCTCTCCAGATCCAGCTCTGAGAACAAAAAAAGCTGGGAGACAAGGCGGTCAATATCCTTGGTTTTTTCCCGGATCGTCTGGAGGTACTTCTGCTGCATGGCGGGCGTCCGGGCTACGCCGTCCAGCAGCCCCTCCACGTAGGCTTGAATGGAGGTCAGGGGGGAGCGCAGGTCATGGGAGATACCGGCCAACAGCTCCTTGCGGCTCTCCTCCTCCCGGCAGCTCTGGGCGATGGTCCCCTGCAGATGGGCCGCCATCTCGTTAAAGGCGGCGCAAACCGGCGCAAATTCATCCTTCCCCGTGTAAGAAATGCGGGTGCTCAGCTCCCCCTCCCCCAGCTGGCGGGCGCCGGAGGCCAGCAGCTCCAAGGGCTCTTTGATCCGCCGGAAGACAAAGCGGGTAAGAAAGCGGTTGGTCAGCAGGATGGAGCCGACCACAGCGGCCAGCACCAGAACTGCCGCCAGCCCTATGGCCATCCGGAGGCCCTGGCTGAAGTGCTCCTCTCCCATCGTACCAAACAGATAAACCGTCACCGTCCGGCCGGAAGCGGTCAGCTCTGTCCGATAGAGGGCGCGTCCCCCGCTGGAGATCTCGGCAGTTCCGCCCCCCAGCGTCTCCGCCGCCTTTAGGAGGGCGGCGTCCTCAGCGGAAGACGCCCCATAGGCATAGATGGGCTGTCCGTCCTCCTCCACCGCCAGGCGCATGGTCCCCTGGTCCAGCAGCGACGTCAGCCCCTCCAGCCGGGCGGACAGATTTTCCTCCCCCGTCTCCGCGGCTGACGCCACCGTCTCTGCGGCAATCTCGCCCATATGGTAAAATTCCGCGCTGTGCTCCATCCCCAGTCCGGAGCCGCCCTGCATCACCAGCCACACCATTCCCATACACAGCAGCCCCACCAGCGCCGTCAGGCACGCCGGGACAGCAATCATCAGAATATTAGACCAGAAAAGGCGCCTGCGAATGGTCATATGGGTTCCTCCTCCGACAAAAGTACCCCGTGCTGTCCCATGGCCGGAAAACTGATAGAAGCCGGCCGCCATGCAGTGCCAACAGGGCATTTGCCAATCGCCGCGTTTACCCGCAGCTGAAATTCCTGCCGCTATTATAGCACACGGCTCCTCTTCAATCTTAAACTATCCATAAACTGATGGGGCAAAACTGTATAATTCTGCACTCTATTGATGTCTTTCGCAGGGACGGTCTGCTGTTCCATGACCGCGTCCGGCGGTCTCGCCTCCCTCTCCCGCAAACATTAGGGCAAGGAACATCTAAAATTGTATCCCATGTTTTATTTTTGATATATACATGTTGTATTAGACATATCTCCCATTGTCCTGTTCTTGTTTTGTGTATTTTGAATAGTTTTATTATTTTTATATTGTTTATCTATACGATATTGCCAAAAACTGTTGACAAACTTGTTATAATATCTTAATATGTTCTTAAAGTTATTGCAAAGGGGGGCACATTGTTTTGAAGATCAACCACATGCGCATGGACGACCGGCTGATCCACGGCCAGATCGTGACCGCTTGGATCAAGGACTCCCATGCGGACACCATCCTCCTTGCGGACGATAAGGCCGCAGGGGACCCGACCCAGCAGATGATTTTGAAATTTGCAGTGCCGGCGGGGATCAAACTGATCATCGTCACCATGAAGGAGGCCTATCAAATCATCTGCGACGACAGCAAGAAGGGGAACGCCCTGCTGATCGTCCGCAACCCCAAGACCGCCTGCGAACTCTTTGAGATGGGGTTTCGGATCGACTCTATCAACGTGGGAAACATCAGCAACAGCAAATCTGTCTCCGGCCGCACAAAGCTCCTGAACAACATCTATGTGGAGCAGGAGGATGTGGAATATCTCCGGAAGATCCACGACTTCGGCGTCCGTCTGGACGTGCGGGCGGTGCCAACGGACAAATCCGTCGACGGCATGGAACTAATAGCCAAGCTGTAATGGCCTGACTGTGTGGTTTAATCTGTAAAAAAGGAGACGAGAAAAAATGAGCTTTTTGTTCCAATGCATCGTGCTGGCGCTGTTCACGTGGATCGCGTTCATCGATAAGTACTGCACCCAGATGTATACTTATCGTCCCGTGGTCGCGGGCGCCATCGTCGGACTGATTATGGGGGACTTCTCCATCGGTCTGGAGGTCGGCTGCATCATCGAGCTGATGTTCCTCGGCCAGGTGTTCGTGGGAACGGCACTGCCTCCGGAGGAGACCTTCAGCACCATCCTCGCCGCCGCCTTCGCCTGTGTGTCCGGCAGCACCGAGGTGGCTCTCGCCACCGCCATCCCCATCGCGATCCTCGGCCAGATGGGCATGTACCTGCGCAACATCGTCCTCTGTACTTGGACCGGCCACCGCCTTGAGGCCGCCGTGGAGCGCATGGACCGCAAGGGCATTACCATGAACTGTCTGATCCTGCCAAATATCTTTAACCTGATTCTATTCGCAGTTCCCGTCTTCCTCGCCGTCTACTTCGGCGCGGATCTGGTGCAGAGCATCATCGACTTCATCCCCGACGTGATCATCAACGGTATCGCCGCCGCCGGCGGACTGATCGGCGCCGTCGGACTTGCCATGCTGCTCAAGTCCATCAACTTCAAGGGCCTTTGGTACTTCTTCGCCTTGGGCTTCTTCGTCGCCAGCTATCTGGGCGTCAACAGCATCGGCTGCACCCTGCTGGCCGCGATCTGCGTAGCCATTACTTATCAGTCTGACAAGAGAGCTGAGGCGCTCGCAGCGGGAGGTGACGTACAATGACACAGACTGCAACCAACAAGTTGACAAAAAGTGACATTCGCAAGCTCTTCTGGTACTCCCAGGGCTTCGTCAGCGGCTTCAACTACGAGAAGGAGGAGGCCCCCGGCTTCGTCTTCTCCATGATGCCCGTCATTGAGAAGGTCTATGACAACGACGAGGACAAGAAGGAGGCCTATCGCCGGCACACCGAGATGTTCCTCACCGAGGCCCACCTCTCCCATCTGGTCATCGGCATCACCGCCGCCATGGAGGAGCAGAACAGCTATGACGAGGACTTTGACCCCGACAGCATCAACGCCATCAAGACCGCGCTGATGGGTCCCTTCGCCGGCGTAGGCGACTCCCTGTACCACGGCACTCTGCGGCCTCTGGTGGCCGGCTTCGCGGTGTCTATGATCACCGCCTCCCACTACACCAGCGCCCTCGGCTCCATCCTCTTCGTCCTGATCATGGGCGGTGTCGGCCAAATCATCCGCTACCTCGGCATCACCAAGGGCTATGAGCAGGGCATGAGCCTTGTGGCCACCCTCCAGAGCAGCGGCATCATTCAAAAGCTGACTAAGTACGCGGGCATTGTGGCCTGTGTGGTTATCGGCGGATGGATCCCAAGCCTCGTCTGGCTGAGCATCCCCTGGTCCTACACTGCAGGCGAAACCGTTATCAGCCTGCAGTCCACCTTGGACAGCATGATGCCCAATATGCTGCCCCTGTGCCTGACGCTGCTGTGCTATAAGCTGCTGGACAAGAAGATGAGCCCTGTGGTTTTGATGATCCTTCTGATGATCGCAGGCGTGATCCTCTACGCGCTGGGTATTCTGGCCTAAGCGGGGCGGCGGCCTTACGCCACGAAGAAACAAGGCAGCAATTCTTCTCAAACCGGAAAGAAGACGGGGCTGTCCTGCAGCCCCGTCTTCTTGCTCCCCGGAGGGGGACTTGCCAAATACGCACAGGCGCTGATATAATTAGCACTTAGCATCCGCTAATTTGGCAAAAAAGAGAGGTTATCCTGCCATGGCTAAGGAATTTATCATTGAAAAAAATGGAATCCCCATTTACGAGCAGCTGTACCGCTATATCAAGGGCTGTATCGAGGACGGCACCTATAAGATCGGCAGCGTGATCCCCTCGGAGAGTGAGATGCAAAAGCAGTTTGGCATCAGCCGGATCACCGTCCGCCGGGCTATCTCCGACTTGGAGCACGACGGCTACGTCAGAAAGCGCCGGGGCGCCGGCACCGTGGTGGAGCCCCGAAAGATCGAGCGGGACCTGTCGGTATTCAACAGCTTCGGCGGCTCTGCCAAGGTCAGAGGCGACCGGCCCGGCTCCATTATTCTGCAGTTTCGGCGGGTGGACGCCAGCACGAAGGTGGCGGAGAAGCTGGGGATCTCCTACGGCGACCCGGTCTATTTCCTCAAGCGCCTGCGCCTGCTCAACGGGCGCATTATCGGCCTCCACGCCACCTATATCCGCAGCGATCTCGGCATCACCCTCAGCGAGGACGACTTCGACTCCAGCACCTCCCTATACGAGCTGCTGGAGAGCCGCAACATCCGCCTTGGCAGCGCGGATGAGACCATGGAGGCAAAGATGTCCAACGCCGAGCTGCGCCGGGACCTCTTTTTGGAGGAGGACCAGCCGGTGATCTACAAGGAGCGCA
This sequence comes from uncultured Oscillospiraceae bacterium, assembly GCA_904420145.1. Classification (GTDB taxonomy): domain Bacteria; phylum Bacillota; class Clostridia; order Oscillospirales; family Oscillospiraceae; genus CAJFPI01. The sequence goes on from CAJFUI010000155.1 coordinate 5,465, forward strand.
TCACCTACGACACGGAGGGAAAGACCGTGGAGTTTTCAGAGAACACCTATATCGGAGAAATCTATAAGTACTATATCCACATTGTAAACGTACGGGAAGGGCGGTAGGCGCATTGGATAAGAAGATCTTAGAACAACTAAAATACGACTTCCACTCCCATCTCGGGAAGACGCGCTCCGGCGAGGAGAACAGCGCCCGCCAGATGGTGGAGGAGCTTGAAGCCTTCGGCATCAAAAAAGTGGGGATCTGCAGCCTCTCCGGCAACGGCGTGCGGCCCCAGAACGATCTGGTCTACGCTGCGATGCAGGAGTTTCCCGGCGTCGTATACGGCTACGCGGACATCGACCCCAAGGCCCCCGACGCCATGGATGAAATTCACCGCACCCTCGGCGACATGGGGATGAGCGGCGTGAAATTTATGGCCTGGAAGCACGGCTACGCCGTGGAAAACTGCCCCCAGTTAGGGGATGTGATCGACGAGATCGGCAAGTACGACGTATTCATTCAGATCCACGGCGGGGCCAGCCCTCTGTGTACCCCCTTCGTCTGGATCGAGCACGCCAAGCGCCGGCCGGATATGAAGTTCGTCTTCACCCACATCTGCGGCCGGGAGTTCGGCGACAGCTGCATCGAGGCCATCCGCCACATGGACAACTTCTGGGTGGAGACCTCCGCCAATATGGAGGCCGACATCCTCCGCAAGGCAGCCAAGGTCCTCGGCTCCAAGCGGATGCTCTTCGGCAGCGACTGGCCCTATAAACCCACCAATATTGAAATCGAAAAGCTCTATGAATTGGGGCTTTCTCAGATGGAATATGACGACATTTTCTATCGGAACGCGGAGATGATGTGGGGCAAGTGAGCCCACAGGCACCGGATGAAAAGGAGACAGAGGCATGATCATCGACTATCATTCCCATCTCGGCTGGAACCGGGAGAGCAATACCTTCCAGACGGAGGAGCTGCTGGAGGACATGGAGAAAAACGGCGTGGACATCCGCATGGTCTCCGCCCTCTACGGCTATTCCACCGCCGAGCAGAACGCTGTTGTGGCAAAATTCGCGCAGGAGCACCCGGACAAAATCATCGCCTGCGCGGTCATCAACCCCAAGGAGCGCTCCTGCCTCGAGCAGATGCGGGAGGTGGCGGCGTCCGGCATCTTCAAGGCGGTGGAGCTGGACTCCATGGAGCACTGCTACTACCCCGAGGTGTGTCCCAACATCGATGAAATCATCGATATCGCCACCGAGCACAACATGCCGGTGAACTGCTTTACCGGCTGGGGTCCGCGGACGATGCCCGCCCAGTGGACCTACTACGCCGCCCGCCACCCGGACATGCGGATGGTGCTGCTGCACATGGGCACCACGGACTTTGGCTACGGCTGCGTCAACTTGGTGGGACAGTTTGACAACGTGTGGGTGGAGACCTCCTGCATGTATGAGTTCCCCATTCTGCGCAAGGCCTTCCGTCAGATCGACAAGAGCCGCTTCCTCTTCGGCACCCACTACCCCCACAAGTTCACCCGCTGTTCCATTGACACCTTCGACCTGCTGCACCTGCCGGAGGATTTGAGGCAGTGCATGTTCTATGAGAACGCCAAGTCCCTCTTGGGGCTCACCGATATCTGATATCCATTAGGAGAGAGACTATGATTGAGAAAGCATACGCCAGATCCATGCTGGAGGGGGAGGCTGTAGACCTCTTTGACGACATCACCCTCAGCCGGGTCCTTGGCGCCAGCAAGCACACCGAGCTGATCGGCCGGATGCTGCTGTCCATCGCGGACCGGACGGACCTGTCCTCCGCCGAAATGGTACAGCGGCTGAAGACCGTATCCGGCTTCTTCAAGGAGACCCGGGGGCAGAACAGCCGGGCTATCTACAACGCCATCAACATCATGACCGCCGGTCTCGGCCAGATGGAGCAGATGGCGCCAGAGGCCATCCGTGCCGAGCTCCACCGGACGGTGGAGGGCTATCAGACCGGCGCCGATGCGAACACCCGCCAGGCGGTGGCCTATGCCGCCAGCCTCTGCGAGTCCATGGACGCCATCATGATCTTTGACTACTCCAGCACCGTGGACGCCTTTGTCCGGGCCTTAGGGCACAAGATGACCGTATACATACCCGAGAGCCGCGCCCTCAACGGCGGCAAGCCCTTTGTCAAGGGCGCCCTGGAGGCGGGCCACGACGTGCACTTTATTCCGGACACCACTATGATGGAGGCTCTGCGCAGCTGCCAGGCCGCCTTCATGGGGGCGGAGACTCTCTACCCCGACGGGTCTGTGTTCAACACCATCGGCTCGGACATCTTAGCCGTGGTGTGCCGGGAGCTGCGGGTCCCCCTCTATGCCATCTCCCCCCTTATCAAGGTGGACACCCGTCCGGTAGGGGGCTATGTGCGTCTGGCCCCCATGCCCTATGACTACGGCCAGCGCCTGGCCGCCGACTGGGACAGCGAGACACGGGACGCGGTGGATTTTCGGGGCATCAAGCTGGTTAAAATCCCGCCGCAGCTGATCAGCGGCATTATCTCCGAGGCGGGCATCATCCCCGCCGGAAGCTTTTTTGACACGGCGATGGGCTACGGCCGGTCGCTGGAGAAGGAGGCAAGCCTATGACGCGCATGATGGATAAGAGCAGATTCCCCATGGCCCTGGGGATGATCCAGCCGGAGCCCTGCCCCGGCAGCTACCGCAACACCGGCATGACCTTTGACGAGGTCATCGACATCTCCCGCAAGGAGGTGCAGATGCTCGCCGACAACGGCTTTGACGGGTACATCCTCCAAAACCGCAACGACGCGCCTGTCCGGCAGCAGGCGGACCCCCAGCACATCGCTTACATGAGCGTGCTGGCCCGGATCTTAAAGACGGAGTTTCCCGACCTGATTCAAGGCATCCTCATCAACTGGGACGGCGTGGCCTCCCTGGCGGTGGCCGACGCCGCCGGAGCCGACTTTGTACGCATTGAGCACACCTTTACCGGCCTGGAGGTGGGCTACGCCGGGCTGATGCACGCCCAGTGCGTGGAGGTGTGCGAGTTCCGCAAAAAATTAGGGACTAAGGTGCCCGTCTTTGCCGACGTGCAGGAGATCCACTACGAGCAGCTGGGCGGCAAGAAGATCCCCGACGGCGCCTGGGATGCCATTCAGAACGCCTTTGCCGACGGCCTGTTTGTGGGGGGCCACTCCACCGCCGAGAGTATCGAGATCGTACAGGCCGTCCGCAAGCGCATCGGTCCTGACATCCCCATCTTCTTGAGCTCCGGCTCCACCGGCGACAACATTGAGGAGATTCTCCAGTACTATGACGGCGTCAGCGTAGGTACCTGGGTGAAAAACGGAAACTTGAAAAACCCCATCGACCCTGAGCGGGCGAAAATCTTTATGGACAAGGTGCGCAAGGCCCGTGGGGCCCACGCCTGAGCGGCGCAGATAGGAGGAAACAGTTTATGACCGGAGTCATTATCGCAACCCACGGCACCATGGCGTCCGCCGCCTTGGAGCTGTGTGAAATGCTGACGGGGACCAAGGAGAAGGTGGAGACCATCGGCTTTTGCCCAGGGGACAGTCTGGAGGAGCTGATGGAGCGCTTTGAAAAGGCCATCGCCGCCCTCGACGGCCCCACACTGATTTTGACGGACATCAAGGGCGGCAGCCCCTGCAACGTGGCCATGGTGATGCAGAAGCTCCATGAGAACGTGCGGGTCATCAGCGGCTTCAACGTCCCCCTGCTGCTCCACCTCTTTGACACCCGGGAGGAGGCTGAGGACCTGGAGGAGCTGATGGACGAGGTGATCGCCGTCGGCAAGGGGGCCATGTGCGCCGCCGAGACGGACTGAGACGCTCTTACTGTTCTGGCTACTTTTTCGCAAGGAGGGAGAAGGACCATGACAAAACCTGAGGAGCGGGCAGTCTCCGCCTGTGAGCTGCTGCTGGAGACGGCAGAGCGCATCGCACAGCGCCGCCGGGAGAGCGGACACATGCTCTCCACTAAGGAGTACACGGAGTACTTTGCCCTTTGCTACATAGCCCTCCAGCGGCAGCTGCCCGGTCTGGTTTCCGAACAGTTCGCCCTGCTGACCCTGGCCGGATCGGCAGGGGTGGAGAGTAAGGAGGACGCCCAGCGCCTCTCCGACGATTTTTTGTCCGCTGTCAGGACCTATGCAGAGGCTCCATCTCTGCCCGCGGCAGCCGGACAGATTGAGGGCGCAGAGACCACCGACGAGGCGGAAAAGGCAGCCGAGGCGGAGCTGGCCCTCCTGCAGGAACAGATCGGGGCCCTTCCCAGAGAGGCGTCTCTCCGGGACACCGGCGCCCTGCTCCGGGAGGCCGATCAGGTCATTTCCGCCTGCGTCTCCTACGTAAAAAAGGCCCATGCGGAGCGGCATTACAAATTCACAGACGCCAAGCATGTGCAGTACTACGCCTATTTCCTCAATCTCTTGCTGCGCAGCGGCCTGCCCATGGGGGACGCCGGAAAGGCCTTCTTCCAGCGGGCGGCCAAGGCCGTCGGCGCGGACACCCCCTCCCGGCAGGCGGCCATGGAATATAAGTTTTACCGGGCGCTGGCTATTTTCAATGAGCAGTTTCAAAAGCACCCGCCTAAGGAGGCGGTGGAGCTGTCTATCGCCTTTATCGAGAAGGGCCGGCTGAGCGCGGGGCATGTGGATAAGGCCCTGCTGCTCATCGGCTCCCGGGCGACGGAGATTTTGCAGAAAGCCATTTCGGACCTGCAATAGAAAGAGGAGGATCAGCTGTGGAATATCGCGGAATTGCTGTTTCAAGGGGCGTTGCCATCGCCCCTGTTTATCTCTACCGCCCTTGGACCCCCCAGGTGGAGGAGGCGCTGATCGAGCTGGCGGATGCGGAGAGCGCCCTTGCTGACTACTACGCCGCCCGGCAGGAGGCAGAGGCGGAGCTGGAGGCCATCTGCAGCCGGATGGAGGCAGAGGGCGAGGCGGACAAGGCGAAGATCTTTGCCGCCCACCGGGAAATCCTGTTTGACGACGGCCTGTGCGAGGAGGTGGAGGACGCCATTCGCGACGAGCTCTACCACCCCGCCTACGCGGTGGAGAGCGTATATGCCGCCGCGGCGCTGATGCTGTCCAAATCCAAGGACAAGCTGATCAGCGAGCGGTCGGTGGACATCGTGGATGTGAAAAACCGCCTGCTCCGCTGCCTGCTCCACGAGAAGGCGTGCAGCCTCTCCGAGCTGGAGCGCCCTGTGGTCGTGGTGGCCCACGACCTGCTCCCCTCGGATACCGCCACGCTGGACCGCAAAAACGTGGCGGGGATTGTCACGGAGGTCGGCGGCGTCACCTCCCACAGCGCCATCATCGCCAAAAGCTACGGCATCCCGGCAGTGCTGGGGATCCCCGGTATCTTGGACGCGCTCTATGACGGTGAAGAGGTGGTCTTGGACGCCTTGGAGGGCCGCCTGCTCACCGGCGTATCGCCGGAGGAGACGGACGCTTACCGCGCCAAGAAGGAGGCTTTCCTCGCCCAGCAGGCGGTGGTCAGCCGCTTTTTGGACCGGCCGGGCCTCACCAAGGACGGCCGGAGTGTGAAAATCGGCCTCAACATCGGTTCCGCCAAGGCGGAGGAGACGGACCGCCTGTGCCACGTGGACTACGTGGGGCTGTTCCGTACGGAGTTTCTCTACATGGGCTCCGACCACCTCCCAACGGAGGAGGAGCAGTACGAGGCCTACCGCACGGTTTTGGAGGCCGGCGAGGGCAAGGAGATCATCATCCGCACCTTAGACATCGGCGGGGACAAGACCCTGCCCTACATGGAACTGCCCCAGGAGCAAAACCCCTTCCTCGGCAACCGGGCCCTGCGGCTGTGCCTCGCCAACGAGGCGCTGTTTCAGACCCAGCTGCGGGCCCTGCTGCGGGCGGCGGTCCACGGAAAGCTGGGGATCATGTTCCCCATGGTCGCCAGCATGGAGGATATCTACCGGGCCAAGGAGGCCCTATCAAAGGCGCGTGATTCCCTCGCCGCAGATGGCGTGGAGGCCGGCGAGGCAAAGGTTGGCATCATGATCGAGATCCCCGCCGTGGCTCTGATCGCCGACGCGGTAGCCAAGGAGGTGGACTTCGTCTCCGTGGGCACCAACGACCTGTGCCAGTACCTGACGGCCACCGACCGCCTCAACAGCGCGGTCACCGCATACTACCAGAGCTACCACCCGGCCATGTTCCGGCTGATGGGCTACGCGGCGGAGCAGATGAACGCCGCTGGCAAGGAGATCAGCGTCTGCGGCGAGCTGGGGGGCGATCCCCTTGCGGCGCCGGCCCTGGTGGGGCTTGGGATCAGCAAGCTGTCCATGAACGTCTCGTCTGTGGCGGCGGTCAAGAAGGTTCTCAGCGAGCACACCATGGCGGAGATGGCCGCCCTCTCCGCCGCCGTGCGGCGCGCGGAGAGCGCCGGACAGGTGGAGTCACTGCTGAAAGAATTTGCACAGGAATAAGGAGGAACAGACCATATGTACGCAAAACGCACCACCGTCATCAACAAGACCGGGCTTCACGCCCGCCCCGCATCGGATTTTATTAACAAGGCCAAGGAGTTTCAGTCCAAGATTAAGATTGCCAACGTCACCGAGGACGCCGAGACCAAGGTCAACGCCAAGTCCATCGTGGCGGTGCTGTCTCTGAGCATGGGCAAGGGCACCGAGGTGGAGATCACCGCTGACGGTCCGGACGAACAGGAGGCTGTAGATGCCCTGGTGGCCCTGATTGACAGCGGCTTTGACGAGGAATAACAAAAAACAGATTAGATTGATACAGCATCGAAAAGGCCCAAGGCTCCCCTTGGGCCTTTTCGGGAGGAGAGGGTCCAAATGAAAACCTGTATTGCAAACGGAACCATTGTCACCGATGAGGCGGAATTCGTCGGAGATATTTTGATTGACGGAGAAACCATCGCAGCGGTGGGAAAGGGGCTCAGCAGTTTAGCTGACCAGGTGGTGGACGCCACTGGGATGTTCGTGCTGCCCGGCGGCGTAGACGAGCACACCCACTATGGCTCCTTCGGCGGCCTGCTCTTTGACACCACCGCTGCGGCGGCGGTGGGCGGCACCACCACCATCGTGGACTTCGCCCCCCAGGCAAGGGGGGAGACGCTGGCCGACGCGGTAGAGAAGCACGCCCGGCTGGCAAAGGGCGTCTGCTGTGTGGACTACGCCTTTCACTCCATGGTCATGGACGCCGCCGCGGACCTGCCGGCGCAGATTGCCCAGCTGCCGCGGCACGGCGTTTCGGCGGTGAAGATCTTTATGGCCTACAAGGGTACGCCCTACTACATGGAGGATGAGAAGCTCATTGAGGCTATGATGGCAGCCAGAAACACCGGGGTCACCATGATGGTCCACGCGGAAAATCCGGACATTATTACCGTGGAGACCCGGCTGCTGCTGGCCGAGGGACGCACCGATCCCATCAACCACTACTTTGCCCGTCCGCCTATCGCGGAGGCGGAGGGCACCCGCCACGCCATCCGTCTGGCCAAGTTTGCCGACTGCCCGCTGATGGTGATGCACGTCACGGTCAAGGAGGCCATGGAGGCCGTGCGGGACGCCTTCGATCAGGGGCAGCCGGTCTTTGGTGAGACCTGCACCCACTACCTCACCTTAGATACCTCCTATCTCGCCAAGCCCAACTTCGAGGGAGCCAAGTACGTCTGCTCTCCGCCCCTGCGGCCTAAAGAGCATGGCAAAGCCCTGTGGGAGGCAGTGGCCAAGGGATGGCTCACCGCTGTCAGCTCCGACCACTGTGCCGTGGCCGGCGGTTTTGCCGCCAAGAAGCGGGGGATGGGGGACTTCTCCAAGATTCCCAACGGCTGTCCCGGCGTGCAGGAGCGCATGGGCATGCTGTGGGCCCAGGGGGTCATGAAGGGCCGGATCAGCCGCCAGAAATTTGTAGAGCTTACCGCCACCGCCCCCGCCCGAAACGTGGGGCTGGAGAAAAAGGGACAGCTCACCCCCGGCTTTGACGCGGACATTGTCCTTTACGACCCGAGCTATCAGGGGACCTTCACCGTAGCGGACAGTCTGGCGGGGCTGGACTATATCGCCTACGAGGGCTTCCCCATGGCGGGCCGGCCGGACAAGGTGTTTCTCCGGGGCCGCCTGATTGCGGAGAAGGGGCGCTATGTGGCTCCCGCCGGGCTGGGCGTCCGTCTGCGGGCCAAGCCCTATGCCCGGGCCTACGAGGCTTTCTCCCCTCACGCGGAGGAATATACTTTTTAATGTATTCTATCTCTGTTTTTAGGACCCGCGCCTTCGGCGCGGGTCTCTTTTTGCCGCCTGCAACGGCGGCAGATATTTCGCGCTTCCGAGCGCGAGGCCCTTTTGGCTCGGTCCAAAAGGAACCAAAAGGCCACTTAGGGCTGTGTCCTAAGAACTTGATTTGTGCCCTTTGGGCACGGGAATATTCCGCTCTGCGGAGCGGATTCCTTTGCCCGCAGCGGCAAAGGAACTAAAGCGCTGCTTAGGGGCCAGCCCCTAAGGACCCCGTGGCACTGGGTGGAAGCTGTTAGGCATCGCAAAATGTACTTGCCTTGCGGCGCGCGGCAGTCCCGGTGGAGCACTGAATTGTCTGCCGCTTCATACCCGCCCTTTCCGCTGCGCTAAGGGCTGCTGCGGCGGTCTGCGATGGTGCGGCACTCTATCGTTTCGCACACTGGCAGTCAGCCCTACCCCACCGCGGCAGGCGCTCCTCATGAGGAGAGAAAAAATTAAGCGCCTCACTGCGGAAGGGCGTAACGCCCGGGGCGGGTACGGCTGTTCTTTCGATAGCCACGCGCCGGTGATAAAAGGGCGCAGATCGGCAGGGAGAAGGGAGTTCTTAGAACCGCAGGTTCTAAGCGGCTTTTTGCCTCCTTTTTGGCCGGCCAAAAAGGAGGCCGCTCGGTCGAGCGGAGCCCCTCCCACAAAATCTAACGATTTTGCGGGGACCCCGTGATTTGACTCAAATGGCCGAGCAAAGCCCGCCCATTTCAAGGTTTTCCCTACAGGAAAACGCTTGTACGCCGCACTCGCGGCGATATGCCGCGAGTGCGACCCCGCCCGGCAGGGCACAAAATAAATCTTCGCCGCTGAAGGCGGCAAAGGAACTCCCCCCACTATGTAAAAACAAACAGGGAGCAGGGCATTTTGCCCTGCTCCCTACCTGTCATAAACAAGCGGCGCGCTTATCCCTTGATCCAGCTCTCGTCGGAGGGGTTGTCCCGGAAGGCGATAAGGCGCTCCACGTCCTCGTGCTTGATGTAGCCTTCGTCGGCGGCCACCTGCACGATGGTGTCAAAATTGGTGAGGCTGACATTTTTCACATTGGCCGCGGCAAAGCGGTCCAGCCCCTTCTGCATACCGTAAGTAAAGATGCTGACGATGCCCAGCACCTCGGCCCCGGCCTCCCGCAGGGCATTGACCACCTCCACGGCGCTGCCGCCGGTGGAGATCAGATCCTCGATGACCACCGTCTTCTGACCCTTCTCCAGCCGGCCCTCGATCCGGTTGTTGCGGCCGTGGTCCTTGGCGCCGCCGCGGACATAGCCCATGGGCAGCCCCATCATATGGCCCACAATGGCGGCATGGGGAATGCCGGCGGTGCTGGTGCCCATAAGGATCTCACAGTCGGGAAACTCCCGGCGGATGGTGGCGGCGATGGCCTCCTCCACAATGTTCCGGGAGGCGGGGGCGGTGAGAATCAGCCGATTGTCACAGTAGATCGGGCTCTTGATGCCGCTGGCCCACACAAAGGGCTCCTCCGGCCGCAGAAAGACCGCCTCAATCTTCAACAGCTCCTTCGCCACTACAGTTTGAATATTCTCCATAGCTCCTCATCCTTTCTTAACAGACATCCCTATTTCCCTTCGTTCTTCTCAGCCCACAAAATCGTTCACGCAGCGGCGGTAGGCGGCCACAGGGTCCGCCGCCCGGGTGATGGGGCGGCCCACCACAATGTAGTCCGAGCCGATCTCCTTGGCCCGAGCCGGGGTAGTCACACGGACCTGGTCCTCAATCTGCCCGTCGGCAAAACGGATACCCGGGGTAACAGTAAGGAAGTTCTTGCCGCAGGCCGCATGGACCTCGGCAGCCTCGAGGGGGGAGCACACCACGCCGTCCAAGCCAGCCCGGCGGGCATTCTCCGCGTAGTGCATGACTACCTCGTCCAAGGGACGGTCAATCAGCAGCTCACGCCGCATGCGCTCCTCGCTGGTGGAGGTCAGCTGGGTCACGGCGATCAGCAGCGGGCGGGTGCCATCGGGGCGTGTCAGCCCCTCAAGGGCGGCCTCCATCATCAAAACCGTGCCGGCGGCATGGAGGTTGCACATGTCCACATCCAGCCGGGAGAGCACCGCCATGGCACTTTTCACCGTGTTGGGAATGTCGTGGAGCTTCAGATCCAGGAAAATTTTGTGTCCCCGGGCCTTGATCTCCCGGACGATATCCGGCCCCTCCGCGTAGTAGAGCTCCTTGCCGATCTTCACATAGGGCTTCTCCTCGGTGAAGTGGTCGAGAAAGCGCAGCGCATCCTCCTTGCAGCCAAAGTCACACGCCACAATAACATCCTTACCCATTTTCTTTTCCTCCCATATATTCCATATTTCTTTGTGCTTCCCTGTCTCTTACAGCAGCTGCGGGCAAAAAAATATCCGGCCGCCGATGGGTTTCAAAAAACACCAACAGCGCCGGAACTTCTATTTAAAAGAAAAACACCACAGCTGCGGGGGGAAATACGAAGCAGCCGTTCACCGTGAACGGTCAGTTCAGCTTCCTTGTACCGATGCAGCCCGCAGACCACGGCGGCTCCCCCCTTCCTGTAAATTCCTGATTTCTAACTGATGATTTTACAATAGAGGTTCTGTTTTGTCAACTGGTATTTTTGTCCAAAAGGATTTTTCTTTTCCCTATCCTGTTTATTCTCTTTCCACGACAGCCCAAAAGCGGACATTTCCACAAGCAATCCATCCGGCGCTAAAGCAGGCGAAGACAGACCCGCAAAAATCTGTGCCCCGCCGGACATCTGTCCGGCGGGGCACAGGAAGGGTGCAGTCGCTCTATTGGGTGACCTCGAGGCCGCGGACCACGTTGTGGCTGTCCACATAGAGGGTGGCGCTGTCGCTGAAGGCCAGCGCCGCGCCAAGGCTGTCAAACCACACATCCGCGCTCTTGTTATAGCAGGCCACCTTGTCCGCCACAGCGTAGAGGGTGTTGTTGAAATAGACCTGCTCCTCGCTGCGCCAAGCGGTGGTGGGGACGTTCTTAATGGCAGTGAGGGGAACGTAGCCGGCTATCCGCTTGCCGTCGCCAGCGGCTGTAACAGCGCCGGCCCAGTCGCCGTTTCTCGCGCCCCGGTTGCCGAGGTTGATCGGTTCGGCCGCTCCATACTCCAGAGTCGTCTCGGTTGTTTTCTCACCGGTTTCACCATCCGTGGTTGTCCGGACCTTAATCCGGCCATAGGTGTACAGGTCCCCGGTAACGTCATCCAGTACCAGCACGTCGATCTTCCCGGCGTAGTTTCTGCGGCCGTAGGCGATCTTGTTGGAGCTGACCGTATCGTCCCGCAGGTCGGCGAGGCTGATCTCTGTCATCTTACTGTTGCCCACCTTCTCATAGATGCGGGCATTCCCCGCCAGCTCCGTGCTGCCCACCTTCCGCGCCGCCACGTCCAGGTTGCCGGAGACGCCCCGGTTGGACAGGCGGCTCAGGGA
>CAJFUI010000156.1 GCA_904420145.1 uncultured Oscillospiraceae bacterium
CATGCCGACCTCGGAGCACTCGCCGTTGAAGTTGGCCATCAGCTGCTCGAAGATGTACTTCTTGTCCTCCTCGCTGATGTCGGGGTTGTTCTTCACGGTCTTGGCATAGATGCCGTACTCATGCTCGGCGGCCAGCTTGGCGTCGGCCTTCATCTCGGTGAACTTGGAGCCGGGCACCTTGCAGACAGGGCAGACCTCGGGGGGCGTATCGCCTTCATGAACGTAACCGCAGACAGGGCAAACCCACTTCTTCATAGTCTCATTCTCCTTTTTCTCATCAATCGTATTTTATAGATGCCTTTTCGGCAGTTCTATCGCACAGGTAAGCTTTTGGCAGGCGGGACAGAGCCCGGTGTACTCCACCGCGCAGTCCGTCAGCACATAGCCGGCCGTCTCCGCAGGCGGGGCAACGTCTGTCCATGGTACGTCGGCCACCGCGCCGCACCGTCCGCAGCGGACGTGGCTGTGCCGACAGGTGTTGCCGTCATAGCGGTCGTCGTCGCCGGACAGGTGGAGGCGCAGAATCTCCCCCTCCTCCGCCAGCTGCCCCAGCACACGGTACACCGTGGAGCGGCTGATGGTGGGGTGGCTCCTGTGCACCTCCGCGAAGACCTCCCCCGCGGTGGGGTGGGTGCACATGCCTCCCAAAGTATGACGGATGATCTCCTTTTGCAGTGTGTTGCGCTTAACCGCCATGCCTTTCTCCTTATCAGGAATAAATCCTAAATAAAATATAATATCTATTGCTCTTTTTGTCAATAGGTTTTTTCAAAAAACGCAAAATTATTTTCAGCCGGGGCGGGCCCTCCCTGCCGTAGGATTGCTATTGCGCCGGGGAGCAAAATGTGGTACCCTTAGCACATGCGGCCAAAGCCGCCATTTTGTATGCGACGAGGTGTCTTTTATGGAAGGTGCTTGTTTTACGGTGGAGAGCATCAACGGCGACTACGCCTATCTCCGCTCCGACGACGGTCTGGAAAATCAAGTGGCTATCTTTCTCCTCCCGGAGGAGACAGATATTGGCAGTCGGCTGCTGTATGAGAACTTTGAGTGGACCCTTCTCTGAGGGCGGAGGAATAGCCATGGTGGACAAAATCGCGGCGATTGTGAAAGAGGCGGGACAGATGGTCCGTTCCGCCCAGGATATTGGCGCCCACACCCACACCAAGACCTCCGACGCCGACCTGGTGACGGACTACGATGTGGCGGTGGAGCAGTTTTTAAGGCGGGAACTGCTCTCCCTGCTGCCGGAGGCGGTTTTCTACGGCGAGGAGGGGGAGAAAGCCCCGGATCCCACCAGAGGCTGGGCCTTTATCGTGGACCCCATCGACGGTACCACCAACTTTGTCCGGGGCATCCGCCAGAGCGCCATCTCCGTAGCCTTAGCGAAAGATGGAGATCTGCGCTGGGGCGTAGTCTATGATCCCGGAAAGGAGGAGCTGTTCACCGCAGAGCGGGGCTGCGGCGCCTTTCTCAACGGCCGGCCCATCCATGTCAGCGCCCGGCCCCTTGCCAAGGGGATTTTCATCATGGGCACCGCCATCTACCGCCGGGAATATCTCCGGCCCACCATGGAGCTGGCCACCGCCCTCTTTGCGCGCAGCTGTGACTTCCGCCGCCTTGGTTCCGCGGCGCTGGACCTGTGCTACGTCGCCTGCGGCCGAGGGGAGCTGTTTTTTGAGTACAGCCTCTGCCCCTGGGACTTTGCTGCCGGCGCGCTGCTGATCGAGGAGGCAGGAGGGCGGGTATCCACAATGGCCGGCACGCCCCTCCGGCTGGACCGGCGGTGCTCCGTCTGGGCCAGCAACGCCGAAAACTTCTCCCTGCTGGCGGAGCTGCCGGTGGAGAGAAATCTGCTGTAAGGGTATCCCAAAAGGGGCAAAGCTGCTTTTCGGATAAACTAAGGCCGCCCCTCTCGGGGCGGCCTTAGTCTGTATTCCGCAGGTTAAGCGGCCTGGGTTTCGCCGTCCGCTGTGCTCGTTACGGTACTGTACTCCTCCGCGAAGTTGGACGCCTCAATGGAGAAGAGGTAGCTGGTGGTCTCAAATCTGCCGCTCTTCAGATAGAAGCTGACCTCCCCTTCTCCCGACAGGGCGGTAATCACGTCGGCGGTATAGGCCTCATCCAAAATGATCCGGTCGGCGGACTCGTATAAGTAGCCCTTCATCTCATGATCCACCCCGTCCGGTGTCCGCATGGTGATGCTGTAGGTGTCCGTATCCCAGACATTTTTCACCTGGCTGCTGCCATATTCGAACAGGAAAAAGCTGATCCAGTTGTGATAATCGTAGGCAAGGCGCACCGCCAATTCGGAGTTGGTGGTGGCGCTGTTGCTGAAGGTCCCCCACACGGGATTCTCATTCCAGATGAACCACTGGCCCTCCACCGGCTGCTGGAACTCGTCCACATAGAAGCCCGTTGTCCAGATCCCAAAGGTCTGGCCGCACCGCTCACAGGTCCCCGTCTCCGTAGTGTGTCCTAAGGCCGGGATCGTCTCCTGCTCCACAAGGATCTCCCCGCATTCCGAACAGCGCCTGCCCTCTGTCAGCCCGGTCTCGGTACAGGTGGGCTCCACCGCCGGGAGGATCTCCTCCGTATGGACATGGTCCCCGCCGTCATCTGCCGCTGTACCGTTCCCCGCTGTGTTCCCGGCCGGCGCGCCGTTCCCGCCGCAGGCCGCCAGCATAAGTACCATCGCCATGGCAAGCAGCATCGCCATCCCTCGTTTCATTGTCTTCTCCTCCTTTTGTATTACAATATGATAGTTATTATAGTATCACTATCGAAATTATATTGTAGTATATCTTGCATTCTTTTGTCAATCTATAATTTATTACAGATTGAGAGGTGCAGTGACATGAAAAATGAGCCGCTGAAGATCAAACGGCGGGGGGAGGACGGCAGCAAGGTGATTACCGTCCGCATCAAGGAGGACACGCTGGCGGCATTGGATAAAATCGCGGCGGAGAGCAACTACTCAAGAAACGAGCTGATCAACATTATTCTGAAGCACGGCATCGAAAATATTGAGATTGAATAAAGGACAGGCGGGAGATCTCTCCCGCCTGTCCTTCTCACATCTCTGCCAATACGCCGCGCCTCAGGCCAGATTCTTCGGGCCGAAGCTGTGGGGCAGCAGCTCTGGGAGAGTCAGCTCCATCGTCTCCCCCCTGCTGTTGACCAGGATCACCTCGATATCCGGCGCGAACTCCTGCAGCACCTGCCGGCAGACGCCGCAGGGGGCGCAGAAGGCCTCGGTGCTGCCGGCGATGGCGATCCGCCGGAAGGCGCGGTGTCCCTCGCTGACTGCCTTAAACACGGCGGTGCGCTCAGCACAGTTGGTGGGGGTGTAGGCGGCGTTCTCGATGTTGCACCCGGTAAACACGGCGCCGTCGGTACACTCTATGGCCGCCCCCACGGGAAAGTGGGAGTAGGGCACATAGGCCATCTGCAGCATCTTTTGGGCCTGGCGGCACAGCTCCTCCTTTGTCATGGACCTCTCCTCCTTGCTGTCTATGGATTCTGTCCCCATGATACCCCCCTGCCCGGCCAAAAGCAAGGGGTCCTCCCCTTTTACCAGCAAAAAGCCGCCCCGGACGCAGACGCGTCCGGAGCGGCTGAGACGGGCAAAAAGGCTTCCGCTCTTTTTGACAAGGCGGTCAGTACCGGAAGTGGCCCGCGTCGGTGGACATCTCGCTGCCGGTCCGGCTGTACACGTTGGTGATGGTGATGGTGTCGTCGGGGTCAGTGGAGGACACGTACTCCGCGCCGTAGCCCAGGTTGGTCCGGAGATAGTAGGTGGTGCCGTCCATGGAGTGGATACTGGAGGGCATGCTGCCAAAATCCGTCTCCCCGTCCCCCGAGGCGCTCGGGGCGCTCTTCTTAGACGCAGACCTACCGGAACGTCCCCCATAGGGCAGGAAATAACCAAAAATCATAAAATAGGACACCACGCCAGTCCAAATATCCAACACCAGTTTGAGCCCAATAGAGAGCAGCCGGAACAAAAAGAAGTCAGATGTCATGATTACGCCCACGATAAAGGCCAGCAAATCGTATTCCAGCAGAGCAATCCCCACCAGCATCAGCATATAGGCGGGCCATTTCCGCAGGATAGACCAGATGAACAGAATGACAAAATAGGAAACAAGCCCTATGACGATAAACCATTGACTCCCGTTCCATGTGGTATGGTCAAACAGGTCAAAGGGAGTCAATCCTGGGGAGACATCATACTTAACCTTCAGCGACTCATAAAAAACACCAGCCACTTGGACTGCGAGCCAAAGAGCTGCCATGATGTGCATATTGCTGGGCAACTCATAGAAGTTGCGGGACCTCTTTCCCAGAAAGATCAAAGCGGGCCCCAAAACAAGAAAAATCAGATACAGCATGGCAAAAAACTCCCTTCTTCATCCCACACATTTCATCCCCATCCGCAAAAGAGCGCGCGAAAAGGGCCGTCCCATCTGCGGCCGGACCGCGGACAGGGCGCACCCCTTTGGATGATGGCGGACAGGCCGCCCCGCAGGGCCGGCCCATTCAGCCGGTATTTGACACAACACACACCGCATCAAGCCCCTTCGCTGTCTTTCGCTGGGGATTGTTTCGCCCCCATTATACAGGCTTTCCCCGCAAAAGCAACCCCCATATTCCTTGGAGATTGCCCTTTTCCTGTGTGCGCCCCCGCCTGTGGGCGGGAGCGCACGGGGCGGGACTGCTCCTCCATGGGACAGCCCCGCCCTTTTTTCTCTCTTTTTAATTTGCCTGCGACTGGGCCCCCAGGGTCTCGGCAAAGCCGGCGGCGAACAATCGGGCGGCCAGCAGGGCCTCGTCCAGGGAGTTGCCCGCCGCCCCCACCTCCACCAGAAGGCTGCCGGTGGTGCAGTGCTGGTTGTACCGGGAGTTGCGCAGG
>CAJFUI010000157.1 GCA_904420145.1 uncultured Oscillospiraceae bacterium
CGCCGAAGGCGCGGTCCTCTGTGTTTCCCAAATGCAGTTTGAATAGACGGCTCAGGGGGTGGGAAACAGGTCGTTTCCCACCTCGAAGCAGCAATCGTTCCAGCGGAGATAACCGGTGGTGGGGTAGTATTCCATCCAAGCCACAAGGCCCCCGGCGGTCTGCAGCCTCAGCCGCCCCACCCCCTCCTGAGCTGCCTCGTACAGGGCCTCCTCCTCTGCCTGGCTGCCGGCGCCGGATACAATCATCTCCCCGTAGTCCGCGCTGCCCATGGCCTCGGCACCGATCAGCCGCTCGTAAAAGGCGGCGGCGTCGAGAGTCTCCCCATCGTGGGTGACCGAGACGATGTCCTCCGGCTTCAAGATGCCGTAGACCTGCAGCAGCGTCTCCGCCTCCACATAATCGTTGTCATTCCCAATGGTGTAAAAGCCGGTGAAGACCATGTACTGCCAGTCCCCATCGGCATAGAGGAGGTAGAGGGCGGCGGGGACTGTGCCGTTCTTGCCGGCAAGGGGGGCGTAGGCGTAGATGTCGCCATAGTCGGGAAGGGAGCCTACCTGTTCCCCGATCAGCGCGCCGCCGATGGGGACCGGCAGCTCCAAGCGGTCGGTGATGGCGTTGTTCCCGTCATCCCACAGCTCGTACAGGGCGCCGTGGAAGGTCACCCCGGGGACAGAGGCGTCGCCGCTGTCCCCCATCCCCCGGAGGAAGGGGTACATGCCTACCAGCAGCACCAGGACGCAGGCGGCCAAGGCGGCGAGGCGGACCAGCGGGTGGCGGCGGGGAACCATGGACTCATCGATGAGCTCATCGGAGACGCCGCCGAGACTGCGGAGCAATTTTTCACTTTTCATAGAAGGATCCCCTCCTGTTCCAGGTAGTCCCGCAGGGACAGGCGGGTGCGGTGGAGCATGATTTTCACCCGGCTCTCCCCCATAGCCATGTGGCGGGCGATGGCGCGGATGGGGAAGAGGTGCCAGTAGCGCAGGAGGAATACCTGGCGCTGGAGGGGCGGCTGGGAGCGGAGGAAGGCCTCGAGGACCTCGGTCAAAAGCCGCTCCTCCACCGCCTCCTCCACGCTCTCACCGGAGGGGAGGCACTCCTCCAGCTCCAAGAGGGCGAGGGGGACCTCCCCGCCGCCCCGCTTTTTGGCGCTGTTACGCTCTATACGGTTGAAGGAGAGGTTGCGGGTGATCTTGGCCAAAAAGGCGGCCAGGCGGGCGGGCCGCTGGGGCGGCATGGCCTCCCAGGCCCGGAGGTAAGTGTCGTTGACGCACTCCTCCGCGTCGGCGTCGTCCTGGAGAATGTTGTAGGCCACGGTGCGGCAGTAGGGGCCGTATTTTTCCTCTGTGGCGGGGATGGCCTGCTGATCCCGGGAAAAATAGAGGTCGATGATCTGACTGTCCTCCATGGGGCATTCCTCCTTTCACTTCTATAGACCGGAAATGGGGAGAGATGGTTACGAAAAAAGGGCCGCCGCGGAAAAATATTCGCGGCGGCCCCGGCGCTCTTGGAATTTGACGGATTAAAATTGGACCACTTCCGGGGAGGGCTTTTCACACGGTACGGCGGATTCCACCCGCAGCAGGGGGCCGACCTCCCCCTCGTAGAGCTTCCAGCGGCACTTCTCCACCTTGGCGGTGAGGAGCACCCAGTCCTTGGTTTTCAGGGTGTCCTTTTTCTCCCATGCGCAGGGGAGGCCAAGATAGGTGATATCCTCGGCACAGCAGATCATGGCGTGGCGCCCGGCGGTGAAGTAGGCGCCGAAGCGCTTGTCCTGACAGACGATACCCTTAAAGCGGACCGTCTTGCCCACATACATGTCCAGATCGTCCATGGCCTCCACATAGAAGACGCCAAAGTCCTCATCGGGGACGTCGATGACGCTCTGGCTCAGATCAAAAGCGGAGACGGTGCCGTCCCGGTAGTCCTCGGCGTCGCCGCTGACATCCTCCAAAAAGATCTCCGCCCGGCGGTTGACCATGCGCAGGTTGCGCCGGCGCAGGGCGGTCTTCAGTTCGCCGGTGCAGCGGTTGAAGACGATCATGTCGGCGTTGCGCAGCTTCTCCATCATGAGCTTGCCCATGTTCTTGGCGTAGAGGTCGAAGGTGGGGGCCTCCACCGTGCACATGATCTGGTAGAGGATCCAGTTTTGGGGCAGCAGGCTGGTGCAGAAGGCCTCCATATCCCACATACCGTTGTACTCCACCAAAATCTGGGTGGGGCGGCAGGAGCGCTCGAGAGAGCGCAGATAGTCGGTAGTCAGCGTCTCGAAGTTCTCCACATGGACTACGGTGACATTGTCCAAGGCGGCGCGCTCATATTCCACCTCCCCCTCCTCGCAGGAGAGGAGCAGCGTCCGCTCATCCCGGGAGAAGCCCTCCTCCAAGATGCCGTTGATAAACTGGGTCTTGCCGCTGTCCAAAAATCCGACGATCAGATAGACCGGTATCTCTCTCATGGGCGGCACCTCAGATGTGGAACAGCTTCTTCAGCTCATCCTCTTTTAAGTCGGAGCCGATGACGCACAGCCGGCCGGTGTAGTCGGCGCCGCCCCGGCGGATCTCGTGTTCGCCGGGGACGTAGTCAAAGTGGAACCAGACACCCTCCGGGGCGCCGACGATCCCCTTGGCCCGCAGAACGGCGCCGCAGCTGCCGTTGTCCAAGGCGCTCAGGGCCTCCTGCAGCTCCGCCTCGGTGTAGAGGCGGGGGGTCTCCACGCCCCAGCTGGTGAAGACCTCGTCGGCGTGGTGGTGATGGTGGTCATGGCCGTGATGGTGCTCGTGGTCGTGGCAGCCGCAGGTGCAGTCCGGGCCGTGGTCATGATGATGGTCATGCTGGTGCTCATGATCGTGGTCATGGTGGTCGTGATCGCCGTCGTGATGGTGGTCATGATCCTCTCCGTAGTGATGCCCGTGGTCATGGCGGGCCTCGGAGAGCAGCTCCTCCGCCAGCGCCTGACGGCTGTCCATGGCGGAGAGGATCTGACCGCCGCTGAGCTGGTCCCAGGGGGTGGTGATGATGGGGGCATCGGCGTTCTTCTCCCGCAGAAGGGCCACCGCCGCCTCCACCTTCTCAGGGGTCATGTTCTGGGTGCGGCTGAGGACGATGGTGCCGGCGCTCTCGATCTGGTTGTTGTAGAACTCGCCGAAATTTTTCATATAGACCCGGCACTTAGTGCCGTCGGCCACGGTGATGGCGCTGCCGATTTCCATATCGCTCAGCTCCGCGGCCACATCCGCCACCGCCCGGAGCACGTCGGAGAGCTTGCCCACGCCGGAGGGCTCGATGAGGATGCGGTCGGGGTGGAACTCCTCCATGACCTTGCGCAGGGCCTTGCCGAAGTCCCCCACCAGGGAACAGCAGATGCACCCGGAGTTCATCTCGGAGATCTGGATGCCCGCCTCCTGCAGAAAGCCGCCGTCGATGCCGATCTCACCAAACTCGTTTTCAATCAGGACGATTTTCTCCCCCGACAGGGTCTCCTCTATGAGCTTTTTGATCAGGGTGGTCTTACCGGCCCCAAGGAAGCCGGAGATGATGTCGATTTTTGTCATTGATTTCGCCTCGTTTTTAAATTTCTGTTCTATATCCTACTACTTTTTCGAAAAAAAACAAGGGGGAGGAAAAACTTTTTCCTCCCCCTGCTGATTGGGCGGGACGGCCGCCGGAAGGCTCTACTCCTGCACCTTCGCCTGATAGGCCTCGCCCCAGTTCCACATGGCGTCTAAGATCGGCTTGAGGCTGTAGCCCAAGTCCGTCAGCGTGTACTCCACCCGGGGCGGCACCTCCGGATAGACCGTTCTTGTCAAAAGGCCGCTCTCCTCCATCTGGCGGAGCTGGGCGGTGAGCACCTTTTGGCTGACATTCCCGATGGACTTTTTCAGCTCGCCGAAGCGCTTTGTGCCCGGAAGGAGGTCCCGCAGGATGAGCACCTTCCACTTGTCGCTGATTAACGTCAGGGTGGTCTCCACCGGGCAGACCGGCAGTTCCTTTACCGCAGAAGCCATATTCTCCATCCTCCCTGCCTCATTAGTTTCTTTTTGGGATGTATAGACTTATACTACCCTACAGCCGATGGGGCTGTCAAGGGGATCTCTCCGCCGAAAGAGAAAAATTTTACAGGGCGGAAAGGGGGGCGGAGCGCCTGCAATCATCCAAAGGTTTCCTCCCGGTAACCGCCTAATTGTTACAGAAAAGTGCCTATAGCACAATATTGTGCGTACTTTTCAAGGGTAAAAGACCCTGCTACAATTAGAAACATCAAGAGGCTGACACAAAACAGCCGACCAGAAAACAATAATAATTTTAATATGGAGGTATACAACAATGAAAATGGCAGTGGTATGCGCAAACGGCAAGGCCGGTCAGCTGGTCGTTAAGGAGGCCCTCGGCCAGGGAATCGATGTGACCGCGGTGGTCCGCGGGGAGAACCGGACGGCGGCCAAGCAGGCGATCGTAAAGGACCTGTTCGACCTGACCGCCGCGGATCTGAAGGGCTTTGACGTGGTGGTTGACGCCTTCGGCGCTTGGACCGAGGACACCCTCCCCCTCCACAGCACCTCCCTCAAGCATCTGTGCGACATCCTCTCCGGCAGCGACACCCGCCTGCTGGTGGTGGGCGGCGCCGGCAGCCTGTATGTGAACCCCGAGCACACCGCTCAGGTGATGGACGGCCCGGATTTCCCCGACGCGTTTAAGCCCTTGGCCGCCAACATGGGCAAGGCCCTCTCTGAGCTGCGGCAGCGCGGCGATGTGAAGTGGACTTACCTCAGCCCCGCCGCCGACTTCCAAGCCGACGGGGAGCGCACCGGCAAGTATCTCTTGGGCGGTGAGGAGCTGACCGTGAACGGCAGGGGTGAGAGCGTCATCAGCTACGCCGACTACGCCATCGCTATGGTGGACGAGGCGGTGCAGGGCAATCACATCCGGCAGCGCATCAGCGTGGTGCGGGCCTGAGCCGCCGGCAGCCGGCAAGCGGTCCGGTCTTATCTGAAGAGACATGGGAGAGCGCCGGCGCTGCAAAAGAGAGGAACAAGGTCCCGGGGAAGCGCCCCGGGGCCTTTTCCGCCGCCGGGCCGGGTATCCTCTTTACCAAAGCCCCTCCGGGGGGTATAATGGAAAAAACATGGATGCAGAGGAGGCAGATCCTATGGACAAGCGGCAGCAGGTGGAGAGATTGATTGCGATTCTTCTGTCGGAGATGCCCCAATACCGGGAACAGGCCGCGTCGTTTCCACAAGATACGGCCTCCCGGCGCCGGCTGCTGCGGAGTCTGATGAACCTCCGCCCGCCTATGCCGCTGGATCAGGGGTTTCTGTATTTGCAGGACGAGCTCCTCACAAGGGAGCGGGAGGAGCGGGGCGTGGTGGACGCCGCCGCGCTGCCGGGCACCGCACGGGATGAGCGTATGGCCCTCTGGCAGGGGGACATCACCCGGCTGCGCGCGGACGCCATCGTCAACGCGGCCAACAGCGCCCTGCTGGGCTGCTTTGTTCCCTGCCACGGATGCATCGACAACGCTATCCACTCGGCGGCGGGGCTCCAGCTGCGGGAGGCGTGCCGGCAGCTCATGGAGGCCCAAGGACATCCGGAGCCCAACGGGCAGGCCAAGCTGACGAAGGGGTACAACCTGCCGGCCAGATACGTGCTGCACACCGTGGGCCCCATTGTCCGCGGCCGGGTGACAAGGGAGGACCGGCGGGAGCTGGCCTCCTGCTACCGCTCCTGCTTGGATTTGGCGGCCCAAAAGGGCTTGGAGAGCGTGGCCTTCTGCTGCATCTCCACTGGAGAGTTCCACTTCCCCCATCAGGAGGCGGCAGAGATCGCGGTGGAGACCGCTGCGGAATATCTCGGGGGGCATGCCGCCGTAAGAAAGGTGATTTTCAATGTTTTTAAGGACCAAGACGCAGAGATCTACCGAGAGCTGCTGGGAGCAGATCGAACAATTGCGTGCGGCCCTTGAGTCGGCGGACGCCGTTGTGGTCGGGGCGGGGGCGGGGCTCTCCGCCTCCGCGGGACTCACCTACTCCGGGGAGCGCTTTACCCGGTATTTCGGGGATTTTGCGGAGAAATACGGCATCCGGGACATGTACTCCGGCGGATTCTATCCCTTTCCCACTGAGGAGGAGCACTGGGCCTGGTGGAGCCGGCATATCTACTATAACCGCTATGTGGACGCCCCCAAGCCGGTCTACCGGGATCTGCGGGAGCTCTTGGAGGGAAAGGACTACTTTGTGCTTACCACCAATGTGGACCACCAGTTCCAGCGGGCGGGCTTTGACAAGAAGCGGCTGTTCTACACCCAAGGGGACTATGGACTGTGGCAGTGCAGTGTGCCCTGCCACGACAGAACCTATGACAACGAGGCGGCGGTCCGCAGGATGCTGGCGGAGCAGAGGGACATGCGGGTGCCCGCAGAACTGCTGCCCCGCTGTCCTGTCTGCGGCCGCCCCATGTCCATGAACCTGCGCGCCGACGACACCTTCGTGGAGGATGCAGGGTGGCATGCGGCGGCGGAGCGGTACGGCGATTTTCTCCGGCGGCATGATAAGCTGTCTGTGCTGTACCTCGAGCTGGGGGTGGGGATGAATACCCCCGGCATTATCAAATATCCTTTTTGGCGGCAGGTTTATCAAAATCCTAAGGCGCGGTATGTCTGTGTCAATCAAAAACAGGCCTATGCGCCTAAGGAGATTGCAGGACGCAGTCTCTGCCTTGACAGCGATATTGGACAGGTGCTGGAGTCGCTTGTATCTTGGGAGGATAAAAAATGAATTCTGAGAAAATCTATCAGATGCGCTTTGGGGAGATCTATCCGCTGCTCCAGAATAAGGCCATAAGAAAAGGCAGAACAGCCGAGGAGGTAGACCGTGTGATCTGTTGGCTGACCGGGTATCAGAAGGCGGATCTCGAAAAAGCGGCCTGCGGCAGCGTCAGCTATGGGGAGTTCTTCCGGTGTGCACCGTCCCTTAACCCGAAGAGGGAGCTGATTCGGGGAGTGGTCTGCGGTGTGCGTGTAGAGGATGTAGAGGAACCGCTGATGCGGGAGATCCGCCGTTTGGACAAGCTGATCGACGAGTTGGCGAAGGGCAGGGCAATGGAGAAGATCCTGAGGGAGTAAGGAACTTGGAAGGAGAAGCGGATGATGGAGGGGAAAACCTATGTGTTTCAAGCGGTTATTGAACCAGCCTCCACCAAAGGGGGCGCTTATGTCCGCTTTCCTTATGACATTAGGAGAGAATTTGGAAGAGGGCGTGTAAAGGTGGATGCCGCCTTTGACGGTGCTCCATATCGCGGGAGCATCGTAAATATGGGGGTCAAAAACGAGGACGGTTCCGTCTGCTACATTCTTGGAATCCCCAAGGAAATCCGGGGAGAAATCGGTAAGCAGCCGGGGGACACTGTACAGGTGATCCTTACAGAGGCGCTGGAAACGGGCGGGCAGGAAGAGCGCCATGGCTGACCGGCGAAGGGGACAGCCCAAGGGAAAAGACACCCGGCATCTTTTGTGGAGATGCCGGGTGCCTTTTATACAGCAGTGCTGGAAAACACCTTTTGCCGCCAAAGCAAAAATTATTCAATGTTCTGTTTCTTGCGGTTGGCCATTGCTTTTTGGAACCAATCCTTACCGTCCACAAAGCGGGAGACCACATAGGAGATCACATAGTCGCCGGAGGAGTTGATCATGGTCGCCGGGGGATCCACCAGGTTGCCGATGGTGATGGCGATGGGATAGGCGATGGCCATCTGATCGGGGAAGAAGACGGAGCACATGATGAACTCGCCGATATAGCCGCCGCCCGGGACGCCGGACATCCCCACGGAGGACAGAACCGCCACGACGACCATCAGGGCCATATCGCCGATGCTGTCAAAGGGCCGGCCGAACACGCCGAAGAGGAAGGCGATTTTCAAAATGCAGGAGAAGCAGGAGCCGTCCATGTGCATGGTGGCACCCAAGGGAACGACGATCTCACTGACATCCTTGGAGATACCGGTGGCCTCCGCCTCCTCCAAGTTGGTGGGAATGGTGGCCACGGAGGAGCAGGTGCCGAGAGAGGTGATGGCCGGCCGGGCGATGTGGCGGAACATCTCCTTGACAGCCCCCTTGCCGCCGCCAAACCAAGCGAACAGAGGGAAGGCGGTGAAGATATAGATGAAGCATAGGGGGTAGTACACCGCCAGGGCCCGGCCGTAGTCTGCGGTGATCTGGGGACCGTAGGTGGCTACCAAGTCCGCAAAGAAGCCGAAGAAGGCGATGGGGGCGTAGTAGGTGACGATCTGCACCACCTTCATCATGGCGTCAGAGAGGCTGGTGAGAAAGACGGCGATGGGGCTGTCCGGTCCGGGGCCCAGGTTCACGCCGAAGCCAAAGAGAATAGAGAAGACGATCAGGGGCAGCATGGCACTGCGGCTGAGCAGTCCGGAGAAGTCACCCACGGTGAAGAAGTTGACAATCAAGTCCGGGATGGAGATGGGCTGCTCCACCACACCCTCTGTCAGGGTGCTCCAAGGCTCCAGCACAGGGGGGATCAGCTTCATCAGGACGATCATGATAACAGCTGCGATGGCGCCGGTAATGATAAAGGTCAAAATAGTGGTGCCCATGATCTTGCCGGCGCGCTTGCGGCTGCGCATGGTGGCCACGGAGCCCGCGATGGATGAGAACACCATGGGGACCACGATGCAGAACATCATGTTCAAAAACAGAGTTCCTAAAGGCTCTAAGACAGTGGCACCGGCGTCAATCACCTCGTTGTTGGCATCCCGCACCTCGGGAAAAATCCAACCCACAATGGCGCCCAGAATCATACCGCCCAGCATAATGCCCAGGAACAGGTAGTTGCGGGCCACCGACTTTTTGTTCAGTTGGCTGCTCATATGCGTACCTCCTCACACGACAAATCATCCCCAGGTTTGTGCCCGGCGGAGGAGAGGGGACGGCCTCCTTGCCGATGGCCTATATCTGCAGGGCCCGAAGGCCTCACATACAAAGATTTAGAGCTGCAGGTCCTCGTCGGTCACAAAGCCCTCGCAGACAATGTTGGTGGGCCCGGTGAGGTAGAGGCTGGCGATGTGGGACAGCACCCGCTCCGCATCCACCACGAGGCGGCCGCCGGCCATATCCGCCTGCACGTTTTTTCCGGAGACCTGATCCCGGAGGGTCAGGACGGTGACCACCGAGCCGGTGCCGGTGCCGCAGGCGTAGGTGAAGTCCTCCACCCCCCGCTCAAAGGTCCGCTCAAAGATGTGGTCCGGACCGATGAGCTCATAGAAGTTTACATTGGCCCCCTTGGGGAAGTCCTTGTGCCAGCGGATGGACCGTCCTAACTCCCGCAGGGCGTTCTCATCTGCCTCCCGGAGGTTGGGGTAGGGCACCACCGCGTGGGGGATCCCCGGATTGCCCAGCTCCACATAGGCGCAGGGATAGGTTGTGCCGTCCACCTCCACAGCGCCGTCTAAGCGCACGGTGGTGGGGTCGTTGAGGCGGATGCGGTACATCCGCCGGTCGATCCGCTCCCCGGTGACGATACCCGCGGTGGTCTCCACCGTCTGCCGCTCTCCGGCGAGGCCGTGCTCATAGCCGTAGCGGCAGATGCAGCGGGCGCCGTTGCCGCACATCTCGCCCATGCTGCCGTCGGAGTTGTAGAACAGCATCCGGTAGTCCCCGCCCTCAGTGGGCGTATCCACCACCATCAGCCCGTCGGCCCCGATAGACAAATGCCGGTGGCACAGCAGTCTGGCGATGGCGGGAAAACGGTCCCGGGGAAGGCGCTCTTCCAAATTGTTGAGGATAATGAAGTCGTTGCCGGCTCCGTTCATTTTGGTAAATCGCACGGGAAGGCCTCCTTCTGCTTCCTTTTGTCCGCTGACCCTGCTGCTGAATACGGAAGGACGGCGGGAACGGAAGAAAATTATGTTGCCGCAGATAGAAAAAAGCACACTCTATAAAATAGTATACTACATATTTTTGCAATGTAAATTCTACAAGGTGCTAAAAAACTTGCAAAAAATGTGCTATGAAAGAGAGACGAGGCGGGAGGAGGATCTCCCCAGGGGAAGGCGCCCCCATAGACCGCTTTTGGACCGGCGGATAAAAAATACGCGCCGCGGCCCACAGGGAGCACGCGGCGCAAGGCGCGATAGGGATTGAACAATCAGACGGCGGCCCGGCGGACGGCGGCGATCTGAAAGAGGGGGGTGGCGTGGAAGTTGACCTTCTCCTCCGGCGACCAGACCCGGCGCCAGATATGCTCGTCGGTGGCCGCGTCCATGGCGAGATCCCGGAGGACCGCCAGATCCCATGCGGGACGGGCGATGGCGCTGAGGGGCACCTGGCGGGCGATGGACTCCATGGCGTCGATATTGGTACAGGTATACTCGTCTTTGATCCCCTTAACGGCGGTGCGCCGCCGGTCCTCCTCATAGGCGGCCCGCTTCTCCTCGTCGTAGAGATAGCCGTACCAGTTGGCGTCGAAATTCAGCAGCAGGCCGTTGGGGCGCAGCACCCGGCGCCACTCGCTGTAGGCCTGCTGAGGATGGGGGAGATTCCATGTCAGATTGCGGGAGATGACCACGTCGAACTGTTCGTCGGGGAAGGAGAGCTCCTCCGCGTTCATCTCAAGGAAGGTGATAGTGTCGGCGAGAGGTCCGGCATTTTGCCTTGCCTCCGCCAGCATAGCGGGGGTGTAATCCACGGCGGTGACACGGCAGCCAGCCTCGGCAAGGATGATGGCGAAGAAGCCCGGGCCGGTCCCCACCTCCAGCACATGGATGGTGTCCAGCGGCCTGCCGGGGAAGTGGCGGGAGATCTGTTCGGTGATGTGGGAGCGCCAGACCTCCCGCTGCCGGGTGGCCAGCTCCACCTGATTGACCTCCGAGTAGCCTTTGGCACGGTTGGTCCAATAGGATTTGTTTTCTGCTTCGATCATAAGCTGTCCTTTCCGCGGCGGGCCGCGATGGTGAACATGGGGGTGGGGTTATAAAAGGCGTCCTTTGTGCGGTAGAGCCGATCGCTGAGGGTGGGGTCCACTGACACCTCTTGAAAGCCGAGGTGTCCCAGAAGCTCCGCGTCCCAGGCGGGGCGGGGCTGCTGCTCAGCGGAGAGCTCCGCTTTCAAGTGCTCATAGGCGGCCACCAGGTCCGCCGTCAGCGCCTTGTGGGCGTGGTTAGCCGGCAGGGGAGCGGCGGCAGGCTGCTCCCGGCAGTAGTCCGCGTCGAAGTTCAAAAGAAGGCCGCCGGGCTTCAGAATTCGCCGCCACTGGGCGTAGGCATGGGGCAGGTGGGGCAGAGTCCAGGTCAGGTTCCGGCTGAGCACCACATCGAAGCTCCCGTCGGGGAAATCCGGCTGTTCGGCGTCCATGACAAAAAAGTCCACGGACAGCCCCAAGATCTCGGCAGCCTCTTGCGCCGCTTGGATCATCTCCGGCGTCAGGTCGATCCCGGTGACGCGGTGGCCTATGGCCGCAAGGATCAGGGCGAAAAAGCCGCTGCCTGTCCCCGCATCTAAGATGCGCAGTGCCCGCCCCGCGGGCAGGTAGCGCAGCAGCTCCTCGGTCCAGAGCTGCCGCTTATCGCTGCCCAGCTCTGCGAGGCGCAGGGCGGCGAACTGCTCCGCCCGCCGGCCCCAGTATTGTGTGACTTCTGTTTTGATCGTTTCCAATGTGGCAAACCTCTGTGGGATAGTTGACAGCCATAAGAATAGCGGACTTTTCACCACGGCGCAACCCCGGGCGGGGGATAAAATTTTATCTGCCGCCGGCGCATCGGAAGGTCAGGGGAACCGGCGGCACGTGAAATTTTTGTGCATATGGGCATCTTAACCTATGCACTGAGACTTTAGGCTGTGCCGCCATAGGCGGCACATGGCCAAGTTGCCATGCTTTTGCATAGCAAAATATGTGAAATAGGGAAAAATAGGAAAAGAGAATGGGGAAAATCCCCGGGTGGGGCTTGCGCCATAGGCCTGCGTCCCCTATAATGGCCCAAGACGCCGGGCTTGGAGGCATCCGCCGCGGCCCGGCGGTTTTTCGGAATCCTGAGGGAAAGGGAGAGGCGCTTTTGAAACGCTATGTGGGGAAGCGGCTGCTGCAGCTGATTCCCATTTTATTTGGCATTACCTTTTTATCCTTCGCCATGATGCGGGCGGCCGGCGGCGACGCGGTGACGGCGCAGCTGGAAAATGCGGGGGTGGCGGTGTCCCAGGAGGTCATCGACGCGGCCCGGGCGGAGCTGGGGCTGGACAAGCCCTTTTGGCAGCAGTATTTCACCTGGCTGGGGGGCGTGCTCACCGGGGACATGGGGGAGAGCTATCTCTCCGGGGAGGATGTTTTGGACACCTTCCTCTCCAAACTCCCCGCCACGCTGCTCCTGACGGGTACCTCTATAGCGGCCACCATCTTGATCTCCCTGCCCTTGGGGGTGCTCTCTGCGGTGCGGCATAATCATTTCACGGATTATCTGATCCGTGTGCTCAGCTTTATCGGCAACGCCCTGCCAAACTTCTTTGTGGCGCTGCTGCTGCTATACCTCTTCGCCATCCGTCTGGGGTGGTTTCCTGTCATCTCCGGCGGGGTTGGCCTGAAAAGCGCCGTTATGCCGACGCTGACGCTGGCCATCGCCATGTCCGCCAAGTACACCCGTCAGGTGCGTGCGGCGGTGCTGGAGGAGCTGGGACAGGACTATGTGTGGGCCGCCCGGGGACGGGGCGTCCGGGAGCGGGTGATTTTGTGGAGGAGCGTGCTGCGGACTTCGCTCCTGACGCTCATCACCCTCTTGTCGCTGTCCATCGGCAGCCTGCTGGGCGGGACGGCCATTGTGGAGTCCATCTTTCTCTGGGACGGCGTGGGAAAGCTGGCTGTGGATGCCATCACCATGCGGGACTACCCGGTGATCCAGGCCTACGTCATCTGGATGGCGGTGATCTATGTAGCGGTGAATTTGGTCACGGACCTGGCCTACCACTTCCTTGATCCCAGAGTACGGCTGGGAGGTGAGCGGACGTGAGAGAGAATGCTGCACTCCGCTCTAAGTGGGGGCTGACAGGAAGAAATGACAGAAGGCGGCTGATCTTCTTTGCCGCTTTGGCGGCGGCGCTGGTGCTGGCGGCCTTGTTTGCCGAGGCGCTGTGCCCCTATGACCCCTATGCCCAGGACCTGAGCATCGCCGAGCAGCCTCCCGGCGGAGAGCACCTCTTAGGCACCGACCGCTACGGCCGGGACATGCTCTCCCGAGTCATCATCGCCAGCCGCTCCAGTATCTTCTCCGCTCTTGCGCTGGTGGCCATCATCTCTGTGGCGGGCACAGTGGCCGGGGTGTTCTGCGGCTGGCGGGGGGGCTGGATGGACACCGTTGTGATGCGGATCTCCGACCTGTTTTTGGCCTTCCCGGGGCTGGTGTTTGCCATGGCTGTGGCTGGCGTGTTGGGGGGCGGCCTCCACAACGCCGTGATCGCCTTGGCCGCCGTCTCCTGGCCCAAGTACGCCCGTCTGGCCCGGAGCCAGACCCTGTCCGAAAAGGCCGCACCCTATCTGGCGGCGGCAAAGCTGGCCGGCTGCTCCACCGGGCAGATCGTCTTTCGGCATGTTCTGCCCAACATCGCCGGGCCGATTCTGGTCACTGCCATGCTGGATATCGGTACTATGATGATGGAGCTGGCGGGGCTGAGCTACCTGGGGCTCGGCGCGAAGATGCCCATGGCGGAGTGGGGCAGCATGATGAGTGACGGGCGCAGCGCCCTGCAGACTACACCCTGGGTGATTTTAGCCCCCGGCGGCGCTATTTTCCTCTCGGTCATGATCTTTAACCTGCTGGGTGACGCTGTCCGGGACTGGCTGGACCCGAAGCAGCGCTGACCACATGTGGAATTTACTTTTTTAATATAGGAGAAAAGTGATGATGAAAAGCAAGCGATGGGCGGCGGTTCTGCTGGCGGCAGTGACCGCCCTCGGCCTGACCGCCTGCGGCGGGGAGAGCGTCTCCGACAACCAGACCGCCGGAGAAAAGGTGTTTGTCTACGGCACCACCGGCTACGGTGTAGAGATGGGGGACGAGGGCCTCGATCCCCACAGCAACTACTCCGGCTGGAGCGCCGTCCGCTACGGCGTGGGGGAGACGCTGTTCAAGTTTTCCGACGCCATGGAGCCGGAGCCCTGGCTGGCCACGGGCTACACTTTTTTAGATGAGAATACAGTGGAGATCACGCTGCGGGAGGATGTGGACTTTACCTCCGGCCGCCATATGGACGCCGCGGCAGTAAAGGAGTGCTTGGACCACCTGATCGCGGTCCATGACCGGGCCGCCGGCGATCTCAAGATCGCATCCATCGCCGCCGAGGGTTATACCCTCACCATCACCACTACCGAGCCCAGCCCCGCCCTGATCCACTACCTCTGCGACCCCTATGGCGCCATTATCGACATGGAGTACGGCGTCACCGAGGAGAAAAATGTGGCTGGCACGGGGCCCTACCGGGCGGTGGAGGTCTCTGACACGGAGATCACCCTGGTGCCCAACGAGCACTACTGGAATGGCGAACCCAAGGTGGACCGGGTGGTGGTCAAATCCATCACCGACGGCGACACCCTGACCATGGCCCTTCAGACCGGGGAGATCGACGCTACCTACGGCCTGCCCTATGCCAGCTACTCCCTGTTTGAAAATGAGGACTATCAATTCAGCGCCTGTGAGACTTCACGAGTGTTTTTCGCCCAGATGAACTACGCCTCCACACCGCTTCAGGATCCCAATGTCCGGAGAGCCATCGCCATGGGAATCGACAAAGAGAGCTTTGTGGAGGTTCTGCTCGACGGCCACGGCGCCGCGGCGGCAGGGGCCTTTCCCAGCAATTTCACCTTCGGCAATGACACGGTTGCCGCACCAGCCTACGATGTGGAGGGAGCTAAGGCCCTGCTGGCGGCCTCTGGGTGGACGGACACCGATGGGGACGGATACGTGGATCGAAACGGGGAGAACCTGACCCTTCGCTGGCTGACCTATCCGGGCCGCCAGGAGCTGCCCCTGCTGGCGGAGTTCGCCCAGGCCTCCCTAAAGGAGATCGGCATCGAGGTGGAGGTCAATTCCACGGCCAACCATCTGGAGGTGCTCTCCACCGGCGCCTATGACATCTATGCCAGCGCCTTGGTCACCGCACCCACCGGGGATCCGGAGTATTTCTTCACCACCTGCTGCCTCTCCTCCTCCACAAAGAACCAGGGCGGCTACTACAGCGAGGAGCTGGAGGAGTTAGCGTCCCGGCTGCACACCACCTTTGATGCCGATGAGAGGGCCGCTCTCGCCAGCGAGATGCAGCAGATTTTGCTGGATGACAGCGCCTTCCTCTTTGTCTCCCACCTGGAGATGGGCATTGTCTCCAAGGCCAATGTGGCGGGATTGGCGGCCCACCCCTGCGACTACTACGAAATTACGGTGGATTTGGATATCCGTCGATACCGGGAAAGGAGCGAGGCAGTGGAACCCCTTTTGACCTTTGATCAGGTGGAGATCAGCTACCACGGCGTCCCGGCTGTGGGGGAGATCAGCTTCTCCCTGGCCCCTGGGGAGATCCTTGGGATTGTAGGGGAGTCCGGCAGCGGAAAGAGCACTATCTTGAAAGCGGCCATGGGGCTGCTGGGCGCCGCCGGGGCGGTAACTGCCGGGGATATCCGCTATAGGGGGGTATCCATTCCCTCCCTGCCGCGGCGGGAGCTGCGAAAGCTCTGCGGACCGGAACTGGCCATGGTTTTCCAAAACAGCGGCAGTGCCCTGTGCCCTGTCCGCACTGTGGGGGCGCAGCTATTGGAGGCGGTGCAGGAGCATGAGAAGATTTCTAAAGCGGAATTTACGGAGCGGGCTCTCTCCATTTTGGAGAAGCTGGGGCTGGAGGACGGCGAACGGGTGCTGGCGAGCTATCCCTTCGAGCTCTCCGGCGGTATGAACCAGCGGGTGGCCATTGCCGCGGCTATGCTGCTGCGGCCCAAGGTGCTGCTGGCGGACGAGCCTACCTCCGCCTTGGATGTCACCGTGCAGCGGCAGGTAGTAGAGGAGCTGCTCCTGCTGCGCCGGCTCTACGGCACGGCGATTGTGCTGGTGACCCACCACATCGGCGTGGTGCGGGCTATGGCGGATCAGGTGCTGGTATTGCGGGAGGGGCATGCGACAGCTCAAGGAGCGGCGGCGGAGGTGCTGCTGAGACCATCGGATCCCTATACCATGGCGCTGCTCGCAGCGGTGCCCCATCTGCGGAGGAACTGAGATGGAGCCAATCTTAGAGGTAAAAAATCTGAAAAAGACCTTTGGCCAGACGGGTCGTGGGGAGCTGGAGGCCGTCCGCGGCATCAGCTTCCGCCTCTACCCCGGCGAGAGCCTGGGGATCGTGGGGGAGTCCGGCTGCGGGAAGAGCACGGTGGCACGGCTGATTACCCGGCTGATCGATGTGACGGAGGGGAACATTTTCCTGAAAGGGGAGGATATCACGCGGGCAGACGGGAGACGGCTGCGGGAGGTCTACCGGAGCATACAGATGGTGTTTCAGTCGCCGGTGGAGTCCTTTGATCCCCGACGGACTTTAGGCGACGCTGTAGGGGAGAGCCTGCGCAATGCCGGTATGCCGGTGAGGGAGACGCAACAGAGGACGGCGGAGCTCTTGGAGGAATGCGGCCTGCCGGCTGCCTTTGCCCGCCGTTACCCCCACGAGGTCAGCGCGGGCCAGTACCAGCGGGCGGCCATCGCCCGGGCCATCGCCATACAGCCGGAGATTCTGCTCTGCGATGAGGCCACCTCCGCTCTGGACGTGAGTGTGCAGCAGCAAATTGTGGAGCTGCTGCAGAGGCTGCGGAGGCGGCAGGGGATGGCCTATCTGTTTATCTCCCACGACCTCGCCTTGGTGCAGCAGCTGTGCGAGCGCATATTGGTCATGCATCAAGGAGTCATTGTAGAGGAGGGGACGGCGGAGCAGGTGATTATGGCCCCTAAATCCGCGTATACCCGGCAGCTGCTTGACTCTGTGCTGTAGCAGCAGCAGAGGGGTAGGTGGAAAATGCGCCCTGGCAGGGGAGCAGATGTAGAGAACGGAAGCCTGTCTTGTGTAGTATGGGGATAAATTCCATAAAAGGGAAAGCTGATTTTTGGGCATAGTGGAAAACCCGTCGGATTTTCACCAAAAAAGGGGAAAAGGGGGTTGACAGGGGAGGGGGGAAGGTGGTATATTATGCAAGCGCTGTTGAGGCGGGGCCCCCGAGAGGAGAAAACAAAAAGTTTTTTGCAAAAAGGGGTTGACAAAGCCGGAAGGATCTGGTAAGATACTCAGGCTGTCTGAAGCGGGCGGATGA
>CAJFUI010000158.1 GCA_904420145.1 uncultured Oscillospiraceae bacterium
GCGCAACCGGGCGAAGCCCGGCTCTTAGCGCGGAGGAGGTGGCTTTTGTCTGGCAACAAAAGCCACTCGCGCCCGGGGGCGCG
Source organism: uncultured Oscillospiraceae bacterium (assembly GCA_904420145.1). Taxonomy (GTDB): domain Bacteria; phylum Bacillota; class Clostridia; order Oscillospirales; family Oscillospiraceae; genus CAJFPI01. The sequence goes on from CAJFUI010000158.1 coordinate 84, forward strand.
AAATATCTCCTGTCCGCCGCCAGCGGGGCAAAAAATCCCCTCCTTTCCCCTTGCCCTCGTCCTGTGGAAACCGTATAATGGGGACAGGAAAAAATAGACGCCGGGAGAGGTGCCTGAGAAACTATTTCACAGAGGATGAAAAGGAGAATCGCTATGGGAGAGGAACTGACGGCGCGGCTGCTGCGCTTTATTGAGAAGAGCCCCAGCAGCTTTCATGTGGTCGAATCCATCTGCAGGGAGCTGACGGGCTACACGCTCCTCTCGGAGGGGGAGCCGTGGTCCCTGCAGCCGGGCGGGCGGTACTATGTGAAGCGCAGCGGCTCCGCTCTGATGGCCTTCCGGATCCCTGAGGAGCCTTGGAGGGGTTTTCTCCTTGCCGCCAGCCACAGTGACTCCCCCACCTTCTCCCTGAAGGAGAACGCCCAGCTCGCCGGGCCGGAGAACTATCTGCGGCTGAATGTGGAGGGCTACGGCGGGATGCTCTGCGCCTCCTGGCTGGACAGGCCCCTGAGTGTGGCGGGCCGGGTGTTGGTCCGCCGGGGCGGGGCCGTCGAGGCCCGCCTTGTGAATGTAGACCGGGACCTGCTGCTGATCCCCAGCGTGGCCATCCATATGAACCGGGAGGCCAACAAGGGCTATGCCTACGACCTGAAAACCGATCTGACGCCCCTCTATGGCTTAGAGGGGGCCCCCTCCCTCTGCGGCATCTTGGCGGAGCGCGCCGGCGCGGCGGAGGAGGACCTCCTCTCCGCCGACCTCTCCCTCTATGTGCGGGAGCGGGGCCGCGTCTGGGGGGCGGCGGAGGAGTTTGTCTCCGCGCCGAAGATAGACGATCTCCAGTGCGTGTTCGGCACCCTGCAGGGCTTTTTAGCCGCCAAGGAGCGGGCGAGTGTGCCGGTATACTGCGTCTTTGACAACGAGGAGGTGGGCAGCGGCAGCAAGCAGGGGGCGGAGGGCACCTTCCTGCGGGACGTGCTCTCCCGGATCTGCGCCGCCTTTGGCAAGGAGCTGCCCGCCGCCGCGGCCAACAGCTTCCTCGTCTCCGCCGACAACGCCCACGCCGTCCACCCCAACCACCCGGAGTACGCCGACGCCACCCACCGCCCCCGTCTCAACGGCGGCGTGGTGATCAAGCGCAGCGCCAGCCAGCGCTATACCACCGACGGCCTCTCCTCGGCGGTGTTTGCCGAGCTCTGCCGCCGCGCCGGCGTACCGGTGCAGCACTTTGCCAACCGCTCGGACCTGCCGGGGGGCTCCACCCTTGGCAACTTAGCCCTCCGGCAGGTGTCCCTCAACGCCGTGGACATCGGGCTGGCCCAGCTGGCCATGCACAGCGCCTATGAGACCGCCGGGGCCCACGACACGGCGTACTTGGTCCGGGCCATGGAGGCCTTCTACAGCGCAAAGCTGACGATAGAGGGGGACAGGGTGGTGCTGGAATAAAAGCTGCGGGCTGCAGATACGCCGCACTGCCCGGTAAAATCAAGTCACAGAGCTTTGCAGAGGGGAGAGACAGATCCCACCTGCTGTTAAGGCCGTGTGCCGCCGAAGCGGCACACGGCCTTTTGCTGCGCTTTAGCATAGCCCCTCCGAAAAGGGGGAGGGCCTCACGCCATCATCCGCTGGGCGAAGACCTCCGCGCGCTGCTTTACCCCCGGCTGGCGCAGGAGGCTGCCGGCGTCGTTGGCCGTCTCCAGGAGGGCGAAGTAAGGGGGGAGGTAGAAGCTCTTGTTCATGTTCAGCGACGAGAGCACCTGCTGGGCTACCAGGTCGCCGCCGGAGTAGCCGGAGACCACCAGGGCGTAGAGGCGCTTGTCGTAGAAGCGGGTCTGGCGGAACAGGGAGGTGAGGCGGTTGACGCAGGCGGTGAGGTTGGCGGAGAGAGCGTCGTTGTAGTTGGCGCAGAGCATCACGAGGGCGTCGCAGCTGCGCAGGGCGGGGAATACCTCATCCACCATCACCCCGCCGTAGAAGCAGCCTCCCTGCTGCCCGAAGTGGAGGCAGGCGGTGTAGCTGCAGCCGGCGCAGTCGGCTACCGCTCCGTTGAGCAGGCAGTACTCCGCAACCTCCACCCGCTCGAGGTGCTGGCGCACCAGCTCCCATAGGGCCAGCGTGTTGGAGGTCTTGCGGACGGAGGCGTGGACAGCCACCACCCGCCTGAGTGGCCTCGGTCCCTCCCAGGCCTCCAGCCGCTCCGCCAATTCTCGGACGGCCAGCAGATAGGCGGTGTGGACGTCGGTCCCTTTGATGTCTGCCTGGGTGTTGAAGTTGCTCAGAGACCCGGTGGCCTCCACCAGGGGGCGGCCCAGGAAGGCGCAGCCGGCCATATTGGCCGACAGGGCCAAGGTCCGGGCGATGGATTTGGTGTAGAGCTCGCTGTGGCCGGTGACCACAAGGCCCGCTGTGGAGCCCTGGAGCAAATAGGGATTGCCCCGCAGCTGCCGGAGCAGCTGGTAGTAGCTGTCGTTGCAGCCGCACTCGTCCAGTGCCACGGCAAAGAGGAGCTTCCCCGGCGTATTCGGCAGCCCTTCGCTTACCTGATACTCCATGCCGTCAAGGGCCTGCCGCAGCTGGGCAAGCAGGACAGCGCTGTCACTGTTCTCAATCAAAACCACGGTAAATGCCACTGTTCTCTCCCCCTAATCAGAATATTTTTACAGCCGGCCCCAAGGAGCGGCCGGTTTTTTCGCAAAACAAGGGCAAACTGGCCATATGCGGGCCCAACGCCTCAGCGGGCGGGGCGGAGGTTTTCAAGAAGCTGATAGCGCACCTCATAGACGGTTTCGCCGTCAAAGGTGGAGGAGAGACGGTCCCCGGCGGGGGAGAGGCCCTGGCGCTCATAGAAGCGCCGGGGCCGGCTGGTTGTTCTCCAAAACCCACAGGTAGATCCGCTCCAGCCCCTGGCCGCGGAGACGCTCCACCGCACTCCACAGCAGCAGGGAGCCAAGGCCGCGAAAGCGGCAGGCGGGGAGAAGATACAGCGAGACGATCTCACCCCAGCCCCGCCGCGCCTCCTCCCGGGCGGCGCAGCAGCAGGCCGTGCCCACAGGCACGCCGTCCAGCTCCAAAACGAGAGAATCCTGGGGACGGGAGCGGAGCATGGGCAGCCAGGCGTCATCCCTAAGCCGGTCGAGATAGGACTGGGGGATCAGCCCTCGGTAGGCGGTCCGCCAGCTCTCGGCGTAGATCCGGCTGATGGCGGCGAGATCGTCGCCGGCCGTCAGCGGCCGCACCGCCGCTCGCTCTCCGCCCCTCACGGCGCGATCCCCCGCAGCTCCTCCGCCGTGGCTTGGAGCCGGGCAAAGAGGGGGTCGGGCAGGGGCAGCTGCTCCACCTCGATGCCGTTGGGCACGAGACGGTTTTTCACGCCGAAGAAAATGCCGTCTAAATACACGCTGCTACAGTGCCACTCCCCGGATAGAGTCAGCAGCAGGGAGAGGGCGCCGGAGCTGATGGCCGGGGCCACATAGGGCTTAAAGCCCAGCTCCCGCATGGCGAGGTTGGCGTGGGCGGTCAGCTCGGTGAGCTCCTTAGACAACGCGTCGTCGTAGTGGCCGATGGAGTTGGCGATGACCAGCCCCTCCCCGTGGGGGCCAAAGCTCCGCCCCCCGGTTAAAAAGGAGGCGAAGCGCCCATCCGCCTTGGCGTAGTAGGCCGCCCGGGCGTTCATCACCCCGAGGCCAAACCCCCGGACATGGTGGGTCATCAGCCCGCCCCAGTCCAGCCTGCCCTCCTCGTCCCGGTTGCTCTCCACCAGGGCCGCGCGGCACAAAGGGTCTACCGGGTCGCTGACCACGCAGAACATGCCGGCAAAGCGCCTGTGCCGGGCCAGCCTGGCGTAATGTCTTACCAGCTCCCGGTTGAGAGTATACTGGGCCATGCGCACATCCCCGGATTTCACCGCCGTGTCCGGCACATACCGGGAGGCGCAGAAGAGAAAGACGTCGCAGTCAAAGAGCTGCTCCTCCGCCACAATTTCCACCTCGGGCATGGCGTCGTAGTGCCAGGGCAGGGCGATCTGGTTCATCTCAAAGGCCCACCGCCGGCAGACCTCCTGGCGCACGTCAAAGATGCCGATGGAGGAGATCTGCTCCCCGCCAAGAAGCCGCAGGGCGGTGAGCAGGGTGCTGCCCACGTCCCCGAGGGCCAACAGGTGGACCCGCTTTTTCCCTTGGGGGAGAAAGGGGGAGAGCAGCTCCCGCCAGCGGGGGTGCTCGATATTTACCGCCTTCACCCGCCCGGCCTCGATGGCATGGCGAAGGGACTCGCCGATCTCAGGCACTTTTGTGCGGTCGGAGGTGAGCGTTTCCAGACCCTCCTGGGCGGTGAGCAGCCGGGGATGGCTCACGGCAAAGGCGTCCCGTCCGGACAGCGGCGGACGGCGGAAGAGGAAGAAGACCTCCCCTGTCTCCGGCAGGACGGGGAGGGAGGAAAAGGGCAGCCCCCCCTCGAAGGAGCAGAAAATATGGTCCTGATCGGTATAGTAATACATAGGTATTCTCCTTATGTTCCCAAGGGTGCTCCCCGCTTATTCGCTGTCGGCGCCGATGACGATGCGCACCCTGGACCGCATCCGCCGGAGCATCATCAGGTCGTTTTCGAGATAGGTGGAGGCGGCCCGGTTGGGGTCGTAGTTCATGCAGCCGCCCTTGTCCGGGCACAGGGGCAGAATGATGGCTTCACCAAGGCGGCTGAGGGTCAGGTTGCGGGCATACAGGGAACGGTACTCCGCCTCCAAGGTCAGCAGGATGTCCCGGGCGTTTTCTAAGCAGCAGGTGGACAGGCGGTAGGTGGAGCCGTCTGCACAGTCCTCGGAGTAGTCCGGAGCGGCGTAGGGGAAAATCCGGTTCACCGCAGGCAGCAGGCCGCTGCCCATGGGCTCCGTCCGCTGGATGGAGTCGCCGCCGATAAAGGGGTAGAGAGTGGACTCCACAAAGCGCATGCGGAGGTTTGGCAGATAGTAGATGCTGTCAACTGGGCAGCCCATCTCCTGCATGATGTCCCGACCCATGCCGGTGAGATAGCCCACCAGCACCTCGTTGATGGCCGCGTGCTCCGCCTTCAGCAGGGGCATCAGCCGGCGCACCCGCTTTCCGTCGTGGAGCATGTCGTCCACCAGAATCACCGGGCGGTTGAAGGCACGGATGGTCTTGACCTGATACTCCAGCGGGGAGTAGCCGGGGTAGGCCTCGATGGAGTAGCCAGAGAGGTCGGAGCGGTAGATCTTGTCCGTGTGGAGGGTCTTGGTCACGGTGTTGGGCACCGCTTCTCCCCGCAGAATTTTGCCGAAGGGGACGCAGATGTTCTCCCCCAGCACCCGGGGAGTGGTAGGCGTGCTGGGCACGTTGTTGCGGGCGGTGATCCGGCCCACTAAGCGGCGGCGGAGGAGAGTGGCGGAGATGGAGAGGACCAGGTTCCCCGGATAGAGGGTGGTGAGGGTCCGCTGAAGCTTGCGGTGGGCGGCGGTGAGAGCCGCCTGCACCCGGGGGGAGTCGCTGAGGGGGGCTTTGATGACCGTATCCATGTCCCGGGTGAGGACGATGGGCTTGCGCATGTCCACCACCAGCAGTTCCCGGGCGCCGGAGAAGGCTGGGGAGGGGACAAAGCCCTGGAGGATCAGAATTTCCCGCAGGTGGCTGGGACAGCTGCCCACCAGCGGGCAGAAAAAGGCGTAGGTGTACTCCTGCTGCAGGGCGTAGGCCAGCGCTTCCGTCAGAAGGTACTGGCAGATGTCCTGCTGCTCCGCGCCCTTGGGCACGTAGATCCCCGAGATCACCAGAGCCTTGCCGCCGGCATTCTGCCGCACAAAGTCGGACAGACGGGTGTTGCCGAGGCGGTGGTAGAGTTCGTGGGAGCCGAGACAGCGGAGAGAGGCAAAGCCTAAGGTCTCCTCCGTCTCCTCCCGGCGCAGGGTGATGACCGTGTCCTCCAGGGACCGGATCTGCCGGCAGATTTCCCTGCTCTGGTCCAGCCCGGCAAGGACGTCGGAGAGCAGCGTCTCCTCCAAGGCGCTGTCCAAACGGCCATAGCAGTGGAAGGAGAGGTCCTCTGCCTCTAAGATGGGCTTGTTCTGGGGTTCCCGGAGGTAGAGGTGGTGGAGGTAGATATACTCCTGGGCCACCGGGTCGATGAGGTTGGAGATATCCCGGTTGGCGTCGATGGCGTCCCGGATGCGGGTGGAGGAGATATCCTCCAGATGGGGAGGCAGGCTCAGCTCCACCACCTCGCCGGTGATTCCCTCGTAGCTGCCGCTGCCGCTGCTCTGGTTGGACACCCGGCGGAAGATGATGTGGGGGAAGGTGTGGATAGAGTCCGGGGAGGGCTGGGCGCGGTAGGAGGAGGCGTTGGACACCACGTCGCTGCCCACCACGATGTAGACCTCCTTGCCGGGAAAGGCCTGGCGCAGCTGCTTGAGGTTGGAGGGGTTGGCCAGGTTCACCGGGAAGTTCTCCGGAAAGATGTGGACGTGGAACTCGTCGGCGACGGAGATAGAGGCCAGCTGCCGCCGGATCCGGTGGGGCTGGGTCTTTTTCGACCAGCTGAACTCGTCGATGGCCAGCATTACCTCAAAGCCCAGGTCCCTTATGGCCCGGACGATCCCCTTGTGGCTGAGGGTGAAGGGGTCGAAGGTGCCGGGGAAGAAGGCGATCTTCTGCCGCTCCTCGAACTGAAAGCCCTTGTGGAAGAGCTCCTGGGTGGTGATGAAGCGGTAGATGTGGCTCATGGCGGCCGCCCGGTAGAAGAAGGTGAGGTCGCCCCCCTGGGCCTCGTTCATCAAAAACAGCAGCTTTTTGCAGGAGAGAACAAAGGCCCGCCGCTTCTCGTGGCCGCTGAGGACCTCCGAGCCGAAGACGCAGTCGCCTAAGACCTGCAGGGCCTCCTGGCGCACCTCGCTACGGAAGCCCGCCAGTCCCTTGAGGAGCATGCCCAGCAGCCGTTCCCGGCGGCTGCGGTAGACCTCGGGCTCCTCGGGGAAGCGCTGGCGGTAGGCGTCATAGTTCTCATAGAGCACGCCCACGGTGGACAGGGCGGAGGCCACGATGGCGCTGTTGGAGCTGCACAGGGCCTCCTGCAGCTCCAGCAGCCCCTCCTCCAGCTGGGAGGGCGGGAGATAGAGATAAAATTGCCCCAGGTAGGTGGGGATATATTTGGAAAACTCCTGCTGTCCGGTCTCCAGCCCCCTGGTGAGCTCCACCGCCACCTCGTTGCGCTGGTCGCTGCTGAGAAGGGGGGCGATGGTCAGAAGGGCGGTGCCCGCCGTGTGGCGGATGGTGACCTGTTCGCTGACCATCAGGAGGTTGGACAGGTGGGTGGCGATGTGGAGCAGATGGTAGCCGTAGTCCACCTTGGCGTAGGCGGTGAGGATGCGGATGTTGCACTTTTTGATGATCCATGGGGTGGCGGCCTTCAGGTTCTCCAGGAAGATATCGGAGATATCCTCGTCCTCCAAGGCGGCAATCACATCCTCGCTCCGGCCGCCCTGCCACTTGAGCAGCATGCGCTGGCGCTGGATGGTCAGGCTGCGGCTGTCATCAAGGGACATGGCCTCCGCCACATGGAGGGACTCCCCACGGATCTCGCTCCAGTTGGCAAGGATCCCCACCAGCTCCAGGGCCGCGGCCCGCACAGTCACCGCCTTGCGGGCGGAGAGGCTCTCGGTGAAGCGCAGCAGACGGAGCAGCTGTTGTGTGGTGCAGCAGCGCAGGGGGATCTGTGCCGCCGCGTCTAAGAGGGTGAAGGCTGTGGTGTCGTCCATCTTCTCCGGGTGGCTGAAAAACTGGAGGAACAGGGACATAAACTCCCCCTGCCGCTCCGGAGCGCAGCGGGAGAGAAGGGAGGACATGACCATCTTCAGGGTGTAGTTGAGCCAGCGCTTGTGGAGGGCGATGAGCTTGTGGTCGGGGTAGAGGATCTTAGAGATGTACTGCTCCGTCAGCTTCACATCTGTTATGTCCTTGGGGTTGGGGACGTGGTGGGCGGGGACCTCCTTGACATAGCCGGCATGGAAGTTGGCCAAAATATCCCCCATCAGCGCCGCCGCCTGCCGGCGGACGCCGCCGTCCCGGTGCATCAGCTTCTCATAGAGGAAGGAGAGCATCATCTCCTTCTGGGCGGTGTTGAGGTAGATGGAGTAGGTGGCGAAGATATTGAGATAGGCCCGCTGGCGGTTCCAGCTGGTCTCCCCCCGGGCCTCCTCGAGAATGGCGGAGAAGCTGCGCTGGTTGCTCAGGCGGTCCATCAGCAGCACGTTGTGCTCCACCCCGCTGCGCTTGAGGGCGGTAACCACCTCCTCGCTGTCCATGAGGGCGATGTCCTTGCGCTCCGCCACAGGCAGAATCTTCCCTGACAACGTCACGTCCGCCCCCAGGGAGATCATATACTGCTCGAAGTCGTGGAGCTTGGCGTAGACGAAGGAGTAGCGCGCCCGTTTCTTCTCATCCACATTGTCTAACTTGTTGAGGATGACGTCAAAGGACTCCTTCAGGGAGAAGATGTGGCAGATCTCCTCCCCATGGGGGCCCCGCTCCTGCTTGGAACGGAAGTCCGCGTAAATCAGAATCAAAGACTCGATGGATAGGTTCTCCAGCTCCAGGTCCCACACCGAATGGTTGGCAGCGATGTGGCCGATGGCGTCGATCTTGTGGCGGCGGAACCACTGGTCCGTGTAGTAGTAGTGGAGATAGGGCACCCGCTCTCCGGGCCGACAGCCGAACTTGCCGATGTCGTGGCCCAGGGCGGCGCCAGAGACCAGGGATAGGTCTACGCTGGCCCCGCCCCGTTTGAGGTCCCGGGCCACGGACATAGCCACGAAGCTGACTCCGGCGATGTGCTCGAGGGCGCGGAAGGGGGTGGCCTCCATGCCAAGGCGCATGGTCTCGTAGACGAACTCCCGCCGCCAGGCTGTGGCGAAACGGTGGTACTGGTCGCCGTAGATGCTGCCCGCGTAGTCCTCCGGCTCCAAAAGGGAGATGTCCAGCAGGGGCTCATGGGGAAAATGCTGCCGCTCGTCGTCAAAGAGAGACTGCAGCAGGGCAAGGAAAAAGACAGCGCCGGCGGTGTGCTCCTCCCGCAGGGATTGGTTGTCCGGGGCGGGGAAGAGGTTGGCGCAGGCATAGCGGTAGGTGTAGGCGAGCCACCCCTCCTCCGGTTCGGGGGAGAGGGCGCAGAGGGTGTCACGGCAGAGCTCCAGCACCTGGGCGCACGAGAGGCGCTGTTCCCTGTCCAAAAGATTCTGCAGCTTTTCAGGATAATTCTGTTCAGCCAGCAGCGCCGTCACAGCCTCCCGGCTGAGCCCCAGCGCTGTCCCCGTACCCTTGCCGCACAGGGTTCTGATCAGCGCCGCGGTGATCTGTCTGATTCGCTTTTTCTGCATAGCCATGTCCCTCCGCCAAAGTTCTTTGCTCCTATTATGCAGCAATTTTGGCCTCTGCGCAAGAAAAAACAGCAGCTTTTCCCGATTCGTCCTGAACCATGAGAGAATATCATATCCCCCTCTTGACAATTTGGTGGTGGACAGAGTATTATATGTGGTGGATTGTTGTCGGAGGATAGAAGGGGTATCTTTCGATTTTTCGTCCAAAATCCCCATGCCCGGGGATAGGGAACAGCAGATTTCTAAGCGATTTTGCCCTTTGGCGGCGTATCGTTCAGCCGCCGGCGCCGCGCCGTCCGCCCCATTTGGCGGGCGGGTTGTTCTCTGTCTGCCGCGGGTCGGCATAGCAATATCCATGGAAAAGAGAATTAGGAGGCAAAGAGAATGGGTTTTGAACTCATCCACATCGCCGCGATTCTCATCGCGGTGGTGGTGACTGCGGTCATCTGCTTCCCTCTCGGTATCAGCTATCGGAAAAAGGTTTCTGAAAAGGAGATTTCCAGCGCGGAAGAAGAAGCCCGCCGTATCATCAATGAAGCCATCAAGAGTTCGGAAAACAAGAAGAGAGAGGCTCTTGTGGAGGCGAAGGAAGAGATTCTGCGTAACCGCAGCGAGTATGAGAAGGAAGTAAAGGTGCAAAAGGCGGACCTGCAGAAGCAGGAGCGCCGCCTGCAGCAGAAGGAAGAGAATCTCGATCGCAAGACCGAGAACATCGAGAAGAAGGAGGAGCTCCTCGCCCAGAAGCACGCCGAGTTGGAGCGTGAGCACGAGGAGGTCAATACGATCAAGCGCAGCCAGACAGAGATGCTCGAGCGCATTTCCGGCTTCACCGCCGAGGAGGCGAAGAACTACCTGATCGCCCAGGTGGAGTCCGAGGTCACCCACGAGGCCGCCATGAAGATCAAGGAGATCGAGGCGCGGGCCAAGGAGGAGGCCGATCAGCGGGCCAAGGAGATTGTGGCTACCGCCATCCAGCGCTGCGCCGCCGACCATGTGTCTGAAATCACCGTCAGTGTGGTTCCCCTGCCCAATGACGAGATGAAGGGCCGGATCATCGGCCGCGAGGGACGCAACATCCGTACTATCGAGACCCTCACCGGTGTGGACCTGATTATCGACGACACCCCGGAGGCCATCACCGTCTCCTGCTTTGAGCCTGTCCGCCGGGAGGTGGCCCGGCTGGCTCTGGAGAAGCTGATCGCCGACGGCCGCATCCACCCCACCCACATCGAGGAGATGGTGGAGAAGGCCCGCCGGGAGGTGGACGCCATCATCAAGAGCGAGGGCGAGCGCGCTGCCTTTGAGACAGGCGTCCGGGGTCTCCACCCCGAAGTGCAGAAGATGCTGGGGCGGCTCCACTACCGCACCAGTTACGGGCAAAATGTGCTGCAGCACTCCATCGAGGTCAGCCACATCGCCGGTCTCATGGCCGCCGAGCTGGGCGCCGATGTTATTGCTGCCAAGCGGGCCGGACTGCTCCACGATATTGGCAAGGCCCTGGACCATGAGTTCGAGGGGACTCACGTCAACCTGGGCGTGGAGTTCTGCCGGAAGTATAAGGAGAAGGAGGATATCCTCCACGCCATCCAGGCCCACCACAACGATGTGGAGCCCAAGACGCTGGTGGCCTGCCTGGTGCAGGCGGCCGACGCCATCTCCGCCGCCCGTCCCGGTGCCCGTCGGGAGAACCTGGAGAACTATATCAAGCGTCTGGAGAAGCTGGAGGAGATCACCGGCACCTATCCCGGTGTGGAGAAGTCCTACGCCATTCAGGCCGGCCGGGAGGTCCGGGTTATGGTCAAGCCCGAGCAGGTCAGCGAGGACCAGATGGTCATTCTGGCCAGGGAGCTGGCCAAGCGCATCGAGGATGAGCTGGAGTACCCCGGTCAGATCAAGGTCCACGTCCTGCGGGAGACCAAGGTCGTGGAGTACGCGAAATAGGAAAAAAGAAAACTGTCCATACAGACGTATGGACAGTTTTTTTCTTTTGCCCGCCATTTACCTGCCGCGGGGCGGAGGACCGGCCCTCAGAGGGCCTCGCTGCAGCGCCGCAGAACCGCCTCGATTGCCGCGCTGTCCACCTCCCGGATGGAGCGCAGAGGGGCGGGACTGGGATCATAGTCGCCGATCTGTTTTTCAAACCAGATGGTATCCAGCCATGTGCCGCCCTTGTAGCCGGTGTTGTGGTGGAGTCCGGCCTGATGGAAGCCAAAGGACTGATGGAGACCCTCGCTGCCGGGGTTGGGGGAGGTGACGATGCCGTAGACGGTGCGTACATTCTGCAGCGGCAGCAGCTCCATGAGAGCCTGATAGAGGGCCCGGCCCAGCCCCTGGCGGCGGTGGGCGCGGTCCACATAGACCGAGAGCTCCGCGTTCCACTGGTAGGCGGCGCGCTCCATCTGGCGGTGGGCGTAAGCGTAGGCAAGAATGGTCCCCGCCTCCTCACAGATGAGGTAGGGGTAGTCTGCGGCGATGGAGCGGACCCGCTGGGAGAACTCCTCAAGAGAGGGGACCTCATACTCAAAGGAGATGTTGGTCTCCTGTACATAGGGGCGGTAGATCTCCAAAATCGCGGGGATGTCCTGTTCTTGGACCAGACGAAGGGTTTTGCAGCCTGGCATAACTGGCGCCTCCTTATCCTGTGATATAGAAAATATGACGGGAAAATCAAGCGGATGTTCAAATTTGCGGAGGGCTGAGCAGGGCCCTCAGCCTTTGAGGGCGGCGGCATAGAGCTCGTTTTTGTTGAGGCCGGTGTCCGCGGCCACCGTGCGGACGGCGTCCTTCATGCCCGTGCCCCCCTGCCGCAGGGCCTCCACCATGGCTACCGCCTCCTCCATGGTGACAGGCCGCTCCTCATGGGGCTGTGCACCGGCAAGGACCAGCACAAACTCCCCCTTGGGGGTGTTTTCGGCGTAGTAGGCCGCTGCCTTGGAGAGGGTGGTGCGCACCGTCTCCTCGTGGAGCTTCGTCAGCTCCCGGCACAGGGCGACGGGGCGGTCCCCAAAGGCCTCCAGCAGGTCCTGCAGCGTCCGCAGCAGCTTGTGGGGGGCCTCATAGAAAATCATCGTGCGCTGCTCCCCCTTGAGAGACTGCAGATGCTCCATGCGGGACTTGCGGTTGGTGCTGAGAAACCCCTCAAAGGTAAAGCGGCCGGTGGGGAGGCCGGAGGCAGCGAGAGCGCAGATCAGCGCGCAGCAGCCGGGAATGGGGATCACCTCTACCCCAGCCTCGGCACAGGAGCGGACCAGATCCTCGCCGGGGTCGCTGACGGCGGGCATCCCCGCGTCGGTGACCAGGGCGCAGGACTCCCCGTCCAGCAGCCGGCGGAGAATAGCCGGCCCTGCGGCGGCGCGGTTGTGCTGGTGGTAGCTCACCAGGGGCTTTTTGATTTGGAAGTGGTTGAGCAGCTTCACCGAGACCCGGGTGTCCTCGGCGGCGATAAAGTCCACCTCCTCCAGCACCGAGAGGGCCCGGGGACTGAGATCGCCCAGGTTCCCAATGGGGGTGGCGACAAGGTAGAGTGTTCCTGCCATAAGCTGGCCTCCTGCTTTAATGGTTAGCGGGACTGGCAGTCCCGGAAATAGATGGACCGCAGCTCCTCGGTCTCACGGCCATCCTCGCTGCGGAGATACAGCGGCGCCTCTACGGCGAGGCCGTTCCCGCCGCCCCGCCTGCCCTCCACTAAAATGAGAGAGGGGGCCGCGGCGGGGGTGTTTTGCACCATGCGCAGACGTTTGGGCTCGATACCGCTCTCCCGCATGGCTGTCAGCAGATCACACAGCCGGTCCGGCCGGTAGACCAGGGACAGCCGCCCGCCCCACCGCAGCAGCCGGGCGGCAGCGGCGCAGAGCTCACCGATGGTGCAGCTGTCCTCCTGCCGGGCTGTCCGGCGGACGGCGTCCTCATTGGAGCGGCCGCTGCCGGCGCGGAAGTAGGGCGGATTGGAGACCACCAGGTCGAAGGCGCCGGCGGGCAGAACGCCCTGGAGCTGCCGCAGGTCCCGCAGATGGTGCCGGATGGCAAGGCCGTTGGCCTCGGCGGTTTTTTCAGACAGCCGGAGGGGTTCGGGCAGCAGTTCCACATTGTCTATGGAGAGGGTGCCCTCCCGGGCGAGGAGGAGAAGTCCTAAAATCCCGGTGCCGGAGCCGAGGTCGCACACCCGTTCCCTCGGCCGGGTTCTGGTGAAAGCGCCCAGGAGAAAGGAGTCGGTGCCGGGGCCAAAGAGAGCACTGTCAAAGAAGAACACGGGGCCGCCGGGCCAGAGGTGGTCGCTGCGTACCATGGGGCGTCTCCCTTCCGTAAGTTTTCTCCATTGTACAGGAAAAGGAAACCATGCGCAAGAGGGAACCCCGGCGCAGCTTCTTTTGCGGCCGAAGCCGACAAATCCTGCGGAAAAGACAAGGCCGCGAGGAAGCTCCTCGCGGCGTTGCTGTTTGCGTATGTAATTTACTCAGCGACGATGGCGTCGACAGGGCAGTTGGCAGCGCAGGCGCCGCAATCCACACAGGTGTCAGCATCAATCACATACTGGGTATCGCCCTGGGAGATCGCCTCAACGGGGCAGTTCTCAGCGCAGGTACCGCAGCTTACGCAAGCATCCGTAATCTTGTGAGCCATGGGAAGCACCTCCATTCAAATTGTACCCCTATTGTACCATGAAACTGCAAAATTGCAAGGGAAAAAACTGGAGAATTCCCAAGGAAAGAAAAATTTGGGGAAAATTAGCAGAGGCGCTTAAAACGGGGGGAGACGAGACATACTTCTCTTGACATCTTCCATAAGGAGGTTATCGGAGATGAGTGAGAGCAAATTCACCCCCAGGGCCCAGAGTGTGCTGCGGCTGAGCCATGAGGCGGCAGAGGAGCTGGGGCACAGCTATGTAGGCACGGAGCACCTGCTGCTGGGGGTCCTCCGGGAGGAGGCGGGCGGGGCCTGCCGCGTCCTCGGGGAGCTGGGGCTGGATCAGTACCGGGCCCGGGAGGCGGTGATTGCCAGCGTGGGCATGGGCGTGCCAGGGGCCGCCCCCTCCCAGGGACTGACACCCCGGGCCCGCCGGGCCATTGAATACGCCGCCGGGGAGGCGCTGCGCTGCGGCAGCGGCTACGTGGGCACAGAGCACCTGCTCCTTGGTATTCTGCGGGAGGGGAGCAATATGGCCGTGCGGGTGCTGCGCAGTTGCCAGGTTGACCTGCGGCGGCTGCAGTCCGTGCTGCTCCAGCGGACCGCACCTCCCTCCCGCACCTCTGCGGACCCGCCGAGAGGGCGGGAGGACGGGCGGACCAAGACCCTCAACGAGTACGCCTATGATCTGACCGCCGTGGTGCGCCAGGGAGGGATCGACCCGGTGATCGGCCGGGACGAGGAGATTCGCCGGGCGGTGCAGATTCTCAGCCGCCGCACGAAGAACAACCCCGTGCTCATCGGTGAGCCTGGCGTAGGCAAGACGGCGGTGGCCGAGGGAGTGGCCCGGCAGATCGTGCTGGGGGACGTACCCGAGGAACTGGCGGACAAGCGGGTGCTGTCGCTGGATCTGCCGGCCATGCTGGCGGGCACCAAGTACCGGGGCGAGTTCGAGGAGCGGGTGAAAAACGCCATCGCCGAGGTCAAGCGGGCGGGCAACATCATCCTCTTCTTAGATGAGCTGCACACCATTGTTGGAGCTGGCAGCGCCGAGGGCTCCATCGATGCGGGCAACATCATCAAGCCAGCACTCGGCCGGGGGGAGATCCGGATGATCGGCGCCACCACGCTGACGGAGTACCGCAAGTATATCGAGAAGGACGCCGCCCTCGAGCGCCGCTTTCAGCCGATTTTGGTGGAAGAGCCCTCCCCTGAGACGGCGGTGCGGATTCTCCGGGGCCTGCGGGAGAAGTACGAGGCTCATCACCACCTGACCATCAGCGACGGAGCCCTGACCGCTGCGGTAGAGCTGTCTAAGCGGTATATCCACGACCGCTTCCTCCCCGACAAGGCCATCGATCTGATGGACGAGGCGGCCAGCCGGGTGCGCATGGAGGGGGAGGCCCCTACGGCGGAGCAGCAGCGGATCGAGGAGAAGCTGCGCGCGGTCCGGCGGGAGAAGGAGGAGGCGGTGGAGCGCCAGGACTTTCAGAAGGCCGCAGAGCTCCGTGCCATCGAGGAGAATTTCGAGGAGCAGCGCATGGCAGAGCTGGACAGCCGCCGTCAGGAGGGCTACCGGGGACAGGTGGAGGCGGAGGATGTTGCAGCGGTTGTGTCCCGCTGGACGGGGATCCCGGTGACCCGGCTGACCGAGGGGGAGCAGCAGCGGCTGCTGGGGCTGGAGGAGACTCTGCGCCGCCGGGTGGTAGGGCAGGAGGAGGCCGTGTCCCATCTGGCCCGGGCTATCCGGCGCAGCCGGGTAGGGCTGGGGGACCCGAGACGGCCCATCGGCAGCTTCCTGTTCCTCGGCCCCACCGGCGTGGGAAAGACGGAGCTCTGCCGGGCCCTGGCGGAGGCCCTCTTCGGCAGCGAGGAGGCGGTGATCCGGGTAGATATGAGCGAGTATATGGAGCGCCACAGCGTCTCCCGCCTCTTGGGCGCGCCTCCGGGCTATGTGGGCCACGAGGAGGGAGGGCAGCTCACCGAGCGGGTGCGCCGGCGTCCCTACGCGGTGGTGCTGTTAGATGAGATCGAAAAGGCCCACGAGGACGTGTGGAACCTGCTGCTGCAGCTCTTTGAGGAGGGGACCCTTACCGACGGGCAGGGGAGACAGGTAGACTTTCGCAACACGGTGATCGTCATGACCTCCAACGTGGGGGCCAAGGCCATTACGACCGCGGCGCCTCTGGGCTTCTCGGCGGGGTTGGAGGGGCAGAACCGTTTCGACGCGGTGCGCCGGGCGGTGCTCTCCGAGGTGCGGCGCACCTTCCGGCCGGAGCTTCTCAACCGCTTGGACGACATGATCGTCTTCCGCCCCCTGAGCGAGGCGGACATGCGGGCCATCACCCGGCGGATGCTGGAGCAGACGGCAGCCCGGGCCGCCAGCCTGGGGCTGACCCTCCAGTCCTCCGAGGACTCGGTGGAAAAGCTGGCACGGGAGGGCTTTGACCCCGCCTACGGCGCCCGCCCCCTCCGCCGGGCTATCCGCAGTGAGGTGGAGGACGCTATCGCCGAGCAGCTGCTCACCGGAGCGGCCCATGCGGGGGATATTTTAGAACTGGCGGTGGAAGAAGATACTCTTGTGTTGGCGGCAAAAAAGGAGTAAGATAGGGGCAGCGGCACAGCCGTGAGATCTAACATGTGGGCCGGGGACGGCCCACATGTGCAAACCTTTATGCGCCCTAAGAGCAGGAAGGTTTGCTGCCCGCCCGGAGCGGAGCAGGGCCGGCATTAAGCCGGCCCCTACTTCTAATCAAAGGAGAACAACATATGGGATTTTCAGGAACAGACGCCGGCGGCTTCCATTGGCAGGGCTTCAACAGCGGCGCGCCGTCCCAGCGGTCCTCCCGCCCATCCAAGAAAAAGAACCGCAAGCCCATCAGCAGCGGCCTTGCCAGGACGCTGATCAATTTAGCGGTGACCTTGGTGGTGGGCGCGGTCTATTTCTATGTGGCGCTGCCCGCCATCAACCTCCACGCCGAGGAGTTCTATGTCTTCGCCCTGCTGCTGTGCCTTGTCTACGGGATTTCCGCCCTGATTACCTCTGGTTTTCAGGCGGAGGGAGTGAAGGGATATTTCCAGTTTGTCAAGAAGCAGTGCCTTGTGCCCGCCATCCTTGCTGCGGTGCTGGTGGTGGTGGCCATCGTGGGCAGCATCGCCGGCGCGGTGATCTTTCGGGCGGGGGCCTATTCCAACCTTCTGGCCATTGAGACCGGGAACTTTGCCAGCGAGGTGGAGGAGATCTCCTACAGCCAGATCCCCATGCTGGACAAGGACAGCGCCGAACGCCTCGGCGATCGAAAGCTGGGAGAGCTCAGCGACATGGTCAGCCAGTTTGAGGTGACGGAGGACTACACCCAGATCAACTACCAGGGCCGGCCTGTGCGGATTGCAACGCTGATGTACGCCGATCTCATCAAGTGGTTTACCAACCGGGGTGAGGGCCTGCCCGCCTACCTGATCATCGATATGGTGGATCAGAGCGTAGAGTTGGTGCGCCTTGAGGAGGGGATCAAGTACACCACCGCCGAGCACTTTGGGCGCAACCTCTACCGCCATCTGCGCTTTCACTACCCCACCTACATGTTCGCCGAGCCGGTGATGGAGATCAATGAGGAGGGTGTGCCTTACTGGGTCTGCGCCCGTCTGGTGAAGACTATCGGCCTCTTCGGCGGCACAGATGTCAAAGGCGGCGTGCTGGTCAACGCCATCACCGGGGAGAGCCAGTACTATGAGGAGGTCCCCTCTTGGGTGGATAACCTCTATAACGCTGATTTGATTATGGAGCAGTACGACTACTACGGCATGTACCACAATGGCTTTTTCAACTCCATCTTCGGCCAGCGGGACGTGACTGTCACTACGGACGGGTATAATTATATCGCCATGGGGGACGACGTGTACGTCTATACCGGTATTACCTCCACCGGCGGCGATCAGTCCAACGTGGGCTTCATCCTCAGCAACCAGCGGACCAAGGAGACTAAGTACTATGTCTGCGCCGGGGCTACAGAGTACTCCGCCATGGACAGCGCCAACGGTGAGCTGCAGAATCTGCGCTATAAGGCCACCTTCCCCCTGCTGCTGAACGTGGGAGGACAGCCTACCTACTTTATGGCTATGAAGGACGAGGCGGAGCTGGTGAAGGCCTACGCCATGGTCAACGTGCAGCAGTACAATTTAGTGGCCAC
>CAJFUI010000159.1 GCA_904420145.1 uncultured Oscillospiraceae bacterium
ACTCCCCACCGCAGCAGCCCTTAGCGCAGCGGAAAGGGCGGGTACGAAGCGGCAGACAATTCAGTGCTGCGCCCGGAGGCGCGAAACTTCCCCGCCGCCCAAGGCGGCAAAGGAACCCGCCCCGGGGCGCGAAAAAACGTGCAGCGGCAAAGAGAGGAGGCGCCTGCGGCGTCTCCTCTCCAAGGTAAGTTAGTATTCGATCCCCGGCCGGGCAGGGATCCCCCTATCATAGGGGTGCTTTTTTTTGCACATCTCCGTAATATAGTCCGCCGCGGCGCACATGGCCTCGGAGGGATTGCGCCCGGTGAGCACCACCTCCAGCCCCGCCGGCTTCTCCTTAAGGAAGCAGAGCAGCCGCCCCTCGTCGATCACCCCGGTGGAGCAGGCGCTCATGGCCTCGTCCAGCACAAGAAGATCGTAGTCCGCCGCCATGGTGATGGCCTTCTCCAAGTGGTCAGAGTAAAACCGCCTCGCCTCCGCCCGCTCCTCCTCAGAAAGGGTCCAGTAGAAGCCAAAGCTCCGCTCCGGCCGGAGAAAGGTGATGTTCTCAACCCGCTCCAGCAGGGCGAACTCCGAGGAATTCCCGTCCTTGAAAAATTGGACGTAGAGGACCCGCAGCCCTCTCCCCGCCGCCCGCAGGGCCAGCCCAAGGGAGGCGGTGGTCTTCCCCTTCCCGTCTCCGCAGTAAATATGAATCAGTCCTTGCTCCATCACGTATCACCTACATCCAAATGGTAAAAATACGCAGGATACTCTCCGCCAGCCGCCGAAAGACACTGCGGCGGCGCCACTGGGGCAGGAGAATTTCCCGGCACTGTTCCAAGGTAAATCGAATATCCCGGAGGATATGCTCCACCGCCGGCATGCCGTAGAGCACCACGCCGCACTCATAGTGGAGCTGAAAGCTGCGGTAGTCCATGTTGACCGTTCCGGCCACAGCCATCTCCCCATCCGCCACCAGCAGCTTGCTGTGGAGAAAGCCGGGAACATACTCAAAAATCCGCACTCCATGGCGGAGAAGCTCATCAAAATAGGCCCCGGCGGCCAAATAGGTATACTTGTGATCCGGGATGCCTGGCAGCAGCAGCCGCACATCCACACCGCTGTCAGCAGCAGTGCACAGGGCCGAGAGCATGGAGTCCTCTATGGCCAGATAGGGCGAGGTGATATAGAGAAACTCCCGGGCGGTGGAAATAGCCTGAAGATAGAGGTGCTCAGCGGGATTCTCCGGGTTATTCATGGGCCCGTCGCTGAAGGGCTGGCACCAGCCCTCCGCCTTCACCGGACCGTGGGGGCGGTAGTAGTCGTACTCGTTGTGAAGATCCCCCCGCATGCACTCCCACATGTGCAGAAACTGTCTGGTGAGGCCCCAAGCCCCCTCCCCCTCGAGGGAGACGCCGCAGTCCTTCCAGTGTCCAAAGCGCTTGATGATATTGGCGTACTCGTCGGCGATGTTGATGCCGCCGGTGTACGCCACGTCGCCGTCGATACAGCAGATCTTCCGGTGGTCCCGGTAGTTGAAATAGAGGCGGTTGACATACTGGTGCACCGGGTTGAACACCGCCACCTCGATACCGCACTCCTGCATGGCCGCCAGCATATCGCCGGACATGCGGGTGATATTGCCGAAGTCATCAAAGATGATCTTAACCTCCACCCCCCGGCTGACCCGGTCCCGCAGAATGGCGAAGATCCGATCCCACAGCTTCCCCTCAGCGAGAATGAAGTACTCCATGAAAATAAACTGTTCCGCCTTCTCCATCCGCGCCATCATGTCAGCGAAGAAACTGTCCCCGTCGGGGAAATAGGTGACATTCGTGTCTTTATACACTACAAAATCATGCTTATGGAGATACTTAGCCGTTCGGCGCCATGTAGGGAATGCGTCCGCAATTTTTTCAATATAGGAGACGCTTCGGGTACGCTCATAGTCCTTATAAGGAGGAGGCGGCGCAGGGTCCAGGTGCTGGTGGCTGCGCTGATAGCCGCCGCCCCAGAGGATATACATGATGAGGCCGGCCACCGGCACAGCCAGTACCGTGATGGTCCACGCCAGTTTGTAGGAGGGGCTCCCCTCCTGCCCCTGTATTCGGATGGTGACGATTATCCCCACCACCTCGAGAGCCAAATATACCAGGACCGCATGCCTTTGCAGATAATAGGACAGCAGAAACACCAGCGCTAAATTTCCCAAAAACAGCACAGCCACAAGGGCGATGCGCATGGCGGCGGAGATCCGCCGCTCGGTGGTCTGCTTCACTTTCATCCCGCTTCAGCTCCCCTCTCTCTTTCTGCTCCTTTGTCTATGGACTGTGGCCTGCCTATCTCTCAATAGCTTCTTTCCAAAAGGCTGTATTTCACATCCCACAGCTTTTTGCTCAGGTCCACGTAGTACTTGTGGGGGTAGTCAAAGCGCTTCACCTCATCCCACAGGGTATCCACCTGTTCAGCACAGTAGCGGCGGATCTCCTCCAAGGCCGGCAGCTCGTAAACCCGCTGTCCCTTCAAAAACACAGGCACCTGCATCTCCTTGGCGGTGAAGTTATAGACCTCCTTCTTTTTCCATGTGGCGTCCGGGTCAAAAATAACCAGAGAATGGGAGTCGTCTACCACCTCGTCGTAGACGCAGAGGTAGTCGGCAATGGCCTTGCCCGTATCATTTCCAAAAAAGCGATAAAATTTCTTATAGTGGGGAGTGGTGATCTTGGAAACATTTTCACTGATCTTGATCTTGGGGATCACCGTCCCCTCCTCATCCTCCACCGCCACCAGCTTGTAGACACCTCCAAACACCGGCTCGCTGCGGGCGGTAATCAGCCGCTCCCCCACGCCGAAAGCGTCGATCTTAGCGCCCTGCAGGAACAGGTCCCGGATCAAATACTCATCCAAGGAGTTGGAGACGGTGATGGTGCATTCCGTCCATCCCGCCGCGTCCAGCATCTTCCGCGCCTCCCGGGAGAGGTAGGTGATATCACCGCTGTCTAAGCGGATGCCGCACTTTTTGATCCCCATAGGCTTGAGCACATCGTTGAAAGCCCGAATGGCGTCCGGCACACCGCTTTTGAGTGTATTGTAAGTATCCACCAGCAGTACGGCGTTGTTGGGATACATCTCGCAATAGGCCTTAAATGCCTCATACTGGCTGTCGAACATCTGCACCCAGCTGTGGGCCATTGTACCAAGGGCCGGCACGCCAAAGACCTCGTCGCTGAGGACCGTGGCAGTTCCCGCCACGCCGCCGATATAGGCGGCCCGAGCCCCGATGACCGCCGCGTCAGTCCCCTGGGCCCGGCGGGCGCCGAACTCCATCACCGCCCGGCCGTCCGCCGCCCGGACCACCCGGTTGGCCTTGGTGGCAATCAGGCTCTGGTGGTTGACGCACAGCAGCAGATAGGTCTCGATAAGCTGCGCCTCAATGGCGGGGGCCCGGACGGTAATAATCGGCTCATTGGGGAAAATAGGCGTCCCCTCCGGCACCGCCCAGATATCCCCCGTAAAATGGAAGTCAGCCAAATAGCGGAGAAACTCCTCCCCAAACATCTTCCGGCTGCGGAGGTAATCGATATCCGCAGGGGAAAAGTGAAGGTTTTCAATATAGGAGACGATCTGCTCCAAGCCCGTGGCAATGGCAAAGCCGCCGCCGTCGGGGACCTTGCGGAAGAACACATCGAAATAGGTAATGCGGTTCTGATATCCCTTACAGAAATATCCATTGGCCATGGTCAGCTCATAGAAATCGCAGAGCATGGTCAGATTCCATTCCTCATGGTTTTTCATTGGTATGCTTCCCTCACGTTCTTATCATGATCGCGGGAATCTCTCCCGCCTGCACACAGCTCTCCACAAAAAGTACAGCAAAGGTACAGTAGACTATAGTATAGTCTGTTTTTCCATTTTTCGCAACGGTTTTATTGACTTTCCCTTGATTTTATCTTAGTATAATTGGGACAATCTCGTTAGGAGGCCCTCTTATGGCAGTCATTCTTGGAATCGACATCGGCGGCTCCACCACTAAAATCGTGGGGCTTGCGGAGGATCAGCAGAT
This sequence comes from uncultured Oscillospiraceae bacterium, assembly GCA_904420145.1. Classification (GTDB taxonomy): domain Bacteria; phylum Bacillota; class Clostridia; order Oscillospirales; family Oscillospiraceae; genus CAJFPI01. Next base: position 4,046 of record CAJFUI010000159.1, read on the forward strand.
CATCGGCATGCAGCGCGTCAAAGCTGAGGGACCCCTTACCTCTCTCTACGGCGCTCTGGGCAGCTTTATGACCGCGCACCATCTGGAGCTGTCAGATGTCCAGCGCATTGTGCTCACTGGTGTGGGGGCATCCTATGTGGAGGGGAACATCTACGGCATTCCGACTGTTAAGGTGGAGGAATTTACTGCTGTTGGTACAGGCGGATTAGCGCTTAGCGGCCAGGAGCGCTCTGTGGTGGTCAGCATGGGGACCGGCACCGCCTTTATCTGGGCGGATAACGCCACAGGGGAGCGCTGCCACATGGGCGGCTCCGGCGTAGGCGGCGGCACTCTGGCCGGGCTGTGCCAGCTGCTCTGCGGCACCATGCAGTTTGACTTAGTGCAGAAGCTAAGCAACGAGGGCAACATCGACAAGATCGATCTGAACGTGGGAGACATTACCAAGGGAGGCTACACCACGCTGCCCAACGACATCACCGCCGCCAACTTCGGCAATGTGTCCGACGACGCCACTCACAGCGACTTAGCCGCCGGCGTAGTAAATATGGTGTTTCAGTCCATCGGCACCGCGGCAGTCTTTGCCTGCCGGGCCAAAAACTGCAAAACTGTGGTGCTGACAGGCTTCATGACCGTTTTAGACCAGTGCCGCTCCTGCTTCGACCTGTTCACCCGGCTCCACGGCATCGAATTTATCATCCCGGAAAACGCCACCTATGCCACCTGCATTGGCGCCGCCCTGAGCAGTTTTTCCTGAATCGTTCCGTCACAAAGATATAAACCAGCCCCGCCGGCTTTGAGCCGGTGGGGCTGGTTTGTTGTGAAGTTATTTTCCTTGTCAGTTTTCCGTTACTTGGCCATGTTCTCAAGGAAGCGCATGAGGATGGTGGCCGTCTGGGCACGGGTGGCACTGCCCTTGGGCGACAGCGTCACACTGTCCACACCGCTCATCAGCTCCTCGCTCACCGCCCATGCCACAGCCTCCTCC
>CAJFUI010000160.1 GCA_904420145.1 uncultured Oscillospiraceae bacterium
GCTATGTCCAGGCCGGCAGCGAGGTCTCCGCCCTCATGGGCCGGATGCCCTCCGCCGTGGGCTACCAGCCCACCCTTGCCGAGGAGATGGGCTCCCTGCAGGAGCGGATCACCTCCACAGACGACGGCGCTATCACCTCGGTGCAGGCGGTGTACGTCCCCGCCGACGATCTCACCGACCCCGCCCCCGCCACCACCTTCACCCATTTGGACGCCCAGACGGTCCTAAGTCGGAAGATCGTGGAGCAGGGCATCTACCCGGCGGTGGACCCGCTGGAGTCCACCTCCCGGATTCTGGAGCCCGATGTAGTGGGCCAGCGCCACTATGAGGTAGCCCGGGCCACCCAGGAGCTGCTCCAGCGCTACCGGGAGCTGCAGGACATCATCGCCATCTTGGGCATGGAGGAGCTGGGGGAGGCGGATAAGCGGGCGGTGGAACGGGCCCGCCGGATCCAGCAGTTTTTCTCCCAGCCTTTGTTTGTGGCGGAGACTTATACCGGCCTCGAGGGGCGGTATGTGAAATTGGAGGACACCCTGCGCAGCTTCGAGGCCATTTTAGGCGGCGAACTGGACCGCTATCCCGAGGCCGCCTTCAGCATGGCCGGCAGTATTGACGACGTGCGGCGCAAGGCCAAGGAGATGGGGGTGGAGTGATGGCGCACACCTTCTTTTTAGAGGTGGTCACCCCTGAGCGGTCCTTCTACCGGGGGGAGTGCCTCTCCCTGATGCTGCCAACGGTGGATGGGCTCTACGGCGTGCTGGCCGGACACATGCCCATGGTGACTGCCGTGGACAGCGGCGTGCTGCGCTACCGCACCGCTGACGGCGATTGGCAGTTTGCCGCCGTGGGCCAGGGGTTCGCGGAGATCATGCCGGAATCGGCCATTCTGCTGGTGGCCACCGCGGAGCGTCCCGGGGAGATCGACGAGGAGCGGGCCCGCCGGGCCATGGAGCGGGCGGAGCACCGCCTCCATACGGCCTCTGCCAACCCAAAGGAGCACGCCTTCTCCCTTGAGGCGGTGGAGCGGGCCAAGGCCCGGCTGGCGGCCAAGGCCCGGCAGCGGGACAAGTAAAGATTTCATAGGCAAAAGAGGACGGCACTTTCGTGCCGTCCTCTTTTGCCGGCTGCCGTATCTGTCAGGAGATTCTCACAGAGTTTACATTTTCAGCTTTACTTCAGCCTGCTGGCGTAGGATAATAGGGAGAAAATAGGGGGTGACAGACTTTGAAGGTACTGATTATCGAGGACGAGAGGCTGCTGGCTGATTCCATTGCCGAGGTGCTGCGGAGCAAGGGGTTTACCGTGGAGGCTGTCTACGATGGGGAGACGGGAGCGGAGTATGCGGAGCTGGGAATTTACGACCTGCTGATCTTAGATGTGATGATGCCGAAAATGGACGGCTACGCGGTGGCCCGGCAGGTCCGCGCCAAGCGGCTGGGCACGCCTATTTTGATGCTCACCGCCCGGTCTGGCCTGGAGGATCGGATCACCGGGCTTAATGCCGGGGCTGACTACTACCTGACCAAGCCCTTTGATATCCGCGAGCTGCTGGCCTGCATCAATGCACTGCTCCGCCGCCAAGGGGCGCAGGTGGATGAGTTGGTCTTTGGCAACACCTCGCTGGACCTCTCCTCCGCCACCCTCCTCTGCGGGACCAGCCAGGTGCGCCTCTCCGCCAAGGAGTTTGACATCATGCGCGCCCTGCTGCAGTCGGGGGCACGGAACCTGTCCAAAGAGACCATTTTGGCACGGGTCTGGGGCTACGACTCCGACGCGGTGGAAAACCACGTGGAGGTCTATATCGGCTTTCTGCGCAAGAAGCTTTTGAGCGTCGGCTCCAATGTCCGCATCGTAGCCATCCGGCGGCTGGGCTACCATTTGGAGGTAGCGGAGGATGATTAAGCGGCTGCGAATCAAATTTGTGGTAATCAATATGTCCATTGTGGCGCTGATGCTCTGTGTGATTTTGGGGCTGGTGCTCTACTTTACCCGGGCCAATCTGGAGCGGGAGAGCATCAGCATGATGCAGAGCGTGGCAATCCGCCCCTTCCAGCCGGGAATCCCCGGAGAGCTGGACGAAAATGTGCGATTGCCCTTCTTCGTTCTCCAGCTGGGCCCCAACGGCGAGGTGCTGGACACGGCGGGGGGCTATTACGACCTCTCCGACCAGGAACTGCTGGATACCCTGATCGACATTATTTTCTCCTCCCCACGGAGCATCGGCGTCATCGAGGAGTACAACCTGCGCTACTACCGCTTGGATTTGCCCATGAGCCGGTGCGTGGTCTTTTCCGACATCTCCAGCGAGCGCGCCACCCTGTCCGGCCTGCTGCGGACCTGCCTCATCATCGGCGCGGTGAGCTTTTTAGGGTTTTTGTGGATCAGCATTCTGCTGTCTAAATGGGCGGTAAGGCCGGTGGACCAGGCATGGCGGCAGCAGAAGGAGTTTGTGGCCGCCGCCTCCCATGAGCTGAAAACGCCTCTGACGGTCATCACCACCAGTGCGGAACTGCTGCAGGATCCGAGCTACGGCGAGGGGAAGCGGCGGGACTTTTTAGACAGCATCTTGACCATGTCCCGGCAGATGCGGCGCCTGATTGAACAGATGCTGGAGCTGGCCAGAGTGGACGGCCAGGGAGGCACTGCCTCCTTTGCCCGGGTGGATTTCAGCGATCTGGTTTCCCGGGCGGTGCTCCCCTTTGAGGCGGTGTTCTTCGAGCGGGGGATGCCCCTGCACACGGAGATGGAAGAGGGCATCCTCATCAGCGGCAGGGGCGAGGAGCTCCAGCAGGTGGTGGAAATTCTGCTGGACAACGCCCAGAAGTACGCCCGGGAGGGCGGCGCCACCTGGGTGACCCTGCGCAGGCAGGGAAAGGGCCGCTGCCTGCTGCAGGTGGCGGACCAGGGGGAGGAGATCCCGCCGGAGGCGCTGCGCAGCCTCTTTAAGCGGTTCTACCGGGCGGACCCGGCCAGAAGCCGGGATGGCAGCTTCGGCTTGGGGCTCTCCATCGCGGAAAGCATTGTTCAGCAGCACAGGGGAAAAATTTGGGCGGAGAGCGGGGGAGGGCTCAACACCTTCTCGGTGGAGCTGCCCTGTGAGCGGTAGGCAAAAGCGAAAAATGCCGCTGTGAACGAGAAAAAGTATCCCGGAAGCTACGGCTTCCGGGACACTTTCTGCGCGAGATGCCTTGAGACTGTCGAGAAACCTTCCGTGAGAGAAAGCCTCGCAGAGTTCCTGCGGCCGCAGCCGCAGGAATCAAATGTAATCCTGTCCTTTCCGGGGACATGTGCCTCGGAAAGGACACTTCTCACGCAGGATGGGCCGACTTTTCCCGGGAACCCGCGAAATTGCAGATTTCGTGGGAGAGGAGGAGCAGCGGAAGGAGCGAGCGTCCGCACAGATGCGGACGGGAGTGATCTGGAGATTGTGACGACGACATCGAGGTCCATCCTGCGTGTAGCCTTTTGCCGAAAAAGGCCAGCGGGCCTTTTTCGGCAAGCTGAGTGTCCCGGAAGCCATAGCTTCCGGGACACTTTCTGCGCGGGGAGAGAGGTCTTTCCCGCAGGACTTTAGTTGAGCACAATGGCGTTGATGGCCTCCTGCAGATCTACTACAGCGCTCCGGGGCACGAGGGATACCGCCTCGCCGTCCACTACGGCCACGCAGTGGGTGCCGTCATAGCGGTAGAGCTGGATATGGACAGTGGGGCTGCCCTCCAGTTCCAAATGGACTGTCAGGCTGAGCTCCTCCTGACCGGTGGGCGTCTCGTCGGTGAAGCTGTCGGCCTGCAGGGCGTCTATGGCGCTCTGCACCTCGCCCAGGTCCACTTCCTCCTCCTGATAGGTGTAGGTCCGCTCCTCCCGGTCCCCCTGGGCGGTGATAGTGTAGTCCTCACCGTCGATGGTGATATCCAGCTGGGAGATGTCGGCGAAGTCGGCGGGGAGGACCTCAGTGTGGCGGAGATCGTCGTAGGAGGCGGCCATCAGGGCCTCATATTCCTCGCCGGTGATCTGGTAGAGGATGGGAGAATCCCCAACTCGGACATAGGCGGTGATCTCCTCCTCTTCGCTTTCCTCAGAGGTTTCTGTCTCCGTTTCCGCGGCCTCCGCCTGTGCGGCCAGCTCCTCGGGATCCCGGCTGACAGACAGCAGGAAGGTGCCGGAGGTCTCGTTCCCCTCCTCGTCCTCCGCGGTGTAGTCGATCTCCACGGTCAGCTCCGGATTGTCCAGTCCGCAGGCGGAGAGCTCCTCCTCCGTGGCGTTATAGGTCACATAGTTGGTGAGGTCGAGGGACTGGATGGCGTCCAGGTAGTCCTCCACCCGGCCGGTGTCCAGGGGGACATCCTCTCCGCCGCTGCGGGTGAAGTAGACGTCCGCCTCCCGGTAGGTGGCATTGCTGTCCTCCTCATAGGTGACGGTGTAGTCCGCGCTGCCGGTAAACTGGATCTCCGTCACAGCATCCATAGCCGGCACCTCGTCGTTGTCGATCATATCCTTGAGCTCCACGGAGAAGGCGTCCATGGGATCGTTGGACACGAGGTAGACGTTGCCGTCTCCGATGGAGACATAGCGCTGGGAGTCCATGGTGCTGAAATCGCCGAGGGTGATGGTGTAGCTCTCCTCCTCTGTGTCGATGCGGATGGTGCACGCCGGGTCGTCCAGTCCATACTGGCCAAGATTTTCCGCATCCTCAATGATGAAGGACACGCCGAAGGAGGAGAAGAGGTCCAGCAGCTCCGTCATTTTTTCCTCGTCCACAGGGAAGGCCTCGTCCTCGTCATAAAGCCAGCTTTCATCCCGGTGGAAGGAGAGGGACTGATCGTCATATTCCCAGGACAGGGACTGAACCGAGTCTGTGGGAATTTCGAGGATGATCTCGTCGCTGGCGGCGATCTGCTCCTTGTACTCCTCATGCCGGCTGACAGCAAAGGTGACCAGGCAGATCACACACAGCACGCCCAGCAGGATATAGAGACGTTTATACCGCTTCATTCTGCAGCCTCCTTCTTCTTACGACCACATAGATGCCGATCCCAAGGAACAGCAGGGGGAAGACGCCGATCATCGTCACCTTCAGCAGGGAGGAGACCGAGTCGCTGATGGTCAGATAGTTGTAGTTCAGGGACTTGCTGCGGATGGCCATGGCCTCGCTCTCGCCGATGAGGGTGGAGACGGCGTTCATGGCCAGGTTCACGTTGGCGCCGGAAGAGTAGGCGTTGTACATGTCGGCGAGGAACTCCGAGGAGGAGAACCAGACAATCTGTCCGCCGCTGCCGCAGTCGATGGACACGGCTAAGGCAAAGGGGCCGTCGATGTCCCCCTCCTCCTTCTCGTAGGTGGTGAGCTCATACCCGGCGACCTTGCTGAAGGCCTCATCGGAGGTGGTGAGCAGCTCCGTCACTGTGGCGCCGGAGGGGGTATCTCCCACGGTCAGCCCCTGGGAGATGGGGAAGATGGGGTAGTAGTTCTCCTCCACAAGGGAGTCGGTGATATCGCTCTCCGCCATATCCGGCATCAGAATATAGGGCTGCTGGAAGGCGTAGTGGGCCCGGTCACTCTCGATGACGATGCCCTCACTGGCTGTCACGCCGTAGTCGGAGATGAGGCTGTACAGGTTGGTCAGCTCACTCTCCGAGGAGGGGCCGGCGATCACCAGCAGCTTTCCGCCGCCGGCGGCGTAGTCCGCAAGCATGTCCGCCTCCTCCTCGGAGATGTCGGTGGAGGGGCTGTAGATCAGAACACAGGCCGCGTCCTCCGGGATTTCATCCGTGGTCAGCAGGGAGAAGGTGGTGAGGGAGATGTTGTCCCGCTCCAGCTGGCTGCTGAAGGTGGAGGGCAGCTCGGCCTCGCCGTGGCCCTCCAGCATGTAGATGACAGGCTGCTCCTCATTGACCACATAGTCGATGGCCGAGGTGATGGCGCCCTCCCCGTCAAAGGAGGTATTGTAGCTGTAGGAGTAGACGTCCGCCTCATAGATATAGATGTCGTCGTAGCCGATGTAGCGGCTGCGCTCGCCGCATTCCACCACAAGACTGTTGTTCTGCACCGTCTCATCGGTGTACTGCTCGGCGAAGGTGGGATACACGTCGGGGTTGATCTTCTCCACATGGATGTGGTCGGAGAGGGCCTCGTACCGGCCCAGCAGATTTTCAATGACTGCGTCCTCCTCCTCGGACTGGACGATCCAGTAGATGGTCACGTCCTCCTCCAAGGCATTGACTACCACCTTGGTGTTGCTGGTGATGGAGTAGAGCTTGGTGGCGCTGATGTCATATTGGGTCAGGGAGGTGGGCAGGGCCGCGGCTAAAATATTGACGACAATCAAAATAGCTAACACAACGGCGGTAATCATCAGGGAGTAGGACCCGCCCTCCATGGCGATGCGGCTCTGAGCGGCCTTGGCCGGCTTTTTGGACTGTGCCGGCTTTTTGAATTTTTTCATCAGTTATACCTCCTTTTCTCCAGGGACTGCACCGACAGAAACAGGAAGAAGGCAATCACCGTCAGGTAGTAGACGATGGCAGTCATATCGAACACGCCGTTGACGAAGGCGTTGAAGCGCTCAAACAGGGAGAGGGTGGTCATGATCTGGGGCAGCAGCCCCTCCAGGGCCGAGCTGTCCACGAAATAGAGGACCATGATCCCCGCCAGCAGCACCAGGCTCACGCCGTAGGCCAGGTTCTCATTTTTGGTGAGGTAGCGGATGATGGCGTAGAGGGCAAGGATGAGCACCAGCAGGGCGATGACCGTGCCGGCGGCGGTGGTAGAGACATACTCGGAAAGGCTGATGCTGTAGTAGTTAAAGAGCACCACAGCGATACCGATGCCGGCGGCCAGCCCCTGGTTGTCGGTGAGGGAGGAGATGAACATCCCTATGGCCAGCAGCGCCGCGCCCATGATGAAGAAGGCGAGGATAGAGCCGTAGGCCGTCAGCAGATACACGTCGCCGAACTGGGCGAAGATCAGCGGATAGATGGAGATGATAGCCATGGGAATGAGGTAGACGATCAGCAGAGCGCAGTATTTGCCCAGGATGACCTGCCAGGTGGAGATGGGCAGGGAGTAGAGCAGCTGGTCCGTCTTCTGCTTCTTCTCCTCGGCGATGACCCGCATGGTCAAAATGGGGACGATGACCACGAAGATCAGGCTGCCGAAGCTAAGGACATATTCAAAGTTGCTGACCGCCGCTTGAATGTTGTAGAGCATGGCCCCCAGCCCCACAAAGGCCAGCAGGAAGGCCCCGAACACATATGTGGTCAAAGAGTGAAAATAGCTGCGCAGCTCGTGCTTGAAAACAGCGCTCATGCTCCCGTCACCTCACTTTCCGCAGTGGAGTCCTCCACCGCTTTTTCCTCCGTCAGCTCCAGGAAGATGTCCTCCAGATTGGCTTTCTTCAGCGTCATCTCCAGCAGGGCCTTGTCCGCATGGGCAAAGGCAAAGAAGAGGGAACGGGAGAGCTGGTAGATATCGCCCAGGTCCGTCTTGATTTTGGCCACAGGGTAGGCGCCGGCCTCCTGGGTGACAGATAGCTCTGTGATATGGGGCACGGAGGAGAGAATTGCCCGGACCTCCTCCGCACCGGCATCTGCGGTAAGGGTGATCTCACTGGGGGAGAGAAGCTCCCGCTCCAAGTTCTCCGGCGTGTCGAAGGCAATCAGCTTTCCCCGGGCAATAATCAGGATCTTCTCGCACATGGTCTGGACCTCGGAGAGGATGTGGGAGCTGAGAATCACCGTATGGGACTGACCCAACTGGCGGATCAGGTCCCGGATCTCAATGATCTGAATGGGGTCCAGGCCCACGGTGGGCTCGTCCAAGATCACTACCTTGGGATTACCTAACAGGGCCTGGGCGATGCCAACCCGCTGGCGGTACCCCTTGGAGAGAGCGGAGATGCAGCGCCTGCGCACATCGGTGATCTTGGTCTGCTCCATCACCTCGGCAATCTGGGCGGCAAGTTCTGCGCCTTTGAGGCCCTTGGCCTCCCCCACAAACCGCAGGTACTCCTCCGGCGTCTCGTTCATGTACAGCGGCGGCTGCTCCGGGAGATAGCCGATCAGCCGCTTGGCCTCGTTTGGCTCCTCAAAGATGTCGTGACCGTCGATCCGGACGTGGCCGGAGGTGGCGGAGAGACAGCCGGTCATAATGTTCATGGTGGTGGACTTCCCGGCGCCGTTTGGCCCCAAAAAGCCGTAGACGTGTCCCTCATCGATTTGGAAGGAGAGGTTGTCCACCGCCGTGACCTCGCCGTAGCGCTTGGTCAGATGTTCAACGGTTATCATGCATGTTCCTCCTTGCGGTATACGCCGTCCTCCTCGGCGGCATAGGTATCCAAGGGAGATTATACCCGCCCACTCTGAAACGACGCTGAAAGCTCGCCCTATACGCGCAAAAGCGGAGGGCCGCCCTACGGGGCGGCCCTCCGCACAGCCCATCGAAAAAGGTTATGCCTTTTTCGATGGGGGATTGCGGCCCGCGGCAGCGCGCTCATCGTCCGCTGTCAGCGGACAGCTCGCACGTTTGCGGGCCGAGATGTGTTTTCGCCCACGCACATGTCGCGGCTGAAAACGGATCTCTATTTATTCGCGCCCGCGGGCGCGAACGCTGCGAGGCTTTTTCTACAGTCTCAGCAGAGGCCCCAACGGTGCGGGACCCTTATGTTAAAAAAATGATTGACCGACAGGCTCCCAGAAATCTTCAAAGGCGGCGCCTGTCAGCTGCTTTCGCCGCCCTATATGGTACTCACACAGTTCGGCGTAAGCAGGGCGATGCTCTCCACATGGACGGTGCGGGGGAAGAGATCGGCGGCGATGGCCTCCCTAAGGACATAGCCGAGGGCGGCGAAGCGCCCTGCGTCCCGGGCCAAGGTGGCCGGGTTGCAGGAGATGTAGACAACGCGGCCGGGGGCCATGGCGGCGATGGCGTCCACCACGTCCTCCGACAGCCCCTTCCGGGGCGGATCCACCACCACTACATCTGGCCGAAGCCCCGCCGCCGCCAGCTTTTGGGCAATCTCCCCCGCGTCGGCACAGAGGAACTCCACATTGTCCACGCCGTTGCGCGCCGCGTTTTCCTTGGCGTCGGCCACGGCCTCGGGGACGATCTCCGCGCCCATGACCCGGGCGGCGTGGGGAGCCATGGACAGCGTGATGGTGCCGGCGCCGCAGTAGAGCTCCAGCACCAGCTCCCTCCCGGTGAGGCCGGCAAGCTCCATGGCCTTCCCGTACAGCCGCTCCGCCTGGGGGCGGTTGACCTGATAGAAGGAGGGGACGGAGAGGGAGAAGGTGTGTCCGCAGAGGGTATCCTGCAGAGTCCGCTCCCCATAGAGGGTACGGTAGGAATCCCCAAGGATCACGTTGGTATCCTTAGTGTTGCGGTTGAGAAGAATGCCGACGGCCTTGGGACAGGCAGTGCGGAGGCAGGACACCAGCGCCGCCTCTTCTGGGAGGGCGCCGCCGTTGACCACGACGCAGAGGAGAGCCTCCCCGGCGGCATTGGTGCGGACAAAGAGGTGGCGGACCAGTCCCTCCCGGGTGCCCTCATCGTAGCCGCTGACGCCGTACCGGGCCATATAGTCCCCCAAGGCCTTGGCCGCGTCGTTGGCGGTCTTGGCCTGGAGCAGGCAGCGGTCCACGGGGATAATCTGGTGGCTGCGGGCGCGGTAGAAGCCGATCTCCCCTCCCGGCCCCACGGGAAAGACGCTCTTGTTCCGGTAGTACAGGGGGCTTTCGGCGGCGAGAATGGTGTCCACGGAGACGTCGGCTCCGCCAATGCGCCGCAGGGCGTCGGCAACCTTCTGCCGCTTGAACCACAGCTCCTCGTCGTAGGTGATATGCCGCAGCTGACAGCCGCCGCAGGCGGGGAAGTGGGGGCAGTCCGGCGTTGCCCGGGCGGGACTGGGGGAGAGGACCTCCGCCACCCGGGCGTAGGCGGCGCGCTTGAGGACCTTCAGAATCTGAATGACACAGGTCTCCCCCCGGACGCCGCCGTGGACAAAGACCACCTGCCCGTCGATCCGGGTGATGCCCAGTCCCTCGGAGGAGTAGCCCTCCACGGTGACGGTGTGGCGCTGATTTTTTTGGAGGTTTGCCATGGTGCGCTCCTGCTTTCTGCTTGTGATGGGAGGAAGCTTACTGCTCCCACTTATCGATCAGCTGCTTGATCTGGTCGGCGAAGTTGCCGAGATCCCGGTTGGCCCGGCCCTTGCTGCGGGCGATGACCTCCTGGAGCAGCTTGCCCATAGACACCAGGCGCTGGTAGGCCGAGGAGACCTTGCCGGCGGGAGTGGAGGTCTTGCGCTCAGGCAGGTAGCCCGGGGAGAGGGTGGCGCCGGTGAGCAGGTCCACCTCCTCCGTGTATTGAGGGGCGTGGGCGCTGAGCCCCAGCTTCTGCAGACTCTCGGCAAAGTAGGGAGCCACCTCCCGGTCGCCGTGGACGATGAAAAAGTGCCGGGGGTTCGTGAAGGATTGGGCCCACTGGAGCAGATGGTCCCGGTCGGCGTGGCTGGAGAGGCCCTTGAAGTTGACGATTTCCGCCTGCACGGCGATCTCCTCGCCGAAGAGCTTCACCGACTCGGCCCCGTTGAGAAGGGTGCGGCCCAAGGTGCCCTCCCCCTGAAAGCCCACAAAGACCACGGTGCACTCCCTGCGCCAGAGGTTGTGCTTGAGGTGGTGGCGGATCCGTCCGGCGTCGCACATGCCGGAGGCGGAGATGATGACCTTGGGGGTCTTGTCGGCGTTGAGGGCCTTGGACTCCTCCAGGGTCTCCGTCATCCGCAGCCCGGGGAAAGTGAACATCTCCTGATGGGTGCGCACGATCTCCATGGCCTCCTCGTCCAGGTACCCCCGGAGATCTCCGGCAAAAATGGTGGTGGCCTTGCTGGCCAGGGGGCTGTCGATGTAGACAGGGAAGTCGGGGACAGATTTCACCAGATGCTCCAGCTTCATCCGGCGGATGAAGTAGAGGATCTCCTGGGTGCGCCCCACAGCGAAGGCGGGAATAATCACGTTGCCGCCCCGGCCAAGGGTTTTGTCGATCACCGCCGCCAGCTCGTCAGTGTAGCTCCATACCTCCTGGTGGTTGCGGTCGCCGTAGGTGCTCTCCATAACCACATAGTCGGCCCGCTTGAGCAGAACAGGGTCACAGATGATGGGCTGGTCCACGTTGCCGATGTCCCCGGAAAATACGATGGTACGGCGTTCTCCGTTCTCCTCTGCATCGATAGTGATGGAGGCGGAACCCAGCAGGTGGCCGGCGTCAGTGAAGGTGGCGGTGACACCGTCAAACAGAGAGACAGCCTGGTTATATTCGCAGGTTTCGATATAGTCCAGCGTCCGCATGGCGTCCTCCATGGTGTAGATGGGCTCCACGGAGGGGCGGCCGGCCCGCTGGTTTTTTCTCGTCTGATACTCCGCGTCAGACTCCTGAATGTGGGCGCTGTCGGCCAGCATGATGGACAACAGCTGGGCGGTGAGGCGGGTGGTGATGATGCGGCCCTGAAATCCCTGCCGCACCAGCATGGGCAGACGGCCGGAGTGGTCGATGTGGGCGTGGGTGACAAGGACGCAGTCAATAGTATTGACGGCGAAGGGGAAGGTGTCGTTGCTGACCTCATCCCGCCCCTGCTGCAGGCCGCAGTCCACCAGAATTCGTTTGCCGCCCACCTCAAGACAGTGGCAGCTGCCGGTGACGCACTGGTCGGCTCCGTAAAAGCTGAGTTTCATCCCATGTACCTCCCATTTTCAACATATTTTACCTGTAGTGTAGCACACCGCCCATCATTTCGCAACGGTGGGTTTCAGCCTGCGGAACTGGGGAAGATTATCCTTCCCAAAAGGACGGAAATATAGTATACTGATATTGAAATGAGTGTGGCAACAGGGAAGGGAGGAAAATAGAAGTGCGTTTGGTGTGTGAGGAGTGCAAAAAGATCTACGACTATGAAAAGGATGACTTTTGTCCCCGCTGCGGCGCCTACAACCAGCCGGGTAAGAGGTGGGGGGTGGACGCACAGGGACATCCGGTTCGGGTGGACGGGGTGAACGAGGTAAACCACAAGGGTTCCTTTGCCCACCGGGAGGTCCATCAGGAAAAGGCCAAACGGCGCGCCTTGGGGCTGGACCACCCTAAGAGGGCTCCCCGGCAGTCTCAGCGTCCTCCGGCCCAGCGTGTCCAGGGGCCCTCCAGTAAGGAACGGCAGAAGAAAGGACAGACTGCCGGTATTATCGCGGTGGTGGTGTGGATCATTATTATCCTGCAGATCCTGCGGGTGTTTCTGGAGTGACGGCTTTTGCCGGAAAGCACATACATAGACAAAGAGGCGGCATATCCTGGTGGATATGCCGCCTCTTTTTTGCTCCGCAAAGGCATGGCAAAATGGGCCATGTGCCGCTTTCAGCCCATGAAGTTTTATGGGCATGTGCAAAGGGGAGGGGGCCATATAGTAGCAGTGGGAGGTGTGGGGTCTTGAAAAAAGGAAGTCCCATTTTCTACGGCACCCTTCTTCTGACGGCGGCGAACCTGCTGCTGCAGCTGGTGGCCATGAGCTTTCGGGTGTATCTCTCCGGCCGGATCGGCGCGGCGGGTACGGGGCTGCTGCAGCTGATCTTTGCGGTGAGAGACCTGTCCTTTACCATGGGGGCCGCCGGCATCAGGACCTGCGCCATGTACCTCTCCGCGGAGGAGCTGGGCAGGGGACGGCCCCAGAGGATCGGCGCCGTCCTGTCCGGCTGCTTCCACTACGCCTTAGTGTGCAGCGCGGTGGTGGGTGGCTGTATGTGGTATTTTGCCCCGTGGCTGTCGGAGGTGTGGATTGCCGATCCGGCGGTGGCCCCCTCTCTGCGGCTCTACGCCTTGTTTCTCCCTCTGCGCTGCCTGCAGGGGGTGATGACCGGCTACTTCACCGCCGCCGGACGAATTGGAAGCTTAGTAAAGGTGGGCTTTTGCGAGCAGCTGTGCTCCATAGGGCTTACCTTCTTTCTCCTGGACCGCTGGGGGGGAGAGGACGCAGGCCGGGCCTGCCTCTGCGTGGCCGCCGGAAGCTGCGCCGCCACATTGTTTGCCCTTGTCATTTTACTGCTGCTCTACCGCCTCTGCCGCCGGGAGGCAGGGGAACGGACGGCCCTCTGTCCGCCTTATGGCCGTATCCTGAAGGTGGCGGCGCCTATCGCCTTGGCGGATGATCTGCGCTCGGGGCTGAACGCCTTCGAAAATCTGCTGGTGCCCCAGCGCCTGGCCCTCTTTGCGGGGACGGTCAACGCCTTGGCGGACTACGGCATCGTCTGCGGCATGGTGTTTCCCGTGCTGATGTTCCCGTCGGTGATTCTGTACTCTCTGGCTGACCTGCTGGTGCCGGAGTTCTCCCGCTGCGCCGCCGGCAGGAGCGGGCGGCGGGTGCGGTATTTGGCAAAGCAGTCCCTGCGGGTGTCGCTGCTCTTTGGCCTCTGTGCCGCCGGTGTGCTCTTTGCCGGGGCGGACGCGCTGGGGGAGCTGCTCTATGAGAGCGCGGAGGCGGGAGCCTATCTCCGGCTGTACGCGCCGCTGGTTCCGCTGCTCTACATGGATGCGGTGGTGGACGCCATCTGCAAGGGGATGGGGCAGCAGAGCGCCAATGCCCGCTACAATGTGCTTACCTCCTTTTTGGATGTAACCTTCCTCTGGGTGCTGCTCCCCCGCCTGGGGCTGGGCGGCTACTACTTCAGCTTCGCCATTACCCACCTGATCAACTTCTGCCTCAGCCTCCGCCGCTTAATCAAGGTGACGGAGATCCGGCTGGAACTGGGAATGCCCCTCCGGGCGGCCGTCTGCGCCATTGGCGCGGGGCTGATGACCAGACTGCTGCCGGAGTATGAGGGGGTGATGGGGGCAGTGTTTCCGGCGGCCTGCTACCTGCTGCTGCTCGTTTTAGCATGGATGGTCTGCTGTGTGGTGAGCTGGGAGGACTTTCGCTGGCTCCGGGGGCTGGTGGCGGGGCGGCGGGAGGGACGGGCGGCCTCCCCGTGAGGGGCGGCGGAAAACCGCCTTCCGCCCCTGGCGGGCGGGAGGGCGCCTATGCTGTCCGACAAATAAAAAAAGTGAGACGGGAAGAAAACTTCCCGCCTCCTTTTCTGCCGCCCGCTTACTTGCTCTGCTCCGCCGCGGTGTTGACGCAGCGCAGGGCGTTGAGGCTGCGGGGGTAGCCGATATAGGGCAGGCACTGGGTGATGATCTTGATGAGAAAGGCCTTGTCGTTGCCGATGCGCAGGTTGGCGGCGGCGTGGCTGGTGAGCTGGGGCTCACAGCCCCCCTGGGCGGAGAGGAAGCAGAAGGTAATCATCTCCCGCTGCTTGTAGTCCAGCCCCTTGCGGGTGTAGTAGTCGCCAAAGCAGTTGTCGGCTAAAAAGCGGTTGATATGCCGGCTCTCCTCAGGGCCGCTGTTCTCGAAGCCCCGCATCCCCTCACCGAAGATGTCCACCTGCACCTGATTGCCGGCCTCCGTACGCTCGGAGAGCTCGGTGGTGGCCTGTCCCGGCAGGGGCAGGGATACCCCCTCCTCCCTGAGGACCTGGTTGGCGGCCGTCAGGAAGGGGGCCGTCCGGCCCAGCCCCAGGTAGGCCGTGGCCTGATAGATGATCTCCTTGACCTCCACCGGCGTCACGCCGAAGCGGAGGGATGCCTTCATCATCCGGCGGAAGGCGTCCAGACCCTGGCAGCCCAGCAGGGTGGCGAGAATAGCCATGAAGCGGGTACGATCATCCAAATCGTCCTGGCGCACGACTTCGTCACAGGCGAAGTTGCAAAAGCGCTCCATAAACTCCGGGTCCGTCTCCATCCAGGGGGAGGGCTCTCCCGGGAACATCCTCTCGTAGTAGGCCTTGGCGTTTTCAGTCAATTCCATACAACTCACTCCTTCGTTTCCTTTTCAAATTCTTTCGCTACCTCCGTCAGCAGCTCCCGGATGGGCAGGTGTTGGGGACAGGCGTGCTCACACTTGCCGCAGCGGATGCAGGCGGAGGCCTTTCCGCCGCGGACGGTGTGGACGTTGTGATAGTAGTAGTCGGCGTTCCAGTCGCCGAAGGTCCGCTTGGTGTTCAGACAGGCGAACAGGTCCGGGATGGAGATGTGCTGGGGACAGCCGTCCACGCAGTAGCGGCAGGCGGTGCAGGGGATCATATGCTTCTCCCGGAAGCGCCGGCACACCTCCGATAGGGCGGCAAGCTCCTCCTGCCGGAGGGGATGGAAGTCCTTCATGGTTTGGAGATTATCCTCCATCTGTTCCATGGTGCTCATCCCGGAGAGGACCATGGCGATGCCGTCGAAGCCCGCGGCGAAGCGGAGGGCGTAGCTGGCGGGGCTTCCCCCTTGGAGCTGGTCTAAAATCGGCTGGATGTCCGGGGGCAGCTTGGCCAAATTGCCGCCCTTTACCGGCTCCATGACGATGACCGGCTTGCCGTACTTTTGGCAGACCTCATAGCACTTGCGGCTCTCCACGGCGGGGTCGTCGTAGTCGAGGTAGTTGAACTGGAGCTGCACCACCTCGATCTGGGGATACTCCTGCAGAATCTGCTCCAGCACGGCGGCGCGGTCATGGAAGGAGATGCCGAAGTGGCGGATTTTCCCCTCCTCCTTCAGGGCCAGGGCCGTCTCATAGGCCCGGCAGCCCTTGAAGTAGGCGAAGTGCTCCTCACTCTGGGCGTGCATGAGGTAGAAGTCGAAGTAGTCCACCCCGCAGGCCTCCAGCTGGCTGGCAAAGAAGGGGCGGATGTCCTCCTCCTTTTTGAAGAAAAAGTTGGTCAGCTTATTGGTGAGTGTGTAGCGGTCCCGGGGGTAGCGGGAGGTGAGGCACGCCCGGAGGGCAGTCTCGCTCTTGCCCTCTAAATAGCCGTGGGCCGTGTCAAAGTAGCGGAAGCCCGCAGCCAAAAAGGCGTCCACCATGGCGCAGGTCTCTTCATAGTCCACCTGGCCGTCCTTCATGGGCAGGCGCATGCAGCCAAAGCCGAATTTTTTGGGAAATTCCTTCCAAATGGCGTCCATTTGCTTCTCTCCTTTCTCATCTCAGGGCGTGCCGTCCGCTCCGCTGGTCTGAAAGCCGGCGGCCCGTCTCCCATTTCGCAGTTGACAAAAAATGATCCATACGCTATGCTGTCCTTAAACTGTATGTTTATCATACAAGTTAAACCACACTTTAAGTCAAGAGGATTTTTGAAAAAATTTTAGGGAGGCTGCTGCCGATGGTATATACGGTGGGGGAGATGGCGAAGCTCATGGGCGTGCCCGCCTCGACGCTGCGCTACTATGACAAGGAGGGGCTGCTGCCCTTTGTGGAGCGCTCCTCCGGCGGGATGCGGATGTTTCAGGAGAAGGACTACGAGTGGCTGCGGATCATTGAATGCTTGAAAAAGACTGGGATGCCCCTGCGGGACATCCGGGCCTATATCGATATGGCCATGCGGGGGGACGAGACCATCCGGGAGCGCTTAGCGCTGATCCGGAAGCAGCGCCAGGCGGTCCTGCGACAGATGGAGGAGCTGCAGCAGACGCTGGACACCCTGGATTTCAAATGCTGGTACTATGAAACAGCCGAGGAGGCGGGGACGACGGAGTGGTTTGAGAGCATGTCCATCGAGGATGTCCCCCAGCGCTACCGAGCTGCTATGATGTCTCTGCACCAGCCCTCCTATGCGGCGGAGGAGTGAACAAAACAGCGGCCCAGTCAGAGGAGACCGGGCCGCTGTTTTTTGGCTTGTCCGCTCAAAGGCTGTTCCTGCCTGCTCCCTCCCGGAGAAACACCAGCTGCTCCCGAGTCGAGTGGCCGGGGGAGAAGCGGTAGCCGAGGTCGGCGAAGGCCGGGAGCTCCTCCGGACGGGTGACGGCGCGCTCCGCTAAATAGCGGACCATCTGTCCCCGGGCCATCTTGCACAGCGTGCCCTTCTCTAAGATACGGCCCTCCCGCAGCTCCCCAAAGATGCAGGTGACCACGCGGACCGATGGCCCCAGATGGGGGAGTACGGCGCGGCTGTATTCCTTGGAGGCCAGATTCAGCACAAAATCTGTCTCCGCCTCTAACTGCCGGGCCAGCCTGCCGCCCCAGAAGCCGTAGAGATCCCGCTCCCCATCCACGGACAGGCGGGCCTGCATCTCCAGCCGGTAGGGCGTCACACCGTCGAAGGGGCGCAGCAACCCGTAGAAGCCGGAGAGAATGCGCAGATGCTCCTGAATGTAGGCGAGCTGGCCGGTTTCAAAGACCCCCGGCGCCATGTATTGGTATTGGATCCCCTTGTAGGAGAGGATGGCGGGGGTGAGCCCATGCCGCAGATCCATCTCCCGCAGCCGCTCCACATTCTCCCTGGAGATAGCGTCGTTACAGTTCCACAGCTTTTGCAGGGCCTGCGGGGACATCTCCTGCAGAGCCCGCTTCAGCCGCTCCGCCTCTAAGAGGAACTGGGGCAGGCTCTCCACAGGGAAGCTGTCGGTGTCCACCTGCATTTTTTTGGCTGGTGAGAGGATAATCCGCATAGATAACTCCTTGCTGAGAAGAGCAGCTGTGACATATCGGCGCAGCTCTCTGTTCTTGCCTTACTCCGCCGCCCCGCGCCTGCGTGTCCTACGGTCTTGCGTCTCGCCGTTGGGTTGGGGGGACAGTGCGGCGGCTCGTGCGGCACCCACTGGGCGGGCGCCGCATTACTGCCCGGTGCGGCAGAGGGGGAGGACGTTGATTACCGGCTCCTCATAGGGATGGACCGCCTTCACCGCTGCCACCGTCTCCTCCACCCGTTCGGCATGGCA
Organism: uncultured Oscillospiraceae bacterium; assembly: GCA_904420145.1. Taxonomy (GTDB): domain Bacteria; phylum Bacillota; class Clostridia; order Oscillospirales; family Oscillospiraceae; genus CAJFPI01. Next base: position 17,764 of record CAJFUI010000160.1, read on the forward strand.
GGTGACCTCTACCTTCAGCTCCGGCTCTGTGCTCAGCTCCCCGATGCTGCCCAGGTAGGGGGAGGTCCCCTCCAGGGGCCGCCAGCAGCTGGTGACGCGGCTGTAGGACAGGCAGCAGTCGTAGCGGCCGATATGTCCGGCGTCTACGGTCCGCAGGGCCGTCTGCAGGTGGCCGAGGTGGGACGCGGGAATAAAGATCTCCAGTTTGCAGTAGGCAAAATCCATCATGCGTCTCCTCCCATCTCATCTAAAAGATCTTCGATCTCGTCGGATAGATCCTCCAGAGCCTCGTGGCGGTCGCCCCACTGCTCATAGTCCTCGCTGTCCATGTCCTCCGGCTCCTCCTCGTCCAGCTGGTCCAGGAGAGCGCGGACCGCCCGCAGGCGCTCCAGCAGCGCCTCACGGCTCAAACCGGTAAAATCATCCTCTAAGGAAAAGGCGTCAAATTCATACATCTGGGCCATGGCCATATCTCCTTTTTGCCCCAGGTCCGCCGGCAGCCCCAGCTCTGCGGGTATGGGGGCAGGGACCTCGGGTGATGGCCC
>CAJFUI010000161.1 GCA_904420145.1 uncultured Oscillospiraceae bacterium
GCCGTTGGGCTCCGGGGGAAAACGGGTGTGGACGGTCATGCCCTGGAACTGACCACCCTCTGCGATGTCCTCGTCGATGAACTGATGGATAAAGTTTTTGTTCTCGGCCTCCTCGGTAAGGGGGGTCCTGTTTTCCTCGGCCATGTTTCACACTCCTTATTTTTCTCATTTGTCTTGGCTGCCGCTGCGGACAGCGCAACTATTATACAGAACATCCGATAGAAACGCAAGAGGGCGGCGGGATATTTTGCGCCCATGGGGCGGGCCGCTTTGCGCATCGCGGCAAATAGAGAAAAACATCTGCCGCGGCGGAATGCAGCGCAGAATAGGAATTCGGTCCAATCAGGGAAAAACAGGCGGTTGACAAGGGGAGAGGCTTTGCGCTATAATAGCCGCAAGGCGGCCGGAAGGCTCTTTCGACCGCTTCCCAAAAGTTGTTGAGATATTCGCAGTGAGGAAACCAATGCCGGAGAGCGGCCTGAAAGCGAGCGGGGGATAGTGGAAGCCCCGCGGCGGCGCGCCCGGCAGAGCCATTTCTGAGCGGCCGGCGAGGAGCCGGACGGCTGGCCACCGTTATCGGGCCGCTGAGATGCCCCCGGCGGGGGCAAATTAGGGTGGTACCGCGAGAACCTTCGCCCCTATGTGGTGGCGTGGGTTTTCTTTTTTGCTTGCAGATCCAAAGAAGAAAAGGAGCAGAGAATATGAAAAAGCTGCTGCCGGTCCTGCTGAGCCTGCTGGTGCTCACAGGCTGCAGCCCCGAGGCGCTGCCGGCGGGGATGGACGAGGAGGCGGTGATCGCCGCGGGACAAGAGATTGTTAACCTGCTGGTGGACGGGGAATATGAGGAGGTCCTCTCCCGCTTCCGGGAGGATGTGGCCGCCGCTACCTCGGCGGAGGAGATCAAGGCGCTGATGGAGGACGCGGCGGGGGACGCCGGCGCCTATCGGGACAGGGAGGACGCCATGGCCACTGGACGGACGGTGGACGGCGTGACCTACGGCGAGGCGGTGATCCTTGGTAAATTCGAGAGGGCCACCATCCTGTTCCGCGTCGCCTTTGACAGCGATTGGAATTTCGTGGGATTGGAGATTACAGAGCAGTGATGGATGAGACCCTTGTAACAAAGAGGGAGCGCCTCCGGTCCCGCCTCTGCAGCGTTGGCCGGTGGCTGACGCGAAACTTTGGCCAGACGGCGGCCGCGCCCTATGGGGCCGGCCTGCTGGTAGCTGCGGTGATCGCCGGCGTCAGCGTGGCAGACACCTACTGGCCGGAAGTGGTGGGATTTGTCGTCTGCATCTTGGGCACTCTCGTGCTGCTTTGGGCGGCGGGCTGGGTGGCGGAGAAGGTCTGCCGGGTTCTGCTGAAGCGGTCTATCCGCCCGCTGCTCTCCTTGGCGCTGCTGATCGGCTCACTGTACTGGATGATCCGGCGGGGGGCCGGGGAGGGCGCCACCTTCCGCGTAGCGCTGGTCTCCGCGGGAATGGCACTGGCGCTCTATTTGTTCTCCACCGCCCTCTGTAGCCTGTTTCGCTGGCGGCGGATCACGGTGACCACATTGCTCGCCGGCCTCTTTAGCGGCACGCTGACTGTGCTCTCGGCGGTATTCCTGTTTACTAACGGCTTTGACGACCACTATATTCAGCGCTATCTGGCCATGGGCTGGAACAAGGACGCGCAGGTGGAGGCCTTTGAGAGCTATCTCGGCCCGGGCCCCTATACGGCGGTGGCCTTGGACTACGGCACGGAGGAAGGCCTCGCCTCAGAGACGGTGAGCATCAGTGCCTTTGCCAACCGGGAGGGCGCGGATCTCAACGGAGCCTATGCGGAGCTCTATTTGGACTACGACTTGTCGGAGGTTCCCTTGGTAGGCCGGGTGTGGTACCCCGCGGAGGGGGAGAACTGCCCCGTGCTCTTTATCGCCCACGGCAACCACACCATCGCGGTGGACTCCTACTTGGGCTATGATTACTTAGGCGAGTACTTAGCCTCCCACGGCTATGTGGTGGTGTCAGTGGACCAGAACGCCTGCAACCTGCTCAATGGGGAGAACGACGCAAGGGCCGTGCTCCTGCTGGAGCATATCGACCAGGTGCTCTCCTACAGTGAGGAACCGGGCAATCCCCTCTACGGGCGGATCGACGGGGAGAACATCGCCATCGCGGGCCACTCCCGGGGCGGAGAGATGGTGGCCACCGCCTATCTCTTCAACGGCTATGACCGCTACCCGGAGAACGGCACGATTCGCTTTGACTACCACTTCAACATCAAATCCCTTATCGCCCTCGCCCCTACGGTGAACCAGTATAAACCGGCGGACCACAGTGTGGAGCTGGAGGACGTCAACTACCTCCTGCTCCACGGGGCCTGCGACCGGGACGTGACCAATTTTATGGGCATGGCCCAGTACGAAAATATCTCCTTTACCGGGGAAGGGGACTATCTCAAAAGCGCCCTGTACATCGCCGGGGCCAACCACGGGCAGTTCAACTCCCTCTGGGGGGCCTACGACCAGCCAGCGCCCTTCAGCGCGCTGCTCAACGCGGAGAGCCTGCTCTCCGCGGAGGATCAGCAGGAGATCGCCTGCCTATTCATCAAGGCCTTTTTAGACGTAACCCTCCTTGGGAATGAGGACTGCCGTACCCTCCTCACCGACTGGGACAGCTATGCGGCCCAGCTGCCGAAGACGGTGTACATGCAGTGCTATGAGACCTCCGGCTTTGTCCCCATAGCGGACTTCGAGGAGGACTCCGACTTGGAGACGGCCACCGCCGAGGGAGTTTCCGCCGGCGCCTCCGGCGTGCAGCGGTGGACGGAGGAGCTGATGAACTTTGCCAACAGCTCCTCCTATGATACCCACGCCCTGCGGCTGAAGTGGGGGGGCTCCCGGGCCTCCTACACTCTCCGCCTGCCGGAGACAGACGCGATGGGCTGGACGCTGTCCTTTGACATCGCCGATCTGGATGACGAGGCGGTGGAGGGGGGAGACTACCAGCTGGTGGACGCCGAGATCCTCCTCATCGACAGCGGCGGACGTACCGCCTCGGCACAGCTCAGCGACTTTGCTACGGTCTATCCGGTGCTGCCGGTGCGGACGGACAAGCTGGATTTCCTTTTTGGCGAGAGTACTTACCGCCACGCCTTCTCCACCGTGAGCATCCCGGTGGACGCCTTTGCTGCGGAGGAGGGCTTTGACAGCAGCAGCATAGTGGAGCTCACCTTCTGCCTCGCGGAGGGCGGCGGTGAGGTCGCTATGGACAATATCGGCTGGATAGCGGAAGCATAGCGTCTATCCCTTCCTAAAGTGAAGAAACAATAAAATATCAAAATATGATACGATACAGGAGGTAGAAACACATGCACAAGAATTACGGACTCAATGAACTGCGGGAGATGTTCCTGAAGTTCTTTGAGACAAAGGGCCATCTGCGGCTCCCCAGCTTCTCTCTGATCCCCCAGAACGACGCGTCCCTGCTGCTGATCAACAGCGGCATGGCGCCCATGAAGCCCTATTTCACCGGGGAGCAGGAGCCCCCCCGCCACCGGGTGTGCACCTGCCAGAAGTGCATCCGTACCGGCGACATCGAGAACATCGGTAAGACCGCCCGCCACGGCACCTACTTTGAGATGCTGGGCAACTTTTCCTTCGGCGACTACTTCAAGCGGGACGCCATCCACTGGGCATGGGAGTTTCTCACCTCCCCCGAGTGGGTGGGCCTGGAGCCGGACCGGCTCTATCCCTCCGTGTTCGCCGGCAACGAGACTACCCCTGCCGACGACGAGGCCTTCGCCATCTGGCGGGACGAGATTGGCATCGCCGAGGACCGCATCTTCAAGTTCGGCAAGGAGGACAACTTCTGGGAACACGGCAGCGGCCCCTGCGGCCCCTGCTCCGAGATCTACTACGACCGGGGCGAGGCGTACGGCTGCGGCAAGCCCACCTGCACCGTGGGCTGCGACTGCGATCGGTATATCGAGGTGTGGAATATTGTCTTCTCCCAGTTTGACAACGACGGGGAGGGCCACTACACCGAGCTCAAGCAGAAGAA
>CAJFUI010000162.1 GCA_904420145.1 uncultured Oscillospiraceae bacterium
AGTTCGACAACGACGGGGAGGGCCACTACACCGAGCTCAAGCAGAAGAACATCGACACGGGCATGGGACTGGAGCGGCTGGCCTGCGTGTGTCAGAACGTCCCCTCCCTGTTTGATGTGGACACCGTCATGAACATCACCAACAAGGTCAGCGAGATCACCGGCGCTAAATACGGCCAGAGCCACGCCATGGACGTGTCCCTCCGGGTCATCACCGACCACATCCGCTCTGCCACCTTCATGATCTGTGACGGGGTACTGCCCTCCAACGAGGGCCGGGGCTACGTCCTCCGCCGGCTCCTTCGCCGGGCGGCCCGCCATGGCAAGCTGCTGGGAGTCAACGACCCCTTCCTCTATCAGGTGTGCGACACCGTCATCCATGAGAACGAGGGCCACTATCCCGAGCTGCGGGAGCGCCAGGACTATATCACCAAGGTGATTCGGGTGGAGGAGGAGAACTTCGCCAAGACCATCGACGGCGGCCTGAAGATCTTTAACGACATGCTCTCTGCCCACCAGGCCAAGGGGGAGAAGACCTTCTCCGGCGCCGACGCCTTTAAGCTCTACGATACCTACGGCTTCCCCATCGATTTGACCATGGAGATGGTGGCCGAGCAGGGGATGACCCTCGACGAGAAGTCCTTCCACCAGCAGATGGAGGAGCAGCGCCAGCGGGCCCGGAAAGCTCGGGAGGCCTTGGGCGATCTCGGCTGGGCCGGCGTGGAGTTTGGCAAGGACGTGCCGGAGACTGCGTTTGTGGGCTACGACCACATGACCTTCCCCGGCGCTAAGGTGGTGGCCCTGGTGGTGGAGAATGAGCAGGCCGAGGAGCTTATGCCCGGGGTGGAGGCCATTGTGGTGCTGGACAAGACCCCCTTCTACGCGGAGATGGGCGGCCAGGTAGCCGACCAGGGCGACCTTTTGATCGACGGGGACCACCCCGCCCGCTTCCACGTCACCGACGTGCAGAAGAACAAGGGCGGAAAGTATATGCACTACGGCAAGATGGCGGAGGGTACCCTGAAGATCGGGGACACCGTCCGCGCCCAGATCGACGGCGCGCGCCGCCGGGCTATCATGCGGGCCCACAGCGCCACTCACCTGCTGGATACAGCTCTGCGCGCGGTGCTGGGGGACCATGTCCACCAGGCCGGATCCTTAGTGGAGCCCGACCGGCTGCGCTTCGATTTCACCCACTTCTCCGCCATGACCGCTGAGGAGCTCACTAAGGTAAGCGCCATGGTCAACGAGGCGATTTTGTCCGGCTATGACATCACCACCGAGGAACTGCCTATTGAGGAGGCCAAGGAGCGGGGGGCCATCGCACTCTTCGGCGAGAAGTACGGCGATGTGGTCCGGGTGGTGGACATGGGCCGCGGCTACAGCGTGGAGTTTTGCGGTGGCACCCATCTCGATAACACCGCTAAGGTGGGCGTGTTCCACATTGACAGCGAGTTCTCCGTGGCCAGCGGTGTGCGCCGCATCGAGGCTACCACCGGCATGGCCTCCCTGGCGGTGATGAACCGCAATCAGGAGCTGCTGTTTGAGGCGGCTGCCGTGCTGAAGGCCAAGCCCGGCGAGCTGCGGGAGCGGGCGGAGCAGACCATGAACGAGATCAAGCGGCTGAATCAGGCGGTGGAGAAGTACAAGGCCAAGGAGGCCTTGGGTGAGGCGGACCGTATTCTCTTCGGCGCCCACGACGTAGGCGGGCTGAAGGTCCTCACCGCCACAGTGCCAGACGCCGACGCCGACCGCCTGCGCAAGATGGGCGATTTCCTCCGGGACAAGGCGGATAATGTGGCGGCGGTGCTGGCCAGCGTCAACGGGGAGAAGATCACCCTCTTGGCGGTCTGCGGCAAGGAGGCCGTGGCCCGGGGCGTCAAGGCCGGGGACATTATCAAGGCCATCGCCCCCATCTGCGGCGGAAAGGGCGGCGGTAAGCCGGACAGCGCCATGGGCGGCGGCAGCGACGTGATGAAGCTGGACGACGCGCTGGCCGCGCTGGATGACTTTGTGTCGGCGAAGCTGCAGGCGTAAGAGAAGAAGAGCCCTTGCAGAGGATGCGTCGTCCAGCGCCGCCGCAGGTGCGGCGTCCCAAGGTTTTGCTGCAGGCAAAACCTTGATGCCGGGGCGATTACTCGTCCCGAGCAGATAAAAATATTGGGCCCCCACACGACCGAGTCGTGTGGGGAACGATGCGCTGGCCGCGCTGGATGACTTTGTGTCGGCGAAGCTGGGGATGCAGGCTGGCCATATGCAAAATGAAAAATCTCACCTGATTGGAAAGATTATGCTTGCATTTTGTCAGCAGATGTGATATCCTATCATGGCGACAAAGGGTGGTCCTCTGGCGTAGATTTCCTTTTATTGTATGGAAATCAGAGAAAAACGACCATGAACACCTGAATATTAGGAGGAAAAAATCCATGGATCTCATTAAGGAACTGACTAAGTCTCAGCTCAAGGAGATGCCCGAGGTGAATGTGGGCGACACTGTGAAAGTGCACGTCAACATTAAGGAGGGTTCCCGGGAGCGCGTTCAGGTGTTTGAGGGCACCGTCATCGCCAAGAAGCATGGCGGTATTGAGGAGACCATTACCGTCCGCCGTATCTCCTATGGCGTGGGCGTGGAGAAGGTGTTCCCCATTCATTCTCCCACCATCGTGAAGATTGAGACGGTCCGCCACGGCTTTGTCCGCCGTGCCAAGCTCTATTACCTGCGCGGCCGCGTGGGTAAGGCCGCGAAGATTCGCGAGAAGCTGTAACAATGAGAGAAAGCAAGCCGCATCCTATCTGATGTTTCCCATAGGTACATTTTCTGAACCTGGTGGATCATTGGGCATAGAGGCGGACGGCGGAAGCCGTCCGCCTCTATGTTTTCATGCCAATAACCGCATAATTTCTTCTTTTTCTGTGATTTGTTTTGCCACGTGCAGAGCGGAGTCACCCTCCCGCATAGGCGTATCCAGCGCCCCGATGTCCCGGTACACGATCCGGACACTCTGACCGGCGGAGCGGGAGTGTTTCTTCGTCCGCTCCCCGATCTCAATGCGCTGGATGAACAACCGCAGCAGCTGGGGCGTCAGTTCATCGATGGCAGTGTACTGCTTGGCCTTCTC
>CAJFUI010000163.1 GCA_904420145.1 uncultured Oscillospiraceae bacterium
GACATTTTCCTCAAAACAGCCTATTTTCCTTGTTTTCAACATCGAAAAAGTTAGCTGTAAGAGGGGTATTATCGCCCCTTAGGTTTGTGAGAATTGATAACGAAACCCATTGAAAACAGGAGGAAATCCAAGATGCAAAACCGCGCCGGGTAGCCTCGCGGGTAGCAGAATCGGCCAAAATCCGCCCGAAAAAATCCCCCAATCCCTTGCGCCCCAACGCCTCCATCCGGGTAGCCATTAGGTAGCCGCAGGGAAACCTAAAAGCTGGTTAAACGCTTCGGAAAATATTTTGCGGCATTCCCTGCTGCCCACCACAAAAAGATCCGATGCCTTGTAGGAAGGCATCGGATCTTTTTCGCGGCGGCTTCTCAAAAATCGATTTTGTGCAAAAGTGTCGGAAATGATTATTGCCGTTTATGGGTGGAAAGAAGAGCAAAACATATGGGTTGCAAGGGCCTGTATGCACAAACCTTGTGCGCCGGCCTTTGCCCGCTTCTTGGTCCATGAAGGGTTATGCCGCCGCGCTCATAGGCATTCACAGAGGATATGGTACACATCCTCATGGGTAAGCTGTTTGTACCCCCCCTGCAGCAGGTTGCAGCTATCCGCCACCTTCCGCAACAGTGCCGGGTTGATCTCCTCCTTGGAGCGAAGTTCGGTCAGCTTAGTGGGCAGGCCGCACTCCCGGATAAAGTCTGACAAGGCCTGGATACCAGCCTCGGCCATCTCCTGTTCGGTCCTGCCTGCGTCAGAGATACCCCATACATTTCTGGCAAAGCGGGCGAATTTGGGAATGGCCGCTTGGTAGACACGCCGGTAGTAGGCGGGGTGGATAACGGCCAACCCCTGACCATGGTTGCAGTCGGTGTAGGCGCCCAGCTGGTGTTCGATCTGATGGCACTCAAAGTCGGTGAGACGGCCCACCTTCAAAATGCCGTTCTCCGCCATGGCGGAGGTCCACATCAGGTTGCTCCGTGCGGTGTAGTCGTTCATATCCTTCAGCAGGGTACGCATATTGGTGATGGTGTTGCGCATGATGGCCTCGGCCACCTCATCGGAGGTGTTATCCCTGTCGGAGCGGCCAAAGTAGGTCTCCATGGCGTGGCTCAGGGTATCGAAAGCGCCGGAGAGAACCTGCATAGCAGGCAGGGATAGGGTATAGGACGGATCAAGGACAGCGAACTGCGGTGCAGCGGCAAACATACCGGCCTTCGTCTTTGCCGCCTCGTTGGTGATGACGGCACCGCCGTTCATCTCCGCCCCGGTGCCTGAGGCGGTAACAATGGCGCCCAAAGGAATTGGAACTCCCGCGGGGATGCTGTGCCGTACCATCTCCATTTCCCACAGATCCTCATCTGTTACGGCCTGAGCGGCTACGATTTTGCAGCAGTCCACTACGCTGCCGCCGCCTACCGCCAGGATCAAATCCGCCTTGCTCTCCCGCGCCAGCTTAGCTCCCTCCTGCACCTTGGCATAGGTGGGGTTGGACATGATGCCGGTGAACTCTGTGACGGTTTTGCCTGCTGCCTTCAAAAGGCCGGTAATCTCCTCATAGATGCCGTTCTTTTTAATGGAACCGCCGCCGTAGGCCAGCAGAACGTTGGGACCGTATGCGGACAGGATCTGGGGCAGATGCTCCTTTGCCGCCCCTCTGCCGAAGTATACCTTCGTCGGGTAGGAATAGACAAAATTTTCCATAGAAAACACTCCTTTTTGCGAGATACTTCCACTAATTCTCCTTGCTGGGACGCACCACCAAGTCGGACACATCCACGCTGTCCGGCTGAGAAACCGCGTACAGCACCATATTGGTATATCTCAGATACTTAAGCTGCTAATCCAAGCCTGTACGTCCGTCTGAGATACGCCGCTGCGGAAGCGCTGCCCCTCCAACCAGGTGCCGCTCCCTGCGGCCTCAGCCAACAGGTTCCCGCTCTCGCCCAGCCCGGAACTGGAGGAGGTGCAGAAGGGGATCACCGTCTTGCCGGTAAAGTCGTTGGCCTCCACAAAGCTGCTCACCGGCCATGCCGCGATGCCCCACCAGATGGGGTAGCCGATGAAGACCATGTCGTAGTCCGCCCAGTTCTCTGGGGTATCGGCAGATAACGCCACATCCCGGGTATCCGGGTTCTCATATTCATAGACGACACGGCTATCTGGATCATTCCAGTTGAGATCGTCGCTGGTGTAGGGCTCGGCAGGGATGATTTCAAACAGATCCCCGCCGGTAGCCTCCGCGATGTAGCCCGCAGCCGCTTCCGTGTTGCCGGTGGCGGAGAAGTACGCCACCAGCACCCGGCTCCCCTCCCCATCGGGGGTATCTGTGCTGTCCATCGTCAAATAGTTGTACAAAATGGCCGCAGCCTCCGCACGGGTAGCGCTGGTCTGGGGGTCAAACCGGTTGCCCTCCCGGCCGCTGATAATGCCGCTCGCCCGGGCCCATGCCACCGCCTCCTCCGCGTAGGAGGAGATCTCCGTCTGATCCGCAAAGGCCTCCGTCTCCCCGGCGTCGGGGCTGCCGGCATAGCGCCACAGGAGGGTGGCAATCTGCTCCCGGCTCACCGGGTCATTGGTGCCGAAGAGGCCGCTGCCGTAGCCGCTGACATAGCCCTGCTGAGAGGCCCAGAGGACCGCGCCCGTGTACCAGGCGTCCTCCGCGGTATCAGTAAAATCGTCGCTGCCGGACACGGCGGGACTGCCGGAAGCCCGGTAGAGCACGGCGGCCAGCATGGCCCGGGTCATGGTGCCGTCCGGGGTAAAGGATGTCTCCGAGGTGCCGCCCATCAGTCCGTTATCCCGGACATAGGCCACCGCCTCGGCGTACCAGCTGCCGGCGTCCACGTCGGCAAAACCCGTATCCTCCACCGCTGCAAAGGCGGTGAGGCAGAGGCTGCACAGCAGGGCAAGGGACATCAGCAGTGCCGCTGTACGTCTGATATTTCGCATAAAGTGCTCCTTTCTCTTGTTCAAACCTTCCTCACCAGACCGGCCAGCATCTCCACCACCGCCGGATCCCGGTGGTCGAAGAAGGAACTGACGCCGGTGTCCAAGGCGGCGATGGCCGC
>CAJFUI010000164.1 GCA_904420145.1 uncultured Oscillospiraceae bacterium
CCGCCTCTGTGCCTGACAATTCACCCGGTTCAGAAAATGTACCTATGGGAACCATCAGAAAGCAGTTGCCTTTTGTTTTGGGTTTCGACCGCCGGAGGCGGCCTCCACCCTTCGGTGATTTCAATGCTCGACGGAAATGAATTTCGCCTGCGCCAAGGTTTTCGCCTTCGGCAAAAACCCTTGTGCGCCGTAAAAGCGGTGCCGGCCAGAAGGCCGGTTGGGCAGCATTTCTTCTAATGGTCTCAAAGCTGAAAATATCCATTTTAACCGTCTCTTCCAAAAAGAAGGACACGTTTTTAAGCGCGTCCTTCTTTTTTTAGGTTCGTTATCTGGAGGGCGGTTCCCCCCTTCGATATTTGAATGCTATGAGGAGTTATAACTGTCCTTGCTGACAGATTTCCGACTTTCTGCGGGCTGCGAGATACATGGGGACCCCAATTGCAATCCAGATAGCGATGATAGTCCACTCTGGAATATTTAGTCCTGATGGCATTCCTGGCAGATACAGTGCCATCATTCCCATCGTAAGAATCACGGCAATCCCTCCGACGAGGTTGCCGTTTCTGATTTTATATGGCCTATGCATGTCCGGCTCCTTCTTCCGCAGCACAAGGAAGAAGACTGCCACAAGAGAGTAGGCAATCACGGTGGAGAGACTCGCCGTATTGGAGATCCAAGACAGGACCTGTTCACCAAAAAAAGGAGCAATCGCAGAAATTCCCCCGATGAAAAGTATTGCATTGGATGGTGTTTTATATTTCGGATGTAATTTTGCAAACCATGCCGGCAGCATCCCGCTTTTTCCCATTGAGTATAGAACACGGCTGCCGGCGTTAAGAAAAGCGTTCCAACTGGTTATAATACCGCATATGCCGCCAAATACAACGATATACCTTGCCAAAATATTGCCGTTCCATGCAAGCATGAGGGCATCTGCCGTACATAGCTTGGCTGTGGCAATGGTTTTCTGATCGATCAGCAGGGATACACAGAGCAAAATCACGCAGTACCATGCTGCCGCCATCACAATGGAAAGCAGCATCAGCCGTCCCATTTTCTTTGCCGGTATATCTGCCTCCTCGGCGGCCTGGGGAATGACATCAAACCCGACCATAAAAAACGGAGTAATTACTGCCACCGAGAGAACACCCTCGACTCCATTGGCAAACATAGGCTGTGCATTTGCAGGATCTCCGCTGGAAAGGGCAGCGGCAATCATCAATAATCCCACAGCAACAATGGCTGCGGAAAGGACCTGCTGCACCCAAGATGCGAACTGAACGCCGATATAGTTAACGGCGGTCAATAAAAATGCACCCGCTACGCCTACAATAATAAAGGGGATATAAATATCCATACCCGCCACAGAGTATGCGTATCCTTGGTACATCTGCGGCATAATATGGCCTAAAACACTGGGCATGGAACACGCTTCGAATGCTACGACGCCCAAATAACTCAATGTGAGCGCCCATGAACAAACGAAAGACCAGTTAAATCCCAATGCCCGCATGGTAAAAACCTGCTCGCCGCCGCATTTCGGCATTGCCGGACATAGTTCGGAGTATGTCATGCCCACAAAGAGCACCATTATGCCTCCAATAACAAATCCGAGGATAGCGCCAGTGTTCCCCCTGCTTCAAGCTAGTCGCCCGAGAGGACAACCCACGCCCATCCAATGGCAGCGCCAAAGGCTAATGCAGCTAAATCGCGTGTGCGCAGGACTTTTTTCAAGGCGTCACTTTTTTCTGTCATATATCCTCCTTTGGCACGGTTTCACCAAGTGAAGATACCCGGCTCGGAGAACCGGGTATCTTCACTTGAGAAAATATTGGCCAGATCGCCATTCTGCCTTCTCCTACGGCCATTGTTGTGATATAATGAGGAAAAACTTCTATATGTTGCTGCAGATCAAAGGGAAAGGGGACGCTCTCGTTTTGCGGTCAGTCCGTATATCCCTCCATGACAAATGCGCGCATTTCCTCCTTTGTCATGCCGTCCAGTCCCACCTTTTCCAATGTGCGTCCGGTAACCCAGTAGTCCTCATCCCGCAGAGCAGAGGCGAGGTTTGCGACAGAATCCATGATCGGTGTTTTGACGCCCAAGGCGCGGGCTAAGTTTGCACAGAATACCAACGAACATGGCGCGTCCTCCGTCAGATATCTGCCGCTCAGATCATTTGGCCCCTCAATATCCATGAAGATGCCAATGCTGCCCTGATATGCAGTATACAAATCATCCGACTTGGGGCAGTACCCCGTGAGGTACAGACGTTCCAGAATATTGATCTTCTCATACCCGAGCGCCTCGCAGATTGCACAGCGTTCTTCGTTTACCTTCCAGACCACTCGTGCAACGGAGGGGGTGATGCCCTCCTTGTAATGATAATGCTTGTGGTAATACTCGATCTTACCGGCGTTCAAAACGACGGGAGTCGGGTGGCTGTCAATATTTCCGTTATTTAGCGCAGTCTCCAGCACATCGTGCATCAATGTGATGGAACTATAGAGAGGCTTAACCAGTTCATACAGTTCTTGATTGTATTTTGCGGGGAATGCTGAGAACCAAATAACAGGATCGCGCAGCAAAATGCGGACAGTGTTTTCATTGATTTTCCGCGTGGCATAGGGCAGCGTGTTCACTTCACAGAGTTTCACTTTTTGGAAAACACCTGCTTCATGGAATATTTTTCCGTAAACTAAGCCGCCGCCGCAGCTGCCAGGATTCAAAAAGATGACCATGCCTTCTTTCAGGTGTGGAATCAGACTTTTGGCGACGGCCTCCTGTGCAAATGCGGGAGAAATGGGCATGATCAAATCCACATCGGAAACCGCATCTGCCAAGTCGGTTGTGACCTTGCGGAGTGTCGCGGTTCCCACGGGGCCCACGCCCTCCAGATGGATGGTCCGGTCTTCTCGGATGCCTGCGATACTGTCTGCAAACTTTGGGTCCTCATAAAGAGTGACCTCAAAGCCGCGCAGGGTCAAATCAGCTGCCGCCGCAAACCCACCATTGCCACCGCCCATGATGCATACTCTTTTTACTGTTTTCGCCATAACAAGACCTCCTATCCACATTTTTTGAAGCTGCTACCTTGTTTGCATGCTGCTTGTATTCGGCCGAGAGAGGTTTGGGGTGCACCAAACGACATCCCTGCTGAAAACCTTAGATTATTCGACGCTCTCATCCTCCTCCAGCGGGATTGTAAATTTCCCTATGAATCCCCACAATAGAATAAAGAACATACTTGCCCAAGTCATAAACAGATATGGCGCGTATTGCTCCCAACTCAGTCCAAAACAGTTGGCCATGACGGCGACACCGCCGCTCCACGGCACAATCATACCCCAGTTAGACATGCCGCCATTCTGAACGCGGGCATTCATCAATGTACTCATTCCCTGCTTTTTATACACATCGTTCCAAATACGGCAGTTGAGTATCTCAGAAACATAGACGCTGGCGGTTAAGTACACACCGACAATACCGCTGATCATGCTCAGAGCAATGGTCATACCGCGGTTCTTGCTTTTACTGGCCAGACCACCTAAGAGAATCTTTAACAAGCCCACGCGTTCAATGATGCCTGCAAAGGCAAACGCACAGAAAATAATCAGGATCAGGCTCATCATGCTGGTGAGGCCTCCGCCGGAGAGCAGACTGTCAATGGTTTCATTTCCGGTATCGGTCACAACTCCGCCGTAGAGGACGTTGAACGCTGCGGAACCACTCATTCCCTGAAAGACGATGGCTTCCACTACAGCGACAAGGGAACTGGCAACTAAGGTGGGGATAGTAGGAAACTTCAGGACAACACCGCCAATGACCACAATAAGCGGCAGTAGCAGGAGGATGTTCCAGCTGTATACGCCCGAGAGGGCCGTTTGAATCTCAATGACTGCGGAGTTGTCAAAGGAGCCGCTGGCATAACGGATGCCCAAGATTCCATAAAGGACAATCGATACAATCACCGCCGGAACCTGTGTGGGGATCATTGCTTTGAATACATCGAAAGACGTGCCGCGGGTGCAGGCGGAGGCTAAGTTGGGCACATCAGAGAAGGGGCTCCACATGTCGCCCACATATGCCCCTCCGGCGATAGCCGCCGCTGCCGGTGCGGTCGGGACGCCCAACCCTTGGGCAACACCCATCAGGGCCAGACCGACACTGCTGATGATTGCCCATGCAGACCCTGTCGCCATACCAAGAACGGCGCTCAGCAGGAATGCTACAATGAGGTACACCGAGGGGGTAATCAGATCAAGCCCGTAATAGATGAGCATCGGAGTCGTGCCGCTGGCCGTCCAGCTTCCTCCGATAAAACCGACCATCAGCAGGATCATAACGGCACCCATACCGTTTTGGAAAACCTTCAGCATCTCCGTCATCATATCGTCCCAAGGGATATGGAGAGCCAACATCCCGTAAGCGCCAATGATCATGGCGATACTCAGCACAGACAAACCCGTTTCCACCTTGAACTTCATCGCATTGAGGAAAATTACAACGATGATAACTACAAGCAAAACAAGGGCTTCCACAAAGGATAGTTTTCGTTCAGGCTTTGTATTTTTCTTCATGCTCTTTCTCCTTCCTATTTGTTTGGGTGAATGTAAGGGAGTGTGGAAAGGGACTAATTGCTGTGCCAGATACCGAAACAGGGGTACCTCCTGTTTCAAAATACTATATTTTTGCCGCGATATTGTTTGACAATTTACTATAAATTGCTTTACAATCTATAGTAAGAGCTTATATGAAATATACTTTTTAGTCAATAGCTGTTATGGTTTTAACAAATTTTTATCTGTTTTCCCTAAAATATTTCAAGAATAACTCCGCATCGAAAAAGAAAAAACTGTGCAGATTGCACAAAAAATAAAACTGGGACGTTGCTGTGCAATACAAAATTGCGCAGAAAAATGAAGCTGCTGCTTAAGGAGAAGAAGATGGCTGGATTGAAAGATGGGACTCCCGCAATGGAGGTATATCAATCTGTACGAAACGCGATTGTCCAGAAACAACTGAAACCGGGAGAAACGCTGACAGAAGGTGCTCTTTGTAAAAATCTGGGTGTTGGCCGCAGTCCTGTGCGGGCGGCTTTGCAGCAGCTATCAGAGGACGGATATGTAGAGATGCTACCAAATTGCAGCGCCCATGTTGCGCAATTCACGCAAAAGCAGCTGCGGCAGCTCTGCTCTTTGCGCGGTATGTTCCTTGGCTATGTGCTGGATCTAACTATTGATACCTATACGGAAAAGGATCTGACCATGCTGCAGGATTGTCTTACGCAGCAGGAGAGCGCATTCGAGCGGCGGGATTTCGATGAATATATCGCAGCGGTTTCCCGCTTTTATACAATAATCATTAGCAAGGCCAATAACGCCTATTTAAATGAAATTTCCGCCATGATTATCAACCGAATCGGTGTATACCTATGCCTATATGATAATTTCTACAGTGTGAAGAAGTTAAAAACCCTGCCCCTTCACTACCAGATGCTCAACGGGATCCGTGAGGGCAAGCCAAAGAAGGTTCTGCGTGCCCACAACGAAGTCAATATGCGAATTCTGGATGCCTATGATTACATGGTTTCCCTGAGCGCCGATTTGTAAAACATAGACGATTATCCTCATAAATTTTGGTATGTTTCACAGGGGGCGGAGGGGGGTGTCCCGTGATCTGTAAGAGGACAAAGGGGTTAAGGGAATGGCTGCCGCAATATCATAATAGAATTTTTCAAAAACTTTGACATACAGCGAAAAGTTTATCCCCGGTTTAAGATCTGCCGCTTGATCCGTGGTACAATAAGGGGTATAGTATGGTGCAGTATGCCTAAGGACTTGTTTCGCGCCATACCATGGCACTACCATTTCTTTGGGATCTATCGGAGGATCTGCTTTTGAACGCCTACCAGAAGCTTATGGCCAATACCGCGCTGTTTGGCATCAGCACCTTTGGGGCCAAATTTCTCTCCTTTCTTTTGACGCCTTTTTATACCCGGGTTCTCTCCACCGGGGAGTACGGCGTGACGGATCTGCTCATTCAGACGGGAAATCTGCTGATCCCCCTGGCCTCTGTAGGGATTGCCAATGGGGTGATCCGCTTTGGCTTGGAGCGGACCAGCAACAAGTGCACCGTGTTCACCACGGGCCTTCTCACCATGCTGGCCGGCTTTTTCCTGCTCCTCCTTCTGTCCCCTCTGCTGGGGCGGATCGACTTTCTCTCCGACTACCTATGGCTGCTCCTCCTCTACGTGCTGATGGCCAACCTCCACTCCCTGTGCAATCAGTTTGCCCGGGCCATGGGCCATGTGCGGCTCTTCGCCATAGACGGCATCCTCTGCACCCTTTTGACCATTGGCTGCAACATCCTGCTGCTGGCGGTGTTTCGCTTGGGGATCACCGGCTATGTGCTGGCCAATGTGCTGGCCGACGGCATTACCACGGTCTTTGTGTTCCTCCGGGCCAAGGAGTGGCGCTATATCCGCCTATCGGCCCTGTCAAGGGGAGAGGCCTCCCGGATGCTCCGCTACAGTGCCCCGCTGGTTCCCACGGACCTGTGCAGTTGGGTGATCAACATCTCGGACCGCTACCTGATCGCCCTGATGATCAGCAGCATGGCCAACGGTATTTATGCCGTGGCCAACAAGCTCCCCAACGTGCTGATGACGGTGTCCAGCATCTTCACTTCCGCGTGGCAGCTCTCCGCCCTGTCGGAGCAGCCTAAGGAGGAGAAGGAGCGCTTTTTCACCAACGTGTTCTCCGTCTACTCCGCCGTGGCCTTTTTGGCGGCCTCCGGCGTCATCATGACCGCCCAGCTCTCCACCCGGCTCTTAGCCGCGCCGGAGTACTTTGCGGCGTGGCGGTATGTGCCTGTGCTCACCATGGCCACCACCTTCGCCTGCCTCGGGGCCTTCCTGTCCTCTGTCTATATGGTGGAGCGGCGCAGCACCGCCACACTATGCACGGCGACGCTGGGGGCGGTGGGAAATGTGGCCGGGAACCTGCTGCTGATCCCCCTCTGGGGCTCTATGGGGGCGGCCGTCGCCACTCTTGCCAGCTATCTGCTGATTTTTACCGTCCGGGCGGTCCACACCCGCTCCATGCTTCGCATCCGCTGGGATCTGCCTAAGTGCGGCACGAGTGTTCTTCTCTTGGGCGTCCAGTGCTTTTTGATGGAGGGGAGTGTCCCGCTGTGGCCGTTTTGCTCCCTCCTTTGCTTCTTGGGCGTAGCCTTGGTCAACCGGCGGGTGCTGTGGAGCGCAGTGCAGAAGGCTCTGCAGGGAAGGATTGGCTGATGAAGAGCGCCAATAGAAATAAAAAGGAGGTCTGGAGCTTTTGCTCCAGACCTCCTTATCCTGTTTCCTCAGAAAAACCACAGCAGGGTGTGGGTCTTGCTTTTATCCTGGTTAACAATTTCCACCAGGTGCTTCCCTTCGGTATAGGAGTAGAGGAAGTGGACTGTGTCGCCCAGTTTGATCTGCCGCTTGTAGAGAATTTCGATGTTGGCAAAGGGCTGGCTTTCCACCTCCGGCGGCAGGGCCTCCCGGGCCAGCTCGAGATAGTGGAGGTTGTTCATGTGGTGGAGGGTGTCAATATCCCGGTGGAGCACCGTGTAGGTGAAGGTGCACACGGCATCCTCCGGGCTCCTGCCGTTGAGAGGCAGTTCCTCCTTCAGCGCCCGCTCCTCCCAGAGGTCGTAGCGGCTGCTCACCGCGTCGGTGATCTTTGCCACGCGGCCGGTGGTGGTGTCCAGCAGCAGCCAGCGGGAAGAGGCGGAGATGACCCGCTCCCCCTTCTCATCGGAGAGGATAAAGTCCCGGTCCGAGGTGTGGAGGGCCATGGTTCTGGGCCATGTGCGCACGGTGAGTGCCTCTCCCCAGAAGGGGCGGCGGTGGATCTGCAGCTTCCAGCCGCAGAGGACCCAACCAAAGCCTTGCTTTTTGGTGTCCTCAGGGCCAAAGCCGGCCATGGCGGAGGCTTCACAGGCCGCCTCCTGCATCAGGCGCAGTGCGCCGGTGGGGGAGAGTCGGGCGTCCTCCCCCAAATCAGAGTACTGCACTTTGGCGTGATAATCGTAGTATTGCATGCTTATTTCTCCTGTGGTTGATCCAAAATATGCACATTCAAATGGTTATAGGTCATCTCCACCCCCGCCTCGTCAAAGCAGCCCTTGATATTCTCCAGCAGGGCGGCGTGGGCATCCCAGTAGGTCTCTACCTTGCTCCAGCAGCGGACGTGGTACTCAATGGCGCTTTCCTTATAGTCGGTGAGCACTACCTGAGGGGCGGGCTCCGGCAGAATGTTGGGCGTCATGGCCACCGCCTTGAGGCAGGCGGCGCGGACGGCGGGGATGGGGGCGTCATAGGAGGCGGTGATGGTGTGGTCGATCCGTCGGGTGCCCAGCTCGGTGTAGTTGGTGATTTTGCTGTCGGCAAGGACGCTGTTGGGCATCATCACCCGCTGTCCGTTGAAGGTGTCCAGCTTGGTGTGAATCAGATCGATGGAGGACACTGTCCCGGCGCAGGCGTCAGTCTCAATATAGTCCCCCACCTGAAAGGGCTTGGAGAAGAGAATCACCAGCCCGCCGGCCACGTTGCTGAGTACGTCCTGTACTGCAAGGGATATGGCAAGGCCAAAAACGCTGAACAGAGCCACCAAGGAGGTAACAGGAATGCCCAGACTGTCCGCCACAATCAAAACCAGGAGGACATATAGGAGAAACTTGACGGCGGAGAGGGCATATTTGCGCATCCGCGGGTCAAAATGGGGGTTCTCCAGCAGCTTGCCTACGATTCGCGTGAGAATGTGGATAACCACCAGCCCCACGCAGAGGAGCAGCAGGGAATATAAAAGCTTCTCCATGGTAAAGGTTTTCAGAGTGCTGAGAAGCGTAGAGAGATCGACGTTCATGGGCATCGTCCTTTCAAAACAGAGATAGGGGCGAGACATGCGGGGATAATGCCGCCGAATCCGCGGGAAAGGGAGGACAGGCCCGCTTTCCCTATCATAGCAGAGATCAAAAGCCGGAGCAACGGAAAAATAAAAATTTGCATAGCAAAAAGGTCCTGCCCTTCCCCGGGCGGGACCTTTTACAGCAGGTGCTGTGCCGGCACGGTGGAAAAGAAGACGCGGCAGTGCGGATTTTACCGCCGCACCGCCGCTTTTTCCTATTACACCGGCTGGGGCAGCTGGACATCTTCCGTCTCAAACAGCTCGCAGACCATCACATAGGTGGTCTTCTCTCCGGTCAGCCGATGGGTATAGACCAGCCAGTGGCCCAGCGTGAGGCCGGTCTCCTGATCCACCAGAACCTTGCTGGAGAGCAGATATTCCTCACCCGCCTCCTGTTCTCCCTCGTAGACGAGACAGCTGCGCCCCGCCACCCATCTGGTCTCGCCGGTGGCGGTGAGGGCGGAGACATCCCGCTGCAGCAGGCCCATATGGAGC
This sequence comes from uncultured Oscillospiraceae bacterium, assembly GCA_904420145.1. Classification (GTDB taxonomy): domain Bacteria; phylum Bacillota; class Clostridia; order Oscillospirales; family Oscillospiraceae; genus CAJFPI01. Next base: position 9,450 of record CAJFUI010000164.1, read on the forward strand.
ACACCGGTTCCGAACTGCTCCACCTTTTCCGCTGAGGTCAGTACCCCTTCACCTGCGGTAAAGCCGCCGGTCATGTCACTGTGTATGTACATGACAAACCGGTCCGAAGCCTCCTGAAGAAAGAGCACCTCCTCGCCGCCTCCTGCGTCAAAATAGTATCCCTCAGCGGTCCGGGCGGTGGTCAGCACCACATGGGAGGTACGCCGCTCCCCCTTATAGCTCTCCATGCGGTAGACGATGCGGCAGTTCTCCGGTAGAGTGGGCTCTTTGACGGCCGGGTCGCCGCAGGCGGTAAGGAGCAGAGGGAGAAACAGAATCCAAAAAAACTTTCTCATCGGCGTCGCCTCCTTTCTTTTTTTCAGTATAACGGCATAGCCGTCGCCAAAAAGGACGAAAGGGGGCGGCTTTTTCTACAAACATTTCCAGCAGGAAGAAAATTTCTTGCATAATTGAAATTCGGTGTTAAACTATTAACTGTGAAAGAATGCCCACAGGAGGAACCGTATATGGTAGAAGTGATCAAAAAAGGCGCCTATCTGCTCGACGGGAAAATCGTCTGCGCCGATGAGGCGAAAGGGGTGGAGGCCCCGGACACCGCCCGTGAGAGGACCATCGCCTATTCTATTTTCCGCGCCCATGACAAGAGCACGGATCCGAAAAAAATGCGGCTGAAGTTTGACGCGCTGATCTCCCACGACATCACCTTCGTGGGCATCATTCAGACCGCCAAGGCCAGCGGGCTGAAGAAATTTCCCATCCCCTACGCCATGACCAACTGCCACAACAGCCTGTGCGCTGTGGGCGGCACCATCAATGAGGATGACCACGCCTTCGGCCTCAGCGCCGCGAAAAAATACGGCGGCATCTATGTGCCCCCCAATCAGGCGGTGATCCACCAGTACGCCCGGGAGCGGCTGGCGGGCTGCGGTAAGATGATCCTTGGTTCCGACTCCCACACCCGCTACGGGGCCTATGGCTGCATGGGCGTGGGCGAGGGCGGCGGCGAGCTGGTAAAGCAGCTGCTGGAGAACACCTACGACGTGGCCGCCCCGGAGGTGGTTCTGGTCTACTTAGACGGTAAGCCCCGAAAGGGCGTGGGGCCCCAGGACGTGGCCATCGCCTTAGTGGGAGCCACCTTCCCCAAGGGGGATGTGAAGAACAAGGTGCTGGAGTTTGTGGGCCCCGGTGTGAAGGCGCTCAGCGCGGACTTCCGCATCGGCATCGACGTGATGACCACGGAGACCAGCTGTCTCACCTCCATCTGGGAGACCGACGACACCATCCGCGCCTACTATGAGAACATCGGCCGTCCCGAGGAGTACCGGGAGCTCCACCCCCAGAACGGCGCCTACTACGACAGCGTGGTACATATTGACCTGAGCACGGTGGAGTGCATGATCGCCCTGCCCTTCCACCCCTCCATCGCCTACACCATCCACGAGCTCCAGGAGAACCCGGAGAAGATCTTCGCCCAGGTGGAGGACGCCTGCAACCAGCAGCTGGGGGGCAAGGTGACCATGGACCTGCGCCGCAGCATTGTGGACGGCAGGGTCACCTGCGACCAGGGGGTCATCGTGGGCTGCTCCGGCGGCATGTATGAGAACATTGTGGAGGCGGCCGCCATTCTGAAGGGCCAGAGCATCGGCAATGGCTACTTTGACATGAGCGTCTATCCCTCCTCCACCCCCATCTCCCTGGCTATCACGAAAAATGGCACCGCCGCCGCTTTGATGGAGGCCGGCTGCGTCATGAAGCCCGCCTTCTGCGGGCCGTGCTTCGGCGCCGGGGACACTCCCGCCAACAACACCCTCTCCATCCGCCACGCCACCCGGAACTTCGCCAACCGGGAGGGCAGCAAGCCCGGCAACGGCCAGATTGCCGCAGTGGCACTGATGGACGCCCGTTCCATCGCCGCCACCGCCCGCAACGGCGGTGTGCTGACGGCGGCCACGGACATCGACTACGAGTCCCCCACCGCGGAGGAGCTCACCTACCACTTCGACGGTAGCGTCTACGACAAGCGGGTCTACAACGGCTTCGGCAAGGCGGATCCCACGGCAGAGCTCCGCTATGGCCCCAACATCAAGGACTGGCCCAAGATGCCGAAATTAGAGGAGGACCTCTTGGTAAAGCTCTGCGCTGTGATCCACGACCCGGTCACCACCACCGACGAGCTGATCCCCTCCGGGGAGACCAGTTCCTACCGCTCCAACCCCATCGGCCTCAGCGAGTTTGCCCTGAGCCGCCGGGTACCGGAGTACGTAGGTCGTTCCAAGGCTGTCCGGGCCATGGAGGAGGCCCGGGAGGCCGGCAGCGCACCGGAGGAGGTGCTGGAGGTTCTCAAGAAGGTGGGGGGCGACGCCGCCCGCACTACCGTGGGGTCCTGCATCTTCGCCAACAAGCCCGGGGACGGCTCCGCCCGGGAGCAGGCCGCCAGCTGCCAGAAGGTGCTGGGGGGCTTTGCCAAC
>CAJFUI010000165.1 GCA_904420145.1 uncultured Oscillospiraceae bacterium
CAAAAAGCCTGGAACCCCTTGAAATAAAGGGGATAGAAGGTTATGGAAAGAAAGAGGTGTGCTTATGTACCTTAAGGCATTGGAGATTCAGGGCTTCAAGTCCTTCCCGGATAAGACGGTTTTGAACTTCGGGGAGGACATCACCGCCATTGTCGGCCCCAACGGCAGCGGAAAATCCAATATCTCTGATGCCATCCGCTGGGTGATGGGGGAGCAGAGCAGCAAAAATCTCCGGGGCGCCAAGATGGAGGACGTGATTTTCGGCGGAACGGAGAAGCGTCCGGCGGTGGGCTTTGCCCAGGTGACCCTGATTTTGGACAACACCGAGCACATCTTTCCCAACGTGGACAGCAGCGAGGTCATGGTGACCCGGCGCTACTACCGCAGCGGGGAGAGCGAATACTATATCAACAAGCAGTCCGTGCGCCTGCGGGACGTCAACGAGCTGTTTATGGACACGGGACTGGGCCGGGAGGGGTACTCCATCATCGGCCAGGGACAGATCGCTGAGATCCTCTCCCTCAAGAGCACCGACCGCCGGGAGATCTTTGAGGAGGCTGCCGGCATTTCCCGCTTCCGCCACCGCAAGGAGGAGAGCGAGCGCAAGCTCCAGCGCACGGAGGAGAACTTGGTGCGCATCAACGACAAGATTGCCGAGCTGGAGCTGCAGGTGGAGCCCTTACGGGATCAGGCGGAGAAGGCAAGGCGTTACCTCCTGCTGCGGGACGAGCTGCGGGTGCTGGAGATCTCGGTGTGGCTGGAGAATCTGGAGACGCTGAAGGCCAGCGCGCGAAAAATTGAGGCGGACTACGCCGCCGCCCAGGCCCAGCACGCCGAGGCCAAGGCCGCCTTAGACGCCCTCTATGCCGCGGGGGAGGGATTTGCCCAGAGAACCCGGGAGAATGACATGGCCCAGGAGGAGGCCCGGCGGGAGGCCTCCCAGTGGGATGCCCAGGCCGCGGAGCAGGAGAGCGCCGTTGCCGTGCTGCAGACGAGGATCGACCACAACAACGAGAGCATGGAGCGCCTTGCCGCCGAGCTGTCGGACCACGACAGCCGCAGCCGCAGCCTGCTCTCCCAGATTGATGAGCAGCGCCGGCACGTGGAGGAGCTCGACAGCCGCTCTGCGGAGATGGAAGGGGAGTTAGATGCCCTTCTGCAGCAGGCGGCGGAGGCAGCCGCCTCTGCCGGCAGCGCCGCGGAGGAGGCGGAGAGCCTGCAGGGAAAGGAGGCCTTAGCCGCCGCCGCGGCCGCGGACGCCCGAAACGAGCTGTCCGCATTGCGGGCGGGGCTGGAGCAGATGAATACCCGCCGGGCCGAGATAGAGGGGGAGATCGCCTCCACAGAGGAGAGCCTCGCGCACAAGCGGGAGGAGGCCAAGCGGTGCCGCCGCGCCTTGGAGGACGCGGAGGAGGAGGCCGCAGCGGTGCGCAACGTCATCGCCGGGCACAACCTGAAGATAGACGGCCGCCGGCAGCGCGCGCAGACCGCTCAGGACAGGAAGCTCCAGCTGACCATGGACCACAAGGCCATGGACGACCGCATCGCCCTCCTTACAGAGATGGAGAAGGAGTATGAGGGATTCAACCAGGCCGTCCGTATGGTGATGCGGGCGGCGGAGAAGAATACCCTCCGGGGGATCCACGGCCCGGTGGCCAATTTGGTGGAGGCGGACAGCCGCTTTTCAGTGGCCATCGAAACCGCCCTCGGCGCTGGGATGCAGAATATCGTGGTGGACCGGGAGGAGGATGCCAAGGGGGCGATCCAGTTCCTCAAGCAGCGCTCCGGCGGCCGGGCCACCTTCCTGCCTCTGACCGCCATCCGCGGCGAGGAGCTGCGGGAGCGGGGGCTGGAGGAGGAGTTCGGCTTTGTGGGCATCGCCTCCGCTCTGGTCCGCTATGACAAGCAGTATGAAAATATTTTCCGCAGCCTCTTAGGCCGCACCGCCGTGGTGGAGGACTTGGACTGCGGCATCCGCATGGCGAGAAAGTACCAGAACCGCTTCCGGATCGTCACCCTCGATGGTCAGATAATCAACCGGGGGGGCTCCATGACCGGCGGCAGCGTCAGCCGCAGCGCCGGCATCCTCTCCCGTGCCAACGAGCTCAGCGCCCTCCGGGAGAAGATGAAGGAGTTGTCTGCGCAGCTGGAGGAGGCCGGACGGGAGGCGGAGGCGGCCCAGCGGGAGCTGGATGCCGCCAGCTATGAGCTGTCGGTGGCCGAGGGACAGCAGCGCTCCGCTGAGGACGCGGTGCTGAAGCTGCAGGGGGAGAAGGGGCAGTACGACATCCTCTTAGAGACCCTTGCAGGGGGATTGGAAAATCTGCGGGCTGAACAGGAGGCCCTGACAGGCCGGACCGCCGACGCCGAGGCCGCTATGGCCCGTTGTAAGAAGGAGATTGAGGCGAAGGAGGCGGAGGCGGCGGACTACCGCTGCCAGGCGGAGGAGCGCCTTGCCGGGCAGTCCGGACTGGAGGAGCTCTCCCACTCGATCTCCGCTCAGGTGTCGGAGCATAAATCGGATCTGGCGGCCCTGTCCGCTGAGCGAGAGGCTACCCTCCGGGCCCTTGGAGATCTGGAGAAGCTCAGCGGCGACCTCCTTGGGGACAAGACCTCCCGGGAGACGCTCATCGAGCAGTACCGGCAGACCAACGCCCAGATCGAGGAGGAGATCGCCCAGCGCCGCGCCGAGAGCGAGGCGCTGCGGCAAAAGGGCGGGGCGTGCCGCCGGCGGCTGGAGGAGCTGGGGGCGGAGAAGCTGCGCATTGAGCAGGAGCGCACCGCCTCCGACCGGGAGCTGAAGGAGCGCAACGACAGCTTCCTCCATATGGAGCGGGAGGTGGCCCGCATGGAGCAGAAGAAGGCCACCACCGCCATGGAGGAGAGCCAGATTTTGGATAAGCTCTGGGAGCACTACGAGCTCTCCCACTCCGCGGCCATGGAGCAGCGCATAGAGATCGAGAGCGTGACTAAGGCCAGCCGCCGCATTGGCGAGCTCAAGCGGGAGATGGGCGGCCTTGGGAACGTGAACCTCGGCGCTATTGAGGAGTTTGAACGGGTGAACACCCGCTATACCTATCTTACCGAACAGCGGGACGACGTGGAGAAGGCGAAGTCGGAGCTCGTTGGGGTGATCGAGGAGATCACCAAGGAGATGACCGGTATTTTCGCCGAGCAGTTCCAGCTGATTAACGCCTCCTTCCAGGAGACCTTTGCCGAGCTCTTCGGCGGCGGCAAGGCCACGCTGGAGCTGGAGGACGAGGAGGACATCCTAAACTGCGGCATCGAGATCCGGGTCCAGCCGCCGGGGAAGGCATTGAAGACCCTGACCCTCCTCTCCGGCGGGGAGAAGGCCTTTGTGGCCATTGCCCTGTATTTTGCCATTTTGAAGGTCCATCCCACTCCCTTTGTGGTGATGGACGAGATCGAGGCCGCCTTGGACGAGGCCAACGTGGTGCGCTACGCCAAATATATGCGCAGCATTACCGGCAAGACGCAGTTCATTGTCATCACCCACCGCCGGGGCACCATGGAGGAGGCTGACGTCCTCTACGGCATCACCATGCAGGAGAAGGGGGTCAGCAAGGTGCTGACCATCAATTTGAACGACATGGCCAAGGAGCTGAAGATCGAATAGGCTTGGGGAGGTTTCGCCGCCTCGGCGCAGGCCTTTTGGGGCAGTCCCTGCCGCGGGAGGTTTCGCGCCAGCAGGCGCGGGAAGCTTTTGTGCCCTGCGGGCACGGGGAGATTCCGCGCTGGCGGCGCGGGTTACTTTGCCCTCAGCGGCAAAGTAACCAAAGCGCTGCTTAGGGCTGCGCCCTAAGAACCCCAAAGACTGGGTGGGGATTGTTAGGCGTCGTAAAACGTACTTGCCGTACAGCGTGCGGCAGTCCCGGTGGAGCACTGGAATGACTCTCATCCTGTACCCGCCCTTTCCGCTGCGCTAAGGGCTACTCTGGTGGGCAGCGGGAGACTGATATCCTACCGTTTCGCTCTACTGTCAGTTCTCTCCTCACAGCACGGCCGCCAGGACCTACGCTACAAACATGACGCCGGCATGTTTGCTTCACGCTGCGGCGCTGCGCTAAGTGCTCCGCCGCAGGAGGGCGTAACGCCCAGGGCGGGTGCGGCTGTCCTTTCGACAGACAGGCGCCGGTGATAGAAGAAGGTAGTCCTACAGGGAAAAGGAGATTCCCAAGAACCATGGGTTCTTAGGCGGCGTTTTTGCCGAGCCGCAGCGAGGCATACAGAGCGCAACCGGGCGAAGCCCGGCTCTTAGCGCGGAGGAGGTGACTTTTTTGCCGAGGAAAAAGTCACTCGCGCCCGGGGGCGCGAAACCTCCCCAAACCCCGGCGGGGATAAGAGAGTCCTTAGAACCATAGGTTCTAAGCGTACTTTTCGCCCCTTTTCTTGCGTGAGAAAAGGGGCCCGCGCCGCCAGCGCGGAATATCCCTGTACCGGTCGGGCACAAAACGCCTGTACGCCGCACTTGCGGCGATGTGCTCCGCAGGGGCACAAAACCAGTGCCGGCGGGACGGCGGCAAAAGGTTTGCGGTGTACGAAAAAGCAGTTTAGAAGGAAAAAAGCCAGCCCCCCTTGGGGCTGTGAAAAGATTGTTGCCGCCGCGGAGGGCGGCAGGGAAAGGACAGAGGTACCATGGGTCTTTGGGATAAGCTGAAGAAAATCAACTTAGGCAGTGTGTTTGGCCGCTCCATCAGCGAGGCGGACGAGGCCTTCTTCGAGGAGTTAGAGGAGATGCTGATCTTAGCCGATGTGGGGATGGCTACCGCCACGGAGGCGGTGGAGACTCTGCGCCGGCGGATGAAGAAGGAGCGTATCTCCGGTCAAGAGGCGGTGAAGGAGGCCCTGCGGGAGATTTTAGCCGAGGAGCTGACTATGGAGAATCAGGAGCTCAACCTCTCCACCCAGCCGTCGGTGATCCTGGTGGTGGGCGTCAACGGGGTGGGCAAGACCACCTCCATCGGCAAGTTGGCCGCCCGGCTGAAGGGGGAGGGCAAGCGGGTTCTCCTCTGCGCGGGAGACACCTTCCGGGCCGCCGCCGCCGACCAGCTGGAGATCTGGGCCGACCGCGCCGGCTGTGAGTTGGTTCGCCAGCATGAGGGGGCCGACCCCGGCGCCGTGCTTTTTGATGCGCTGCAGGCGGCCCGGGCCCGCCGGGTGGACGTGGTGATCTGCGACACCGCCGGACGGCTGCACAACAAGGCCAACCTGATGGCGGAGCTGGCCAAGCTCCGCAAGATCATCGACCGGGAGGTGCCCGACGCGGCCCTTGAGACGCTGCTGGTACTGGACGCCACCACCGGTCAGAACGGCCTGATTCAGGCCCGGCAGTTTCAGGAGACGGCTGGGTGTACCGGCATCATCCTCACTAAGTTAGACGGCACCGCCAAGGGCGGTATTGTCATCGCCATCGCCCGGGAGCTGGGCGTACCCGTGAAATTTGTGGGCCTCGGCGAGGGGATCGGCGACCTCCAGCCCTTCGACGCCAAGGAGTATGTCAAGGCGATCATCTGATTTTTTCGCCTGTCGGCGACGAAGATATTTCGCCTCCCGAGGCGACCTACTTTTGTTACCAGACAAAAGTAGGCAAAAACTGTCTTAGGGGCGAACCCCTAAGAACCCCGGGGGCTGGGTGGGGGCTGTTGGGCATCGCAGAGGGAATTGGCTGCCCAGCGCACGGTAGTCCCGGTGCAGCACTGTATTGACCACCGTCTTGGACCCGGGCGTTACGCCCTCCTGCGGCGGGCCGCGGTGGTGCGGTGCTCCATCGTTTTGCACACTGCATCTTCCGTCTCCCTGCTGCGGCTCGGCAAAAAGCTGGACGAAACACAACATATGGGAGGAAAAAGCTATGGAGAGAAAGCATTTTCAAGCCCTGATCGGCAGCATCTGCGGGACCGCTTTTTTCCTCGGCGGCCTGCTGCTTGCCGCCTGCCTCTATCAGTATTTTGGCTGGATTTTCGCTGCGGTAGGCGCGTTTCTGCTGCATATTGCCCTTTCCCCGCTGGCCGAGGGGAGACGGGAGCGGGCCGTTTTGGCCTGTGTCGTCGTTGGGGCGGAGGTTTTTATCGCCGGCGGATTTTTGGGATTGACAGGGGAGATGGAGCTCTGCTGGTTCTGCGTTGTCCTTGGGATCTTGCTGATTATCGGCGGTGCCGCTGCCGAAAAACGGTGAAAAGATAACATTAGAAATGATAGAATGTACCAAGTCATTGTGCATATAGAAAGAAGGTAGATCATGGATATGATGCGAATCGACGGGCGCTCGTATGACCAGCTGCGCCCCATTGAGATTGTCACAGACTTTGTGAAGTTCCCTGAGGGCAGCGTCCTCATTACCTGCGGCAACACCAAGGTGCTCTGCTGTGCCAGCGTGGAGGACGGCGCGCCCCGCCATGTGCCGGAGGGCACCGGCTGGGTCACGGCGGAGTACTCCATGCTGCCCCGGGCCAACCGGGAGCGGAGCAAGCGGGATGTGAGCCGGCTCAAGCTCAGTCCCCGGAGCGCCGAGATCCAGCGGCTCATCGGCCGCAGCCTCCGCGCGGCCATCGACTTAAAGGCCCTTGGGGACCGCATCATCACCGTGGACTGCGATGTGCTCCAAGGGGACGGCGGCACCCGCACCGCCTCTGTTACCGGCGGCTTTTTGGCCATGGCCATGGCCTGCGAGAAGATGGTGAAGGAGGGCTGGCTGGGCCGCAGCCCCATTAAAAACTATGTGGCCGCCGTCTCCGCAGGTATTGTAGATGACCGAGCGCTGCTGGATCTGTGCTATGAGGAGGACAGCCGGGCCATGGTGGATCTCAACTGCGTCATGAATGACGCTGGGGAGCTGATCGAGGTGCAGGGCACCGGTGAGGGGCGCAGCTTCACTCTCAATGAGCAGCAGGAGCTGCTGCGGCTGTGTGCCAAGGGAATCCGGGAGCTGCTGGAGAAACAAAAGATGATCTTAGGAGGTCTGCGCTAATATGAAGTTTATTTTAGCCTCACAAAATCCCCATAAGCTGAAGGAGATGAACGACATCCTCTCCGCCCACGGCATTGAGGTGGTGCTGGAGGGGGATGTGGGCCTCCACGTGGAGGTGGAGGAGACAGGCTCTACCTTTGCGGAAAACGCCATGCTGAAGGCAAAGGCGGTGATGGAGGCCAGCGGCCTGCCGGCGATTGCCGACGACTCCGGCGTCTGTGTGGATGCGCTGAACGGAGCGCCGGGGGTCTACTCCGCCCGCTACGGCGGCCCGGAGCTGGACGACGCGGGCCGCTACCGCCTGCTGCTGGAGAATCTCCGGGGGCAGACCAACCGTACCGCCCATTTTATCAGCGCCATTGCCTGCATTTTTCCCAACGGGGATACGATCGAGGCGGAGGGGATCTGTCCGGGCACCATCGCCTTCGTGCCTATGGGGAATGGGGGCTTTGGTTATGACCCTGTGTTCTTCCTGCCTCAGCTGAAAAAGACCTACGCCCAGCTGACCCCTGCAGAAAAGGCGGCGGTGTCCCACAGGGGGAAGGCGCTGGCGGTGTTCGAGGAGAAGCTGAAGGCGTACTTGGCGCAGCAGAAGTAGGGCCGCCTTTTCTGCCCTGGCCATTCCGCTCTGCGGAGCGGGTTCCTTTGCCCTCAGCGGCAAAGGAACCAAAGCGCTGCTTAGGGGCAGAGCCCCTAAGAACCCCATGGACTGGCTGGGAACTGAGGGGCATCGCAAAAATTTTTTGCCTCACAGCATGCGGCAGTCCGGGTGCAGCACGGAATGGACTGCCGTCCTGTACCCGCCCTTTCCGCTGCGCTAAGGGCTCCTGCGGCGGTTGAGTGGAGAGCGGCGTTCTATCGATTTCGCACACGGACAGACCACCCTATCCCACCGCGGCAGGCGCTGCTGGTGGGGGCGAAAAACTTGCGTGCTCCGCCGCAGCAGGGCGTAACGCCCGGGGCGGGTGATTAAGTCCTTCTGATACCCACGCACCGGTGATAGAGGGATACAGTTCAACAGGAACAAGGAAGTTCTTAGAACCATAGGTTCTAAGCGCACTTTTGCCGAGCCGTAGCGAGGCATACAGAGCGCAACCGGGCAAAGCCCGGCTCTTAGCGCGGAGGACGTCCCCTTTTCTTGCGCGAGAAAAGGGCCTCGCGCCCGGGGGCGCGAAATCTCTCCGCCGCCGGTAGGCGGCAAAAAGCGCCGTACCCCGCGGGAGCACAGAAAACCCGCCGCCGAGGAAAAACGGGGCGCGGACTTACAGCAGAAAACTGGAAAAAGTATTTCAAACAGATAAAGGGAAAAACAATATGGAACTGACCAGTAAACAGCGCGCCCAGCTGCGCGGCATCGCCAACAGCATCGATACGATTGTGCACATCGGCAAGGACGGCATCACGGACAACCTGGTCAAGCAGGCTGACGACGCCCTCAACGCACGGGAGATTATCAAGTGCCGGGTGTTGGAGAACTCCATGTACACGGCCCGGGAGGCCTGTGAGGAACTCAGCCGCCTGACCCGCAGCGAACAGGTCCAAGTCATTGGAACAAAATTCGTATTATATCGTCAACATTATGATAAGAGTAAGCGGAAGATCGAGTTAGTGAAGGACCGGCGGAAGGGATAGGCGAA
>CAJFUI010000166.1 GCA_904420145.1 uncultured Oscillospiraceae bacterium
AGGGCGCTGCCTACTTCCGTCAGGCCCACAACGGCATGTACCTCCGCATGGCACTCCTCGGCCTCATCACCGGCAGAGTCCAGTAATCCGCAGTAGAGGAGAAATTTGCCTTATGAAATGGGATCATATTATTAAAAACGGTACTATCGTCACCGCAGATGAGACCTATAAGGCCGACATCTACGTTAAGGACGGCAAGATCAGCGCCATCACCAACGAGAACCTGGGCGACGAGGCCGTGGAGGTCACCGACGCCGCCGGCAAGTATGTCATGCCCGGCTTCATTGACACCCACTGCCATTCCCGCGATGGCTACAAGGGCGCCCACTACAAGGAGGACTTCTTCCACTCCTCCTCCGCCGGCGCCGCCAGCGGCATCACCACCATCTATGAGATGCCCAACTGCAACCCGGCCATCTACAATGTGGACCGGATGAACGACCTGATCGAGTGCATCACCCCCAAGGCCCACACCGACTTCGGCGTCTGGGGTCTGTGCCTCGGCGATCTGAACAACAAGGAGCTGCCCAAGCTGGCTGAGGCCGGTGTCGTCGGCTTCAAGTTCTTCTGGGGCTACGCCATCTCCAAGGAGTACCAGCTGATCTACAACTACGAGGAGGGCATGAAGGACGTCATTCCTCCCTTTGATGTGGGCCAGATCTACAAGATCTTCCGCACCGTCAAGGAGACCGGCAAGATGGTGGCCATCCACGCCGAGAACTTTGACATCATCAAGCTCCTCACCGCCGAGGTAGTGGCCAGCGGCGACACCAGCTATGACGCTATGCTCCGGGCCCGTCCTCCCTTCAGTGAGACCACCATCATCGAGACCGCCATCTCCCTGTCCCGCGCGCTGGGCACCCATCTGCACATTCTGCACCTGGCCGCCGGCGACGGTGTGGATCTGATCCGCCGTGCCCAGGCCGAGGGCTTGGCCGTCACCGGTGAGACCTGCCCGCAGTACCTGGCCCTGACCAATGTGGAGGCCAGCAAGCTGGGCAGCGTGGTAAAGGGCTATCCCCCCATCCGCACCCAGTACGATCAGGATAAGCTGTGGGGCGGTATTCAGGACGGTACGCTGTCCTTCGTCTGCTCCGACCACGCCCCCCACTCCGCCGAGGAGAAGGCCGCTGACCTGTGGCATGCTCCTGCCGGTGCCGCCACCATCGAGACCATGCCTCTGGTGCTGATCGACGCGGTGAACAAGGGCAAGATTTCTATCAACAAGCTGGTTGAGATTCTCTCCGAGAAGCCCGCCAAGATGTTCGGTACCTATCCGGTAAAGGGCGCTATGCAGCCCGGCGCCGATGCCGACTTCGTGGTGGTGGATATGGACAAGGAGTATGTGTTCCATCAGGAGCAGATGCACTCCCGCACCAAGCAGTCCCCCTACGACGGCTGGACCTTCAAGGGCAAGCCTGTCAAGACCATTCTCCGCGGCGTAACTACCGCTGAGAACGGCGAGATCGTGGGCAATCCGAGAGGACATTTTGTCAAGGCGATTGACAACGGCATTTTGAGATAAGCCGTTCAATGTTGCAAATAATTATTTGGAGAAGGAGTTTACCATGAAAGCTTATCGTACAATGACCAAGGAAGAGCTGACAGCTGCGTATGACAAGGAAAAGGCGGCGTTTGAAGAGTTAAAGGGCATGGGCCTGAAGTTGAACATGGCCCGCGGCAAGCCTGAGCGCGCCCAGCTGGATCTGAGCATGGACATGCTGACCATCCTGAAGACCCCTGAGGACTGCATGGATCCCATCGACGGCAACGACGCCCGCCAGTACGGCACCCCCTGGGGCCTGACCTGCTGCCGCGAGCTGTGGGCCGAGATCCTTGGCTGCAAGGCTGAGAACGTTCTGGCCGCCGGCAGCTCCAGCCTGACTCTGATGTATGACACCATCAGCAAGGGTATGACCCACGGTCTGCTCCACAGTGACAAGCCCTGGAGCAAGCTGGACAAGGTTAAGTGGCTGTGCCCCGCCCCTGGCTATGACCGTCACTTCCGTATCTGCGCCACCTTCGGCATGGAGATGATCTATGTCCCCATGGATGAGAACGGCCCCGATATGGATGTGGTAGAGGACCTCATCAAGGATGAGGCTGTCAAGGGTATGTGGTGCGTGCCCAAGTACTCCAATCCCACTGGCTGCATCTACTCTCAGGAGGTTATCGAGCGCATTGCCAAGATGAAGCCCGCCGCTAAGGACTTCGTTGTCATGTGGGACAACGCCTACTGCGTCCACGAGTTCGACAGCGAGTATGTCCCCTTCCCTGACATTCTGGGGCTGGCCGCCAAGTACGGCAACGCCGACATGGTCATGGAGTACGCCTCCACTTCCAAGATCACCCTGCCCGGCGCTGGTATCGCCTGCATGGCCGGCAGCGTGGACAACATGAAGTATTTGATGGACCTGTGGGATGTCCAGTCCATCAGCTTCGATAAGATGAACCAGATCCGCCATGTCCGCTTCCTGAAGAACAAGGCCGGCGTCTTGGAGATGATGAAGAAGCATGCCAAGATCCTCAAGCCCAAGTTCGACGTGGTGCTCAACGCTTTAGACAGCGAGATCGCTCCTCTGGAGATCGCCAACTGGAACCGCCCCGTGGGTGGCTACTTCGTGAGCCTGAACGTGATGGACGGCACCGCCAAGCGCACCCTCGCCCTGTGCAAGGAGGCCGGTGTGGTCATGACCGCCGCTGGCGCCACCTTCCCCTACGGCAACGATCCCCACGACAGCAACATCCGCGTGGCCCCCACTCTGCCTCCCACGGAGGAGCTGGAGTCCGCCATCAAGGTGCTGTGCGTGTGCATCAAGCTGGCCGCTCTGGAGAAGCTGCTGGGCAAATAAGCCTATTCCGCGTTACATACAACATAAGAGGAGCCCCGCCGAATCGGCGGGGCTCCTCTTATGTTAGAGAGATTCCTCACTCAAAGCTCTTGGGAATGGTCATGGTGCAGTCTAAAAGGCAGCGGACCTTCTCCTTAGACTCCATATTCTGATCGATCCGGCCCAGAAGAATCCTCGTGGCCATGGTTCCCATCTGGATCAGAGGCTGGTTGAGCACCAGCGCGTGCCCCGCGCCGCAGGTAGCCGCCACACGGGTGTCGTCGTAACCGGAGATGGTAAAATGGGAGGAAAAGCTCAGCCGCATCTGGGAAAAGGCACAGATCACATGGCCCATCAGCAGGCCCTCCCCTACAAAAACTGCGGTAGGCTGCTCCCTGTGCTGCATATTGATCTTCTGCAGTCCCCAACGGAAGCGGTTGGGATCACCGAAAGCGCTGTCCTCTACCAGAATTTTTTCAAACCATACCCCCTCGCTGGACCGGGCGGCGCAGACCGTCCGCACTGCCTCCTCACGGGGGGCAAACGTTCCATATCCATCCTTGCTGGAGCGGATCAGAAAAACAATACGGCGAAAGCCGTGGTCGATCAGATAGTTGGCAGCCCGCTCACAGCCCTTGTAGTGGTCCACCAGCACCACGTCCAGGGGGGAGTTTCCCTGCAGATAGTCCGTCTGCACCACCGGGATCCCGCTCTCATCAATCTGGCGGTACAACGCCAAATTTCTGCCTGTGGCGGTAATGATGCCGTCCACCTGATGGGCAATCAACTCCTTGACCAGACGCCGCTCCTTATCCTCATCGTTATGGGTGGAAACCACAATCGTCTTGCGCCGGTTGGCGGTGCACTCGTCGCAGATGCTGCTGATCAGGTGGGGCGTCATCATGCTGGAGGCGTCAGGGATCACCAGCCCGATCAGGTCCGTGCGGGCGGTCTTTAGGCTGCCCGCAGCCTTATTGGGGCGAAATTCTGTCTCACGGATTACCCGTTCAATTCGCCGACGGGTTTCCTCCGACATATAGTTGTACCGCCCGTTTAGGTAACGGGAAACAGTTGTCTTGGAGACGCCGACGGCGTCAGCAATATCCTGAATGGTCATGCGAATGTTGTCTGCTGACATAAACGAACCTCCCTGCCGAAAACAGAATGCTGCTGTTTTCCATACTGCTGGGCACACTACGTCACCCCAACATCCCGTCCTTGAACGGCAAGGGTCCGCCAAAGCGAAAAATAGCGGCAAGCGCGATTCTTCCGCCTCTCGGTCTCAGTCTCTCTTGGACACAGAATTTTGGACAGCGGCTTTGGATCAATGACACAGCTTTTCTTGTAGTATACAAATTTCCTGATGATCTTGTCAAGTATTATCCATTTTCTCCCTTTTTGTATTGTCAATTTTTTCTATTGTACAGTATGGCGCTCCATGTCGTCCAGCGCAGCCTTCAACTTCTCCAGCGCCCGCTTTTCAATTCGCGATACATAGCGCCCCGGCTATTGTAAGCGATTTCCGTCGGAAATTTACGCCGTGTGGGACGGCGCAATCCCTTGCGGTGTCTGGCTTTCCGCCGCTTCGTCCAGCTGGGCGAAGCGGAATTTTATGAGGATCTCCTTGTCCTCGGTGAGCTCCACCCGCTCGATGAGGCTCACCAGCAGCTCCCGGCTCTCCCCGGCGGTTTCGATGAACCGCTGTACCAGTTCCCTGGCCCTGTCCTTACTGCGGACGGGGCTTTTTTGACGCAGTTCCAACTCCTGCCGTTTCGCCTCCAGCTGCTCCCGCTCCAGCTTGATCCGGCCGAAGATGCGCTGGAAGTCCGCCTCGGGCAGCAGCCCGCTGAG
>CAJFUI010000167.1 GCA_904420145.1 uncultured Oscillospiraceae bacterium
GGTCTCGCGCAATGGATGCCCGTGAACCATGTCAGGCGGGGAACCGAGCAGCATTAAGCGGAACACCATGTGCCGCGAGGGTGCCGACTCCTCAACGGGGATGCCCGCGGGGGTTTTCTATGTTTTATGCGGGGACAAATTTCCCCGGATTTCGGATGTTGCAGAAAGGAGACCTGCCCATGTATCAAGCGCTGTACCGCAAGTGGCGGCCCAAGACCTTTTCCGACGTCATCGGGCAAAAGCACATCACCGATACGCTGCGCCGTCAGGTCTCCGAGGGGCGGCTGAGCCATGCCTACCTCTTTACCGGCACCCGGGGCACCGGCAAGACCACCTGCGCCAAGATTTTGGCCAAGGCGGTCAACTGCGAGCACCCGGTGGACGGGGACCCCTGCAACGCCTGCCCGTCCTGCCTCGGCATCGACAACGGCAGCCTCTTGGACGTGCTGGAGCTGGACGCCGCCAGCAACAACGGCGTGGACCACGTCCGGGCCCTCCGGGAGGAGGCCATCTACTCCCCCGCCCATGTGAAGTACCGGGTGTACATCATCGACGAGGTCCATATGCTCTCCACCGCGGCCTTCAACGCCCTGCTGAAGATCTTGGAGGAGCCGCCGGCCCATCTGATCTTCATTTTAGCCACCACGGAGCTCCATAAGGTGCCCGCCACCATTCTCTCCCGGTGCCAGCGCTTCGCCTTTAAGCGTCTCCAGCCCCGGGACATCGCCGACCGGCTGCTGTATGTGGCCCGGCAGGAGAACATCGGCCTGACCCCGGGGGGAGCGGACCTTTTGGCCCGGCTGTCCGACGGGGCCCTGCGGGACGGCTTGAGCCTGCTGGACCAGTGCGCCGCCGTGGGCGGCACCATCGACGCGGATCAGGTGCTGGAGGTCTTAGGGCTCTCCGGCAATCTCCAGACGGCCCAGCTGATGGAGCACATCCTCCGCCGGGACGCCAAGGCAGCGATTTTGCTCCTCGACCAGCTCTACGGCGGCGGTAAGGACGTGTCCGCCGTCTTGGGGGAGCTCTCCACTCTGGCCCGGGATCTGCTGATCCGTATGACCGCTCCAGAGGGGGGCGAGGCTCTGCTCTCCGGCGGCTATGACGCTGCCGCCATGGACAGCCTCTCCGCCCTTGCTTCCCCCCAGCGGCTGATCCACATCTCCACCCTTCTCCAGTCCACCGCCGCCGGGCTCTCTCTCAGCGCTAACCGGCGTACCGACGCGGAGCTCTGTCTGCTGCGCCTGTGTGATGACAGCCTGTGTGGGGATTTGACCGCTTTGGTCTCTCGGGTGAAGCGGCTGGAGGAGCAGCTGTCCAAAAATCCCCGGCCCACCGCCGCCCCCGCGGCGCCTGCCGGCGGGAGAAAACAAAAAGCGGCGGCCGCGGAGCCCTCTCCCATTATGGACGACATCCCTTGGGAGGCCCCGCCGGCGCCGATCATGGACGATGTGCCTTGGGAGGCCCCGCCGGCGCCTAAGACACCCGACCCGCCGGAGGACTTTGCCGCCGCCCCGATGCCCGCAGCGGCGGAGCGGACGGCGGTTCCAGCGGATGATGGAACTGCCCGGGCGGCAGATGGGGACCTATGGGACCGGCTGATCGACGCCTACAAGGGCCGTCTGCCGGCCATGTACCGGGCCTTTTTAGACGGCGCCCGGGGGAAGCTGGAGGGGGATCTACTGACCGTGGTCTGCGGCAGCGACTTTACCGAGAAGCAGCTGCACAACGTGAAGGTGCAGTCTGTGCTGCAGGAGGTCACCTCCGCCGCGCTGGACCGGCCCATTGCCGTGGCCTTTACCGTGGGGGAGATGCCCAAGCCCCGGGGCGGTGCGCCGGCCTCCGGCGGCGATAAGCTGGACGATCTCATCAATTTTGGCAGTCAGTTTGACAATTTTAAGGTGAAATAAAGGAGAACAAGCGATGGCAAAAGGTGGTTTTCCCAAGGGAATGGGGGGCTATGGCGGCGGCAATATGATGCGCCAGCAGGCCCAGATGCAGCAGAAGCTCCTGAAGATGCAGCAGGACATGGCCAAGGCCCAGGAGGAGGTGGAGAACTCCCTCTTTACCGCCACAGTGGGCGGCGGCACCGTCAAGGCTACCGTTAACGGCAAGAAGGAGCTGACGGAGCTGGCGATCGACCCGGAGGCGCTTACTCCGGAGGATGCCGAGCTGGTGTGCGATATGGTGGTCTCCGCCGTCAATGAGGCCCTCCGCCAGGCGGAGGAGGCAATGAACAAAAGCGTGCAGGGCGTGGCCGGCGGCCTGAATATCCCGGGCTTGGGCCTGTAACGGTAAAAAGAGAGGGCGCCTTCGGGCAGCCCTCTCTTCTTACAGATTCTGCAAAATCGCGGCGGCGGGAAGAAAAATAGCAGAAATTTCCAATGTCTCCGCTCGCTTTTTGGGCTTTGTACCGCCGTTTCCAAC
>CAJFUI010000168.1 GCA_904420145.1 uncultured Oscillospiraceae bacterium
CCGCCTCCCTCTTATCTTTTTACAGAGCCTCCGCTTCCGCACTGCCCAAAGGTACCCTCAATACCCCCGGCGGCGGTCCACCGTGTGGAGGAGAGGCTCCCCCGCCGCGTAGCGGGATAGGTCCTCAAGGAACATCTCCACCACCCGGTCGCAGGTGTGGAGGAGCGCCATATCCCCGGAGCAGTGGGGGGTCAAAATCAGGTTGGGCATCGTCCACAGGGGGGAGTCCGCCGGCGGCGGCTCCACATCCACCACGTCGAGGGCCGCCCCGGCCAGCTGTCCCAACCTCAGAGCCTCTACTAAGGCCGCGGTATCCACTGCCGACCCCCGGCCCGTGTTGACCACATAGGCGTCCCGGGGCAGCAGGGTGAGCCGCCGGCGGTCCAAGAGGCCCCTGGTCTCCTCTGTGGAGGGCAGGCACAGCACCAAGGCGTCCGTCTCCGGCAGAAGGCTGTCCAACTCCTCTGTGCCGTGGACACTGTCAAAGGCGGCGTCGCCCCCCTTGGACTTGCTGCGCCGCACCCCCCGCACTGTGGCCCCGAGGGCCTTGGCCCGCCGGGCCACTTGGGTGCCGGTGTCCCCCATGCCCACCACCGTCAGCCGCAGTCCGTAGACCGAGCGGATGGGGGAGAGGCGCTGCCACCGCTTTTCCCCCCGCAGACGCTCATACTCCGGCATCCGGTGGAGCAGCATCAGCAGCACCATGATGACATACTCGGAGATGGCCACGCCGTAAGCCCCGGCGGAGGCGGTAAAGAGGCAGTTGGGGTTGCCCCAGACCTCGTCGGCGCGGTAGGGGTCGATGCCCGCGTACACACAGGCGAACCACTTCAGCCCCCGCCCCGCCCGGATCACCTCCACACAGGAGTGGCCGAAGAAAATCTCATACTGGTCGATGTAGGGCAGCGCCGCGGCGGCGGTGGGGTAGTAGTCGATGGAAAAGCCCAGCTTTCCCGCCGCCTCCCCCAGCCATTTTTTGTGGTGGGGAGAGAGGTAGTCGTCCATCACCGCAATTTTTCTCATCTCAGTTCCTCCAAAATCTGTTCCGCCACGTGGATGCCGTCTGCCGCCGCGGACATGATGCCGCCGGCGTAGCCGGCCCCCTCCCCGCAGGGGTAGACCCCCTTGACTGACGCCTCATACTTCTCATCCCGCAGGATGCGGACCGGGGCGCTGCTGCGGCTCTCCACCGCGGTGAGCACCGCGTCGCGCTGGGCAAAGCCATGGATGCGCCGGTCCAAAAGGGGCAGGGCCTCCACTATGGACTCCGCCACAAAGGGCGGCAGGCAGCGGCGCAGGTCCGTAAAGCGCACACCGGGGCGGTAGGTTGGCTTCACCCTGCCGGCGGCTGTGGAGGCCCTCCCTGCAAGGAAGTCCCCCACCAGCTGGGCAGGGGCATGGAAATCCCCGCCCCCGAGGCGGAAGGCCGCCTCCTCCAGCTGCCGCTGGAAGGCGATGCCCCCAAGGGGATGGCCGTTGCCGAAGTCCGCCGGCGTTACGTTTACAAGCAGGCCGCCGTTGATATTCTCCCCGTCCCGGGCGTAGCAGCTCATGCCGTTGGTGACGCACCGTCCCTCCTCAGAGGCCGCCGCCACCACCTGTCCCCCGGGGCAGACGCAGAAGCTGAACACGCTCCTGCCGCTGCCCAGGTGACAGGAGAGCTTGTAGGAGGTGGGGGGCAGGGCCGGGTGCCCTGCGTATTCGCCGTACTGGACGGCGTCCATCTCCCGCTGGAGATGCTCGATGCGCACCCCCACGGCAAAGGGCTTGGGCTCCATAGCCAGGCCCATGGAATAGAGCATTTCCACCGTGTCCCGGGCGCTGTGGCCCAGGGCCAGCACGATCTGTGCCGCCGGAAGGCGGTAGGTCCCCTCTGGTCCCTCCACCACAGCGGCCGCAGCCGCGCCCTCGCGGGTTTCGATCTCTGTCAGACAGTGGCCGAAGCGGATCTCCGCCCCCAGCCGCAGCAGCTCGGCGCGCAGGTTCTTCAGCACGACATGCAGCCGGTCCGTGCCCACATGGGGCTTGGCGTCGGTCAGGATAGCCTCCGGCGCCCCCAGCTCTACCAGCTTTCCTAAGATATAGCGGTGGCACAGATCCCGAGTACCGGTGTTCAGCTTGCCGTCGGAGAAAGTGCCTGCTCCCCCCTCGCCGAACTGGACGTTAGAGGAGGGCAGCAGCCGGCCGGTCTGCCAGAAGCGCTCCACATCCCGCTGCCGCTGCTCCACCGACGCCCCCCGCTCTAAGAGGATGGGTCGGGCCCCCGCCTGAGCCAAAAGCAGGGCACAGAACAATCCCGCCGGCCCGGCACCCACCACCACCGGCGGCAGCGCCGGCGGCGGGACCATCTGGGGCGGGCGGTAGCGCTCCCGCTGCACCTTGCTGACCCGGCGGTCCCGGATGCGGGAGAAAACCCGCCCCTCATTTTTTACCGCCACCTGCACAGAATAGACAAGGAACACCCCGTCCCGGGCGTCAATGGATTTCCGCACCACCCGGAGGCTCTCGATGGCCTCTGTGCCGATCCGCAGCGCCGCTGCCGCCTCTTGGTACAGCTTTCGCTCCTCCTCGCCGGGCCGCAGCTTAATTCCCTCGATCCGCAGCAAATCGCCCCTCCTCCCTTCTCCGTTGTGTTCCATCTGATTATACCCGGGATATTTTTGCTGAGCAACTAAATGTTCAAAGTATTTGAAAAATTTCTTCATATTTTGGACACAAAGCTTTTGTACAATACAATCACATTAAGGGAGGGAAGCCTCCAAAAAGAATGGATGAAAATCATTAGGAAAGCTTTAGGGGATAAAGGAGGTCTGTTTTATGATGAATTATCCCAATGAATATGAATCTTTCAACCAGCCTGTCAACAATGAGGAAACAGCGCCAGTGCTCAACCACACGCCTGTTGAGCCGGTAACGCCCCCGGAGCCCCCCAAGAAGAAAAACCGCCGCGGGATGAAAATTGTGGCAGGCGCCCTCGCCTGTGCCTTAGTGATCGGCGCCGCCTTCGGCGCGGGCTATGCCACCAACCGAGTCATCGGCGGCAGCAGTGATAACGGCGGCACCAACGTCTACTTCAGCGACCGAGAGGCCACGGAGGTCACTCCTGTAGCGGTTACCGGGTCGAGAGAGCTCAGCTACACCGAGCTCTACGCCTCCACCGTGAACAGCGTGGTGAGTATTAACGCCTCCGCCACAGAGAATATCTGGGGCCAGGAGGCCATCGTCATGGCCTCCTCCGGCAGCGGCTTTATCATCACGGAGGACGGCTACATTGTCACCAACTACCACGTGATCAACGGCAGCAACAGCGTCAGCGTGACGCTGTATGACGGTACCACCTACGACGCCACCGTCGTCGGCGGCGACGAGGATTTCGATATCGCCGTCCTGAAGATCGACGCGGAGGGGCTGACCCCTGTGGTCATCGGCAACTCCAGTGAGCTGCAGGTGGGCAACGACGTAGCTGTCATCGGCAACCCCCTCGGCGAGCTGACCTTCTCCATGAGCGAGGGCATCGTCTCCTGCACAGACCGTCTGATCAATGTGGACGGCACGCCCTTTAACATGATCCAGATCACTGCCGCTGTCAACTCCGGCAACTCCGGCGGCCCCCTGTTCAACATGTACGGCGAAGTAGTGGGCATCGTGTCCGCCAAGCTCTCCAGCAGCTCCAGCTCGGAGGCCAGCGTGGAGGGACTGGGCTTCGCCATCCCCATTGACGACGTGGTGTCCATGATTGAGGACATTATGACCAACGGCTATGTCACCAACAAGCCCTATTTGGGCATCAGCGCCGGAAACTTCAGTTCCAGCATGATTCCCAACAGCACCATCTCCTCCGGTGTCTATATCTACTCCGTGGAGGAGGGCGGCGCGGCTGCCAATGCCGGACTCCTTGCCGGTGATATCATTACCAAGCTTGACGACACGGAGATCACCTCTATGGACGACCTCACCGCCGCCAAGAAGAGCTACAGCGCCGGTGACGACGTGATCGTGGAGTACTACCGCAACAACCAGCGGTACACCACCCATCTGACCTTCGGCACCGAGCCTGAAAGCGCGGAGACCACCTCTCAGCAGCAGACGCCCAGCAACGACAACTCCCAGAACGGCAGCAGCGGATCCTACAATCCGTGGGAGTACTTCAACCGTTTCTTTGGCAGCAGCTACAGCGGCACTGCGGCCTGAGAATAGAATCCTCTCTTCTTTTCTGAACAAGGAGGAGCGCCCCGCTTAGGCGGGGCG
>CAJFUI010000169.1 GCA_904420145.1 uncultured Oscillospiraceae bacterium
CGGGTTCCTTTTGGCATGGCCCAAAAGGAACCAAAAGCCCACTTAGGGCTGCGCCCTAAGAACCCGCGGCACTGGGTGGAGGCTGAGGGGCATCGCAAAATAGCTTTGTCTCTCAGGTTCCGTCAGTCCCGGTGGAACACTGTATTGACTGGTTACTCCGGACCCGCCCTTTCCGCTGCGCTAAGGGCTACTGCGGTGGTTGGCAATAGTGCAGCGTTCTATCGCTTTCGCACACTGGCAGACTGCCGCGTCCCACCGCGGCAGGCGCTCCTCTTGGGGACAGAAAAGGCAAAGTGCTGCGCCGCAGCAGGGCGTAACGCCCAGGGCGGGAGAAGCTGTCCTCCTGACACCCACGCGCCGGTGATAGGGGAACACAGTCTAACGGTGGAGAGGGGGGCCTTAGAACCGCAGGTTCTAAGCGGCTTTTTGGTGACTTTTTTGCCGAGGAAAAAGTCACTCGCCTCGGGAGGCGAAACCTCTCCGCCGCTGAAAGCGGCAAAAGTCCCCGCACCCATGGGGCGCAAAGCACGCTGCCTCTTGTCCTCCCCTCTGCTCAGTGGTATACTGAAAAAAATCTCAAAAAGGGGGGACAGTCCTGTGACCATCACCATCACTGCCGCCCAGGCCGGACGCAGCGTAAAGGCCCTTCTCAAGGGGGAGCTGGGCGTGTCCACCACCCTGCTCAACCGCCTGAAGCGCCGGGAAGGTGCCCTCCTGTGCAACGGCCAGCGCGTCTACACCAACGCCATTCTCGCCGAGGGGGACGTGCTCTATGTGGACCTCAGGGACGCCCCCGGCTCCGAGGGCATTCCTCCTATCCCCATGGCGCTGGACATCCGCTACGAGGACGAGGCCCTGCTGGTCATCAACAAGGGCGCTCCTCTGGCCGTCCACCCCTCCTCCTTCGCACCGGAGGAGCCCACCTTGGCCAACGGCCTCGCCCACTATCTCGGCCCCGGCTTTGTCTTTCACCCGGTCAACCGCCTGGACCGGGGCACCACCGGCCTGATGGTGGTGGCCAAGAGCCAGTATGTCCACAACCTGCTGCGCCGCCAGCTCCACTCCGAGGACTTCTATCGGGAGTACCGGGGCATCGCCCTTGGGACCCTCTCGCCGCCCTCCGGCTCCATTGACCTGCCTATCGCCCGCTCGGAGGACTCCCCCATCAAGCGCTGCATCCGCGGCGACGGGCTCAGCGCCCTAACGGACTACGAGACCCTGTCCTGCCGCGTGGGGCTCTCCCTGCTCCGCCTGATCCCCCGCACCGGCCGCACCCACCAGCTGCGCCTCCACCTGTCCGCCGTGGGTCACCCCCTCCTTGGGGACTGGCTCTACGGGGAGGAGGATCCGGCACGGATCGGCCGGCCCGCCCTCCACGCCTGTCTGCTGCGCCTCCGCCACCCGCTCACCGGCCAGCTCTGCCGGTGGACGGTGCCGCTGCCGGCGGACATGGCCCGCTATTTCCCGGACTTCTCCCACACGGAGGAGTCCACAGACAAGGAGGCTCTTCTATGAAATATATCGCCGATCTCCACATCCATTCCCGGTTCTCCCGGGCCACCAGCCGGGACTGCGATCTGTCCCACCTGGACTGGTGGGCCCGGCGCAAGGGTATCGGCCTCATCGGCACCGGGGATTTCACCCATCCCGCTTGGCGCGCGGAGCTCTCTGAGCAGCTTGTCAGCGCCGGCGATGGGGTCTACACCCTGCGGCCGGAGCTGTGCCTCCCCGACGCCGGAGGCGCCGAGGCCCCCCGCTTTATCGTCACCGGGGAGATCAGCTGTATCTATAAGCGCCACGATAAGACCCGAAAGGTCCACAACCTGATCCTCCTGCCCTCTATCGAGGCGGCAGAAGCCCTGTCCAAGCGGCTGGAGGCCGTGGGCAACATCCGCTCCGACGGCCGGCCCATCCTCGGGATGGACAGCCGCGACCTCTTGGAGCTGACCTTGGAGACCTGCCCGGAGGCGGAGTTTATCCCCGCCCACATCTGGACGCCCCACTTCTCCGTGTTCGGCGCCTTCTCCGGCTTTGACACCCTCGAGGAGTGCTTCGGCGATCTGACGGACCATATCCATGCGGTGGAGACAGGACTCTCCTCCGACCCGCCCATGAACTGGCGGCTCTCCGCCTTGGACCACCTCACCCTCGTCTCCCACTCCGATGCCCACTCCCCCTCGAAGTTAGGCCGGGAGGCGGACCTCCTTGACGCCGGCTGCTCCTACCCGGCGCTGTGCCGCGCCATCCGCACGGGGGAGGGCTTCCTCGGCACTATCGAGTTTTTCCCGGAGGAGGGCAAGTACCACTTGGACGGCCACCGGAACTGCGGCGTCTGTCTCACTCCAGCGGAGACGGCGGAGCACGGCGGGGTGTGCCCGGTGTGCGGGAAAAAGCTCACCATCGGGGTTGAGCACCGGGTGGAGGCCCTCGCCGACCGCCCCGCCGGTTTTCGCCCGGAGGGAGCTAAGCCCTTTGAGCGCCTCGCCCCCCTCTGTGAGGTGATCGCCGCCTCAACCGGCGCCTCCCCCGCCGGGAAGCGGACCCTCGCCTGCTATGAGGCGCTGCTCCGCGCCCTCGGCAGCGAGTTCTCCATCCTCCGTGATACCTCTGCTGCGGACATTGAGCAGGTGGCCGGTCCCTGTGTGGCGGAGGGCATCCGCCGCCTCCGGGCCGGGGAGGTGGAGCGCCGCCCCGGCTTTGACGGGCAGTACGGCGTCATCTCCCTGCTGAGCCCCGGCGAGATCCAGCGGCTGGGCGGGCAGCTCTCCCTGTTTGGCGCGGAGGCCCTCCCCCGGAAGCGGACAAAGCCCAAAGAGCTGCGGCAGGTCAAGGACAAGGCCGTCACCCTTCCCGTTCCTATTCCGGAAGTGTCCAACAACGAGCAGCAGGAGGCCGTCACCGCTGAGGAGCGGGTAATGGCTGTAGTGGCCGGGCCGGGCACCGGCAAGACAAGGACCTTGGTGGAGCGCATCGTCCACTTAGCGGCATCCCGAGGCGTCCGTCCGGGGGAGATCGCCGCGGTCACCTTCACCAATCAGGCCGCTATGGAGATGCGCCGGCGCTTAGAGGCGCGGCTGGGCAGCAAAAAGGCCGCCGCCATGACCATCGGCACCTTCCACGCCATCTGCTTAAAGCAGCTGGGAGACGTCCGCCTGCTCAGCCCCACCGACGCCTTGGAGGCGGCCCGGGACGTGCTGCGCGCCTTCGGGAGCGCCGGCGACGGAAGAGCCCTGCTCCAAAAGGTCTCCCAAGCGAAAAATGGCATGAGCTTGGAGGAGGCAGGCTTAGAGGAGGCCCTCTACAACGCCTACTGCGCCCGCCTGCGGGAGCTGGGGGCGCTGGATTTCGACGATCTGCTCCTGGCGGCCCTCCCCATCGCCTCCGCCGGCCTGCCGGGGATACGGCACCTGCTGGTAGACGAATTTCAGGATATCAATGACGTCCAATACGCCCTCCTCCAAGGGTGGAGCGCAAAGGCCGAGAGCCTCTTTGTCATCGGCGACGGCGACCAGTCCATCTACGGCTTCCGGGGAGCCAGCGGCCGCTGCTTCCAGCGCCTCATAGAGGACTTTCCCGGCGCCCGGACCATCCGTCTGCGCCAAAACTACCGCTCCACCCCGGAGATTCTCAGCGCTGCCCTGCCGGTGATCTCCCGCAATCCCGGCGGACCGCGCACCCTCACCCCCAGCCGTCCCTCCGGTCCGGCGGTGCGGCTTGTGGAGGCGTCAGACGATTTTGCCGAGGGCGTTTTCATCGCCAAGGAGATCGGCCGCATGACCGGCGGCGTGGATATGCTGGAGGCGCAGGAGCTGCGGCGGGAGGGCGCCGCCTACGCCTTCTCCGACATCGCCGTCCTCTGCCGCACCCACCGGCAGCTAAATCTCATGGAAAAATGCCTCCAGCACGACGACATCCCCTGTCTCGTCAGCGGCCGGGAAGATTTCCTTGACGCCGATGAGGTCCGGGGCGTCCTCGCCTTTTTCCGCACCCTCCAAGCGCCGGAGGACACCGCCGCTCTGGAGACCGCCCTCCGTCTGCTGTGGGACTGCCCGGCGGACCTGATCCAAAAGGCCCAGCGCGCCTGCGCCCAGTCCCCTTCCCCGGAGGCCCTGAGGGAGGCGGTCCGCGGCTACGGCCACATGGAGGCGTGGCTGGACCGGATGGAGACCTACCGGCCGATTTTAGAGCGGGAGAAGCCCTATCAGGTGATCCAGCACTGGATGGACCAGTACGGCGGCTCCCCCGCACTGGAAAAGCTGTGCGGCACGGCGGTCCTCTATGGAAGCTTTCAGGAGCTGTGGAGCGCCGTCGCTTTAGGGGAGGAGGCCGACCTCCGCCGGGCCTCCGGGCGGGGCTGGGAGTCCGGCGCCGTGCATCTGATGACCTTCCACGCCGCCAAGGGCCTCGAGTTCCCCGCCGTGTTCGTCGCCGGGGTCAAGGAGGGGGTTCTGCCCCTCCAGTCCCGCAGCCGTCCCACAGACCCGGAGGAGGAGCGGCGGCTCCTGTATGTGGGGATGACCCGGGCCAAGGAGGAGCTGATCCTCACCGGGGCGCCGCCCCTCTCCCCCTTTCTTACGGACCTGCCGGCGAGCGTCGCTCGAGAGCGCGCCGCCCGATTAAAGGAGCCGGAGGCCCAGCAGCTCTGCCTCTTCTGATGGCAAGAGGGCTTAGAAAGGCACAAAGCGCTTTTCGAAACAGCCTGCCCATCGGCAGCACCCTTTATTTAGGTGCTGCCGATGCTTTTTTACCCTCCATCTTGACAATATCGATATTCGATGATATCCTGAGACCAAGGAATATCGAATATCAATATTTGCAGCATCTTTCCACAGCGGGGGGTGATACGGTTGGCCCGGGAGAAATTTCATACGCTGACGGAGCAGATGTTTTACATTCTCCTGTGCCTGCGGCAGGAGCGCTGCGGCGTGGATGTGATGGAGGCTGTCCGGCAGCTCACCGACGGGCGGGTGGTGATCGGCCCCGGCACCCTCTACACCCTGCTGGAGGATTTCCTGCAGCAGGAGTGGATCAGCGAGGGAACCCCCGACGGACGGAAGCGGCGCTACCGGCTGACCGAGCGGGGGGAGCGGCGGCTGCGGGAGGAGGCGGAGCGCCTGCGGCTTTTATACGCGGACTATTGTTCTGTAGTGGAGAAACGAGAGGAGGAATCACCGTGAAGCACACCTATCGCCTGTGGTTCTTCGCCCCCATGGAGGGGGAGGCTGTGGCGGCCTACCTATGCAAAATGGCACGGCGGGGCTGGC
>CAJFUI010000170.1 GCA_904420145.1 uncultured Oscillospiraceae bacterium
GATGGCGATGGCCGCCCCGGTGAGGCCGGCGATGAGGCTGTGGCTCTCGCTGGTGGGGATGCCGAAGTAGGAGGCGCCCACGCTGTAGACCACGATGGAGAACAGCGCCGCGCACAGGGCGATGAGAGCTTCCTGCGTGTTCTCCCCGAAGTCCACCATGTTGCTGATGGTGGAGGCCACGGCGCTGTTGATATGGGTCATGATCAGCACCCCTAAGAAGTTGAAGACGGCGCTGAGGATAATGGCCTGCCGGGCCCCCATGCACCTGGTGGTGATGCAGGTGGCGATGGCGTTGGGCGCATCGGTCCAGCCGTTGACAAAGATCACGCCCAGAGTCAGCAGAACGGTGACCAGCAGAACCGGACTGGAAAACATAGCCTGCAGAAAATACGAGAGCGATACGTCCATAAAAATCTCCTCTCCCAAATCAAGAAAAAGCGGCAGGACCTCCCTGATCGAAGTCCTGCCATCCACAAAAGAAAAGGGCAAAGCCCCCCTTGCAGTCAGATGCTGGGAATCAATAGAGACGCGGCTGGGGCGATCCCTATGACACAGACTCCACCACTTATCCCAAAATTTAACAAAACATTTACAAGAATTTTACATTCAAATAAAGCATACCATCAAAGACTGGCTTCGTCAATAGGATTTTCCCAATGATTCGCCAAGGTATGGCAAAGAATGGGGGATAGGCGCCGCGGCGCGGGATCATAGGGAGGCGGCGTCTCCCTCAGGCGTCCGCCTCCTGCCGGAAAAAGTCCCAGAAGGCCCGCCCTGCCGCCGTGTCGCAGCCGCCCTCCCCGGAGACCAGGGCAATGCTGCTGTGGAGCACCGGCGCGTCGATGGGACATGCCTGCAGGCCCGCCCCCCGGGCCGGCTCCCCCATGGAGTCCGGCTCAATGGCCACGCCCATCCCGGCCTCCGCCAGGGCCAGGCAGGTCCGGGCGCTCTCATCCCGGACCAAAACCGTGGGGCGAAGCCCGACGCGGCTGAAGGCCTCCTCCACCAAATGCTCCCAGCGCCGGTAGAGCACCAGCGGGACCTCCGCAAGCTGCTCCAAATGGAGAAAGGGCTGGCTGGCGGAGAGGGGAAAGCTGCCGGGCCGCCACACCGCCAGCATGGGCTTGGGCGGCAGGACGTAGCAGGAGAGACCCCGACTGGCAAAGGGCGTGCGGACCAGGGCCAGATCAAAGGCTCTGGTCCGCAGCTGCTCGAGAAGCTGATAGGTGTTGGCCTCATAGAGCTCAAAGGAGATACCCGGGTGTCTGCGGCTGAAGGGGGCGATCCAACGCTTTGCGGCCATCTCGCTGACGCTGCTGACCAATCCCAGCCGCAGCGTGCCGACCTTGCGGCACTCCGCCACCGCCTGGGCCGTACCCTGGGCCATGGCCAGCAGGCTGACGCCCCGCTCATAGAGCACCTTCCCCTCCGGAGTCAGTTCAAGGGGCCGGCTGCCCCGGAGGAAGAGGGTGCACCCCAACTCCGCCTCCAGCAGCTGCATCTGTTTGCTCACCGGGGGCTGGGTCATGTGGAGCTTCCGGGCGGCGGTGTTGATGCTGCCCTCCTCCACCACGGTGACAAAATACCGGATTTGTTTGAGGTCCATAGTTTCACCTCTTATATTTTTTTTATATAAGTCCTATTTTAATATAATGAATTGCATATATCAAGAGAGGTGGTAAAATAGTCGAAGTGAGACATGAAGGAGGAATCTGTGTGAAGCAAAAGAGGCGACAAGGGTGGACGCGCTTTTTGAAGGGCTACGGCTGCCAGAGCGTCCTGGCACCGCTGTTTAAGCTGCTGGAGGCCCTATTTGACCTGTTTGTCCCGCTGGTGGTGGCAGACATCATCGACCAGGGGATCGCCCGGGGGGACGTGCCCTATATCCTGCAGCGCTGCGGCGTGCTGGTGGGGTTGGCGGCAGTGGGACTGGCCTCCGCCATCACGGCCCAGTGGTTTGCGGCCCAGGCGGCCATCGGCTGCGCCTCCGCCATGCGCCACGCCCTCTTTGCCCATATCCAGACCTTGGATTTTTCTCAGATGGACACCCTTGGCGGCAGCACCTTGATTACCCGGCTGACCAGCGACATCAACCAGGTGCAAAACGGCGTGAACATGTTTCTGCGGCTGTTCATGCGCTCGCCCTTTATCGTCTTCGGCAGTGTGATCATGGCTTTTACCATCGACCGGCGCGCCGCGCTGATCTTTGTGGCGGCGGTGCCCATTTTAGCGCTGATCGTATTTGGCGTCATGCGTCTGACCAGCCCCCTCTACCGCCGGACCCAGGGCCAGCTGGATCACGTGCTGCGCCTGACCCGGGAGAACCTGACCGGCGTGCGGGTGGTCCGGGCCTTCGGCCGGGAGGACGAGGAGGAGCGGCAGTTCTGCCAGGAGAACGAGGAGCTGACCCGCATCCAGTTGCGGGTGGGCCGCCTGTCGGCCCTGATGAACCCTCTGACCTATGTGGTAGTCAATTTGGCTGTGGTGGCCCTGCTCTATGTGGGGGCCCAGCAGGTGGAGGGCGGTGTGCTGCTCAGCGGCGATGTCTATGCCTTGGTCAACTATATGAGCCAGATTTTGGTGGAGCTCATCAAGCTGGCCAACACCATTGTGCTGGTGTCCAAGGCCCTCGCCTGTGCCGGCCGGGTCCAGGCGGTGCTGGATTTGGAGCCGCAGATGACCTTTCCCGTTGAGGAGCTGCCCCTCACCGGGGAGGAGGCGGTATCCTTTTCCTCAGTGGGCCTGACCTACGCTGGGGCTGATGGGGAGAGCCTTCATGACATCAATTTCACCCTCCGCCGAGGGGAGACCTTCGGCATCATCGGCGGCACCGGCAGCGGGAAGACCAGTGTGGTGAACCTGATCCCCAGGTTCTACGACGCCACCGACGGCCAGGTGCGGCTCTTTGGCCGGGATATAAAAGAATATCCGCAAGCCCAGCTGCGGCACGCGGCGGCGGTGGTGATGCAGCGCCCCCAGCTCTTTAGCGGCACCATCCGCTCCAACCTCCTCTGGGGCAACGCCGCCGCCAGCGACAAGGAGCTATGGGCCGCCTTGGAGACGGCCCAGGCGGCGGACTTTGTCCGGGAAAAGCCCCTCGGCTTAGATGAACCGGTAGAGCAGGGAGGGCGCAACCTCTCCGGCGGACAGAAGCAGCGGCTGACTATCGCCCGGGCCCTGGTGGGGAAACCGGAGATTTTGATTTTGGACGACAGCGCCAGCGCCCTGGACTTCGCCACCGACGCTGCTCTGCGTAAAGCCTTGGGCGCTTTGCCGGGGAATATGACGGTGGTGATCGTCAGCCAGCGCACCTCCAGCCTCCAGCACGCCGATCAGATTTTAGTGCTGGAGGACGGCCGTCAGGCGGGCCTTGGCCGCCATGAGGAGCTGCTGGAGAAGTGTCCAGTCTACAAGGAGATCTATGACAGCCAGTTTCAGAAGGGGGGCGAGAGCGCATGAACGGAAAAGGAGGAAAAAAGGGACAGGGCGTCTCTGCGGACACCTTGCGCCGGGTACTGCGGCACATCCGGCCCTACTGGGCCTTTCTGCTGCTGAGCCTCGTCTTGGCGGCGGCCAGCGTGGGCACCCAGCTGGTAGTGCCTATTCTCACCGGCAACGCCATCGACGAGATGGTGGGGGCCGGGCAGGTGAACTTTGCCGCCCTGGCGGAGATCCTCGGCGTCATCGCCCTCTCCGTAGCCGTCACGGCGGCGGCCCAGTGGGGCATGAACGAGTGCAACAACCGCATGGCCTTCTGCGTCAGCCGGGACCTGCGCAACGCGGCTATCGCGAAGATTCAGGTGCTGCCCCTGAAGTATTTAGACGGCCACCCCACCGGTGATTTGGTCAGCCGGGTGATCGCGGATGTGGACGTGTTCTCCGACGGGCTGCTCATGGGCTTTACCCAGCTTTTCAGCGGGATTTTAACCATCTTCGGCACCGTGGGCTTCATGCTGTACATTGACGTGCCCATCGCCCTGGTGGTCATCGTCATCACCCCCCTGAGCATTGTCACCGCGGCCTTCATCGCCTATAAGAGTGAAAAGTACTTCCGCCGCCAGAGTCAGGTCCGAGGGGAGCAGACGGCCCTCATCAACGAGATGATCGACGGGCAGAAGGTGGTGCAGGCCTTCCATCAGGAGGAGAACATCATCCAAACCTTTGATGAGATCAATGACCGCCTCCAGTTTGCCAGCCTCCGGGCGGTGTTCTACAGCAGCCTCACCAACCCCACCACCCGCTTTGTCAACAGCATGGTCTACGCCGGCGTGGCTCTCTTCGGGGCGCTGTCTGCCGTCAGGGGGGGCATCACCGTGGGGGGGCTGTCCAGCTTTTTGGGTTACGCCAACCAGTACACCAAGCCTTTCAATGAGATCTCCGGGGTGGTGACGGAGCTGCAGAACGCCCTGACCTGTGCCGGGCGGCTCTTCGAGCTGCTGGATGAGCCGGAGCAGACCCCCGACGCCCCCGATGCCTACGATCTGCAGCCCCAGGAGGTCACAGGCGCGGTGGAGCTTGCCCATGTGGCTTTCCGCTACGAGGCGGAGCGCCCCCTGATCGAGGACTTGAACCTCCAGGTGAAGCCGGGGCAGCACATCGCCATTGTGGGGCCCACCGGCTGCGGTAAGACCACCCTCATCAACCTTCTCATGCGCTTTTACGATGTGGCTGACGGGGCCATCTCCGTCAGCGGCCGGGAGATCCGCGGCCTGACGCGCCGCTCTCTCCGCCGCAGCTACGGCATGGTGCTGCAGGACACCTGGCTGAAGTCCGGCACCATTCGGGAGAATATCGCCTACGGAAAGCCCGACGCCACCGAGGAGGAGATTATTACCGCCGCCAAGCGGGCCCACGCCCACAGCTTCATCATGCGCCTGCCCGGCGGGTATGACAGCGTGGTGAGCGAGGACGGCGGCAACCTGAGCCAGGGCCAGAAGCAGCTGCTGTGCATCGCCCGGGTGATGCTCTACCTGCCCCCCATGCTGATCTTGGACGAGGCCACCAGCTCCATCGACACCCGCACGGAGCTGAAGATTCAGGACGCCTTCGGCCAGATGATGGCCGGGCGGACCAGCTTCATCGTGGCCCACCGGCTCTCCACCATCCGGGAGGCAGACGTGATCCTGGTCATGCGGAACGGCCACATTGTGGAGCAGGGCAGCCACGAGACCCTGATGGCCAAGGACGGCTTCTACGCCAAGCTGTACAACAGCCAATTTGAGGGTGTGCGTATTTAGAATAAAGATGAAACAAAGAGCAGGTCCCGCCTCTGGCGGGGCCTGCGACTGGCGCAAAGGCCCAAGGACTTTTCCGACAAAAGACTGCGGTGGGCCGAGAAGTGTTTTTCCCGCCGCACATGTCGCCGGGAAAAACGAATTTCACTCGATTTCGCCGCTGCGGCGGCGAAACTCTACGAGGTTTTTCGACAAGCTGAGCAAGCCCCGCCGGAGGCGGGGCTTGCTCTATCTTAACCCATTCCCAGCGGATGGTGTGGAAACATACGCGGGAAAGGCGATAGGAGGGAGTGGCGGCGGAGGAGAACTCGTGTTATACTATACATTAAAAAGAAGCGACGGCGGGCAGGTCCCGCAAAAAGAGGGAGGCGGCGCATATGGCGGTGGAGAACGGCGTGTGGATCATGCGGGGCAGAGACTGGAACGACCCGGCATGTATCCGCACCTATCAGGAGCTGATCGGGCGGATTAATGAGGTGGGGTTTCTGCCCCTGTTTAAAAATGAGATTGACGGCTTTTCCGTGGAGGAGCAGACTGCCGATTTGTTCTGGTGGACCGGGGATATAGAGCGGGATCCCTGGGAGTGGCGGGTCCTCGCCGCCCGAGACGCTGAGGTGGCCTACGGCAAGTTCTTCGGCGGGAAGGCGGGCTTTATCAGCCTCCCATGGCTGCCGGTCTTCGCCAACTACCGGCGGGACGGCTACGACTTCGACGCCCGGTGGGACGACGAGCTGGCCAGCGCCCGGGAGAAAAAGATCATGGACTGCTTTGAGCGGGAGACAGAGTGGACGGCCCTCCAGCTCAAGGGTGAGGCCGGCTTTGGCAAGATCGGGGAGAAAAATTTCAGCGGTGTGGTCACCGCGCTGCAGATGGAGACCTATCTGGTGATCCGGGACTTCCGGCGTAAGGTCAACCGGCGGGGACAGGCGTACGGCATGCCCGTCTCTGTCTATATGAGACCGGAGACGGTGTGGGGCTATGGGGCGGTAACCGCCGGCTACGGAGAGGATCCAGCCGCCTCCCAGAAGAAAATCTATGAGCATGTCCGGCGGCTTTTCCCGGCAGCTGGTGAGGAGCCGCTTCGGAAAGTTTTGCGGTAGAAGGGGAAAGGACGCTGCGCAAGGCCGCGCATCGCCGTTGCCGTCCAAGTGGAAGAGAGTTGGGAAATAGACGGAGCGGCGGCAAATTTTTGCTCTTTTGGACAAAGAAACGGCATTTTTTCGCCTGCTTCTTGGCTTGGAAAGGATTGACAAGGGGGAAAGGGCATGGTATAATGTGCCCCAATCAAAGATGATAGAGGCGCGAAGCGCATCAGTATTCCCGCGGAGGTATTCAGCTGCCGAGGAAGCGGGGGGAAAGGGTGCTTCGCCGAAATGGGGGGCCGGCTGCAGCGGCACTCTGTTGGGCGGCGGGAGAAGATCTCGCCGACTGTCACATTGCGTGGAGTGCTATCGTTCTTTCCATACTTGGCTTTTCAGATTGGAAACGACTATGGCGTCATGCGCTGTGGTCGTTTTTGTTTCATTTGTGAAGAAAGGAAGATTGACCAATGAAGAGATTTTTTGCCCTGCTGCTGACCGCGCTGATGGCCTTTACGATGACCGCCTGCTCCGGCGGCAACA
>CAJFUI010000171.1 GCA_904420145.1 uncultured Oscillospiraceae bacterium
GGTATCCAGCTGCTGATTCGTGAACTGATACCCGTTGAGGATGTCCATCCCCTTGAACTCTGCAAAATTCATGTCTGTTCCTCCTTCGGTTATATGATGATAGGTCTATGATAGCGGATGGAAGGGCAGGCTGTAAAGGACGAAAATTGTATCACAGGCATTATGCAGTGCATATTGCCGCGCCGTCAGCGCGTGGGACAAAAGCCCAAAAGCCGCCCGGGCCACACCGCTACAATCGATAGTAACATCATATCACAATGGGCTATTTTTTCAAGCCACATCTGGTAAAAAGAGAGAAAAAATTCTCTGTGAAAATCCAAAAATGGGCATGGTATCATGCCCATTTTTGGATTGTATTTCGGATGCGTCAGCCGCAGCAGCCGCCCTTTTTCACCTTGCCCTCGCGGACAAAGGAGGGGGGATAGGCGTACAGGCCGCGCTTGGAGGGCTTGATGCCGCAGGCGACCAGCGCCTCCACCACTTTCAGAGCCACAGAGGAGGGGTCGATGACCTCGAGGCCCAGCTCCTTCTTGACGTCCTCGGCATAGCCGGCCATACCGGCGCAGCCCAGAACCACCACCTCGGCCCCATCCTGCTCGGCGCAGGTTTTGGCCACGGCCTTGATCTTGGCACGGGCCAGATCGGGGTTCTCGTCGGACTCCGCCACGCTCAGGCCGATGGGACGGACGCTGGCGAGGCCGCGCTCCACCTTGTAGCGGTAGATATCCTTCTCCTTGCTGGGCACGCGCTCAGCGTTGAGGGTGAGGATGCTGAACTTGGCGCCCATCATAGCGGCCACATGGACAGCGACCTCCTGAATGCCGCAGACCAGAATGTTGACCAGCTCACGGGCCTGCTCCAAACCAGGATCGCTGAAGCAGGCGAGAATCACGGCGTCATAGCCGTCCTTCTCCGCCTGCTGCACCAAGGGCAGCAGACCGGGCAGGCACATAGCCTCGTCATAGGCGCTCTCAATGGCCATCGGGCCATTTTCGGGACAGCAGACAGTGAGCTCAGTGTCCGGTCCCTTGATCGCCTGTAAAACCTCGTCCAAGTGGTGAGTCATATGCTTGGAGGAGTTAGGATTGATGACCATAATTTTCATAGCGTTAACCCTTCTCTCTACCGGCATGGAAGGCCTTGAGGTTCTTATCAAGAGCCTTGGCAGGTACGTACTTGGTGATGGCCTTTTCCCACAGCTCCACGGGGGCATCGGTCAGGGTGGAGATGGTGCCCAGCAGGACAATGTTCATGGTCTTGACGTTGCCGACCTCAAGGCTGATGGCAGTGGCGTCATAGGCGATGACCTTGTCGGCGGCGTCGTGCATGGCCTTGTCGATGGTTTCCACGCTGGGATACTCAGCCTGGCCGGTGGACACCAGCATGGGGGGAACACGGTAGGTATTGGCCACGATGGTGGAACCCTTGCGCAGGAAGTGCAGGGAGCGCATGCCCTCCAGAGGCTCGGAGGCCATCAGGATGTCGATGGTGCCGGGCATGGACAGGGGGGAACCAATCTTGTCGCCCCAGCGGATATGGGAGGAAACGGAGCCGCCGCGGACGGACAGGCCCATGTTATCGGACTTCTTGGAGTCCATACCGGCCAGCATGCCGACCTCAGCCAGAATGTCAGACGCCAGAATAGTGCCCTGGCCGCCGACACCGACGATCAAAAAGTTAATATTTTTCATCGATTAAGCCTCCTTCACAGTGATAGCCTTCACCGGGCAGATCTGAGAGCAGACGCTGCAGCCGGCGCAAAGGGTGGGATCGATCCGGCTCTTGTGCTTGCCGGTCTTGGGATTGACCTCATCGGAGATCATGATGGCAGGGCAGCCGGCCTTGAAGCACTGCTGGCAGGCGATGCACTTGTCCGTGTTGACCTCGAAGATGCGCTCGATCTTCTTGTGGATCTGGAAGCAGGCACCGGAGGTGATCAGAACGGAGGGACCGTCATAGGCCAGGCACTCCTTCAGGCCTTCCTCAACCTCCTTGACGTCGAAGGCGTTGACAGTCTTGACCATCTTTACGCCCAGAGCGCGGACCAGAGGCTCAATCTCGATCTTGCGGGCCTTGTTGGTGCGCAGCACACGGTAATCGGTGGAGGGGTTATCCTGGTGACCGGTCATAGCGGTGGTGTAGTTATCCATGATGATCACGCAGCCGCGGCTCTCGTTGTGGACCATGTTGGCCAGAGGAGCCAGGCCGGAGTGGAAGAAGGTGGAGTCGCCGATGGTGCAGCAGCCCACCTCGACGCCGGCAATGGACATGCCGTGGAGCTGGCCGATGGAGGCACCCATGGCGCCCATGGTGTGCTGGGCACGGAAGGGGGGCTGAGCGCCCAGGTTGTAGCAGCCGATATCACCGGTGCAGGCAACGTCGTGCTTGGCCAGGACATAATAAGTAGAACGGTGGGGGCAGCCGGCGCACAGAACGGGGCTGCGGGCGGGCAGCTCATGGGGCTCGGCGGCCTTGGCACGGATATCCTTGTCCAGCAGGCCCTTCTCCAGAGCGATGTCCATCAGGGTCTCAGGCAGCAGCTCGCCGCAGGGAGGGAAGTACTCCTTGCCGATGCAGTCCACGCCCATGATCTTCAGCTGGTTCTCCAGGAACGGATCCAGCTCCTCGACCACAATCAGCTTGTCGACCTTGGAGGCGAAGTCCTTGATCATCTTCTGGGGCAGAGGATAGGTCATGCCCAGCTTCAGGATGGAGGCGTTGGGCCACACGTCCTTGACGTAGCTGTAGCAGATGCCGCTGGTGACGATACCCAGCTTGGTGTCACCCATCTCCACGCGGTTGATGGGCAGGGTCTCGGCGTACTCGGCCATGTCCTTCAGGCGCTGCTCGATATGGGCGTGCATGGGCACGGCATACATAGCGGTGCAGTTGTACTTGGGCAGGTTGCGGGGGAACTTATCCAGGTGCTTGGGGTTCTCGGTGCGCTCGCCCAGCTCGCAGACGGTCTTGCAGTGGGAGATGCGCATGACGCTGCGGAACAGAACAGGAACGTCGAACTTCTCGCTGATCTCGTAGGACAGCTTCATGAAGTCCTTGGCCTCCTGGCTGTCAGCGGGCTCCAGCATGGGAACCTTGGCCAGCATGGCGTAGAAGCGGTTGTCCTGCTCATTCTGAGAGGAGAACAGACCAGGGTCATCACAGGTGACCACCACCATGCCGGCCTCGGCACCGGTGTAGGAGGTGTACATCAGGGCCTCGCTCAGCACGTTCATACCCACCTGCTTGCAGGTGGTCATGGTGCGCTTGCCGCTGTAGGCGGCACCGGCGGCGGCATCCAGAGCGACCTTCTCGTTGGTGGACCACTCCACATAGACCTCATCGCCATACAGCTCGGCGCTGGTCTTGACGATTTCGGAGCTGGGCGTACCGGGATAACCGGTAATCACCTGCACGCCGGCTTCATATGCGCCGCGTGCGATTGCTTCGTTACCAGAAAGTAAAGCTTTCAAAAGTAAACCCTCCATATCATTAAAATTTTGAACTTCTCACTTCTTCTATTTCGAACGCCGGGGCGGAGGAAATCCCCGCGCCGGACGACTTCGATTATTTAATCTCCAACAGGGCATCCACAGCCAGAACACCCTGCCCCTCGGGATAGACCAGCAGGGGGTTGATGTCCAGAGCGGCCACCTTATCGGCGCCCTCGGCGGCCAGATAGCTGACCTTCACCAGCACATCGGCCAGTGCGTCTACGTCGGCCTTGGCGCTGCCGCGGAAGCCGGTGAGCAGCTTGTAGCCCTTGGTGGACTCTATCATGCTCAGCGCATCCTCCTTGCTCAGCGGGGGAATACCGATGGCGCTGTCCTTCATGATCTCCACCAGAATACCGCCGGAGCCAAAGACCACAGCGGGGCCGAACTGGGGATCCTGGGTGATGCCGAGGATCACCTCTGCCACAGGCTTGCCGGCCATCTCCTGGATGAGCATGCCGTCAATCTGGGCATCAGGGGCATATTTCTTGGCGTTGGCCATCAAAACAGGGAACTTCTCACGGATCTCATCGGCGTTCTGCAGGCCGATACCGATAATTTTGGCCTCAGTCTTGTGGAGAATCTGGGGAGACATGACCTTCATCACCACGGGGTAGCCGATCTTCTCGGCGGCCTTGATGCACTCCTCAGCGTCGGCACAGAGGATCTCATTGGTGCAGGGGATACCGTATTGACGGAGGACCTGCTTGCTCTGATACTCGGTCATGCCCTTGGCAGTGTGCTCGGGCAGAGCGGGGAAGTGATTCTTATCCACCTTGATCTCCTCGGGGGCCTTGTAGGTGCCAAACTTGATCAGGTTGGCCACGGCCTTCAGGGACTCCCGGGTGCCCTGCAGTAGGGGAACGCCGCCCTCGTCCATGATCTTCTTGATCTCGGGGTGGAAGCCGGTGGAGGCGTTATTGACCATCACGATAGGCTTGTCAATTTTCTGGCTGGCTCCCACGGCAGCCCGGGCCACGATGGCGTACTGATCCACCTGACGCTGGGCCATGCCGCCCGGCACATCCTGCACCACCATGACGATATCCGCTTCCTTTTCGGCGGCGGCAGTGAGCAGGCAGGTCTCATAGAACTCCTCAATCCGGCCGGAGCCCCAGGCGTCCAGAGGATTGTTGACATTGGAATAGGCGGAGAGGAGCTCCTTCACCTTCTCCTTGCCCTCGGGGGACCATGCGGGGTAGCGCAGATCCAGCCCTTCACCCACATCGGCCATCAGAGAGATGACGCCGCCGGAGAGGGTCACGGCGAAGACGCCGTTGCCCTTGGGCAGGCGGTCCTTCAGCTTGGAGAAGAGGATGGCGGTCTCGAACATCTCGTCGAGGTCGTCCACGCGGATCAGGCCTAATTTCTTGAACAGGGCGTCCTGCACCTTGTCGGAGCCGGCCAGAGCGCCGGTGTGGGCACTGGTGGCCCGCTGGGCCATCTCGGAGCGGCCTACCTTAATAAAGATAATGGGCTTGCCCAGCTCCTTGGAGCGCTTGGCCACGGCCTTGAGCTTCTCCGGGCTGCGGAACTGCTCCACGAAGGCCATAATCACGTGGGTCTCGGGGTCCTCCAGCATGTAGCCCATGACATCGGTGCAGTCCAGCAGGGACTCGTTGCCTGTGGAGACCAGCAGGCTGAAGCCGATGTCCCGGCCGCTGTTGGCCACGGCGATGCTGAGGTAGCCGCTCTGGGCCACCATGCCGATGTGGCCCCTGTGGATGACGGCGGGGGCGGGAGCGCTGTATGTACCGGCGCCCACAGAGGGGTTGAGATAACCCACGCAGTTGGGGCCGACAAAATGAATGTTGTTCTCCCGGCAGATGGAGATCAGCTTTTTCTCCAGCTCCTTGCCCAGGTCATCCAGTTCGCCGAAGCCCGCGGCAAAGGCCCATGCGGCCTTCACACCGATCTGGGCGGCCTCCTCCAAAACGGGGATGATGCGCTCACGGCCCAGAAGGATGGCCACCATATCCACGCTCTCACCGGACTCCTTGACAGCGGTTAAAGAGGGATAGCACTTGTGGCCGGCAATTTCGGGGTACTTGGGGTTGATGGGGAAAATCTTGCCGCTGTAGCCCAGCTGGTGCAGGTTTTCGATGACCTGAAGGCCCGGGCCGGGCTTCTGAGAGGCGCCGATGACGGCAATGGCCTTGGGGCGGAACAGAGGCTGCAGCTCGTTCCACGGGTCGAGGATCCGGTTGGGGTTAGACATGGCGTATACTACTTCCTTCCCTTCTCATATTTAAAGCTTCGCCGGAAAGCCGGAGCAAAGCAGGTTCCCCGCCGCCATAACGCCGCTGATAGCTTCCTATCAATTTTTAATATAGTGCTGCGCCGGCGAGGGGGCGTCCGTCTCCACAAATTCCGCCAAAATAGCCACTTTACAGCAAAAAAACACCGCGAAACCGATAAACCGATTGCACAGCGGTAATTTTCGCCAGAAACTGTGAAAAAATTTTGTGGGAAAATAGTGGATTTGCTGACAGACGCAATGGATTATGATAAAAGTATACTGATTTTTTGTGCGCTTGTCAAACCCTTTCAGGGGAAAACCACAGGGAGCTTTCTGTCAAAAAAAGAGAAAACCCGCATTTTTATCATTGAAATAGAATGGGTGCCATACCGACAGACATATAGCGGCACCGGGCGGGATATGCGCTCATGGGATAAAAGGAGGCGTAAGCCAGCGTACACAGCGGCAAAGACAGAAAGCAGAATCGGATTTATCCTGCCGGCTGCAGGCTCGGAGAAAAAAAGGCTGGCCGGACCAAAAGACGAAAGACGGAAACGGGAGGAGAACTACGGTAAAAACCGCTTTTATCCGCTGGAAGGGCACGCTTTTTCTTAGATAATTGGGGAAATAAAAGGGGTATTTATAGAATGATCGGAGGAGGGGGGCGGAGGAAGTGCGCGCTATGCCTATTGAAGGGAGGACGATGTTGTCTGATTTCCACAAAAACAGTACGGCAGCTTTGCTGTTTTTCATATACCAGAGAAAGAATAGAGACCATCTAAGGAATATATAGCTTGTAGGGGCGTTGTCTGCATGCTGAGAGAAGGGCTTCCCACATAAAATCGGAATAGGAAGATAAATTGTTCGGAGGATGCACAGATGATACATTGAATACATGTATGCAACCACAAAAAATATTCATATAACGGGGTGAGAAGAGTAAGTTAACCGGTAAACTATGTGTATGAAGGGGAGGCGAATGAGAAAAAACTCATAAAAATTTGTTAAAAATACACAGAAAAGTAGGCTGCGAAACCGGTAAACAAAAAAATCAAAAAGTCATAAAATTACCGAAAATTTAAGACAAAAGCGGTTGGGAAAGCTGAAAATTTAGAAGAAATAGCGGCTTATGGCCGGAATTCAATAATTGCTCAAAAATGAGCGATTTCCAGAAGCGGTCGGAAAATGCGCCTTGACGGTAAAGGGGGGGGATGCTATGATTAGTACCATAAAACGCAGGGATGAAACGACAAATGTTGGGCGTTTTATACATGCTGGCCAGCATCATGCGTTATACACAAACACCTGAGGAATCGGGTCCTGAACCATAGGGGAAGGCCCAAACCTACAATTTATTTCTATTTTGGAGGAAACGACACATGACTGAGAACATGGAAAACATCAAATTCCCCGCGTGGCAGCTGGATGCCTCTACGCCTGATGAGTATCATTGCTGCGAGATGCGGCGCGGCCGCGAGTTCTTGGTGCGCATGATGACCGGCGCCGACCCCTCTCTGGCTATCGCCCGCTTTGCTAAGGAGAACAACATTCGCTTCGGCAAGGTGCATGCCACCTTCATGGGCGGCTTCCAGCCCTGCAAGTACTATGTGTGGATCCCCGACTATAAGGATCCTGAGAACTGGCACCGCGAGGGCGTGGCTGTGAACACCAACCTGACCATGCTGACCTCTATCGGCGGCATGATCGGTGAGCGTCCCCTCCATGACGGCAGCGGCAAGACCGAGCCCTTCGTCGCCATGCACTTTGTGGCCGGCGGCGGCTGGGACGCCCCCACGATCACCGGTCACCTGGTAGAGGGTACGCTGGTGAAGGGCTGCATGCAGGTCTTCATCACCGAGCTGCTGGACATCGACGTTCTGGCTCCCATCGACGTGGTCCACGATCCCGAGTACGGTTATCCTGAGAACTTCTACTACAACACCAAGCAGGGCAAGCCCCAGGACTAACTTTGATACTGTAGTGTGTAGAGAGGATAATTACCGTGGAAAATGTGATGAAGGATGCCAAGAGCATTCAGGAAGATCTGAAGAATATTAAGCTCCCCGCGTGGCAGCTGGATGCTACCACACCGGATGAGTATCACTGCTGTGAGATGACCCGCGGCCGCGAATTTCTGGTGCGCATGATGACCGGCGCTGACCCCTCTCTGGCCATCGCCCGCTTTGCCAAGGAGAATAACATCCGCTTCGGCAAGGTGCATGCTACCTTCATGGGCGGCTTCCAGCCCTGCAAGTATTTTGTATGGATTCCGGACTACGCCAATCCTGAGAATTGGCACCGTGAGGGTGTGGCTGTGAACACCAACCTGACCATGCTGACCTCTATCGGCGGTA
This sequence comes from uncultured Oscillospiraceae bacterium, assembly GCA_904420145.1. Classification (GTDB taxonomy): domain Bacteria; phylum Bacillota; class Clostridia; order Oscillospirales; family Oscillospiraceae; genus CAJFPI01. Next base: position 8,085 of record CAJFUI010000171.1, read on the forward strand.
TGATCGGCCAGCGTCCGGTTCGCGGCAGCAATGAGACCGAGCCCTTCGTCGCCATGCACTTTGTGGCCGGCGGCGGCTGGGATGCCCCCACGATCACCGGCCACCTGGTAGAGGGCACGCTGGTGAAGGGCTGCATGCAGGTCTTTATCACTGAGCTTTTGGATGTGGAGGCCCTGGCCCCTGTGGATATTTTCCATGAGGCCTACAGCTATCCCGAGAATTTCTACTACAACACTAAAAAGGGCAAGCCCGAATAAAAAGGCGTTTCTTTTCGCGTGTTGTGGCGGCTGGCCAGGCCCATGATGCGTACCTGCGGGTGCGTAGGCAATGTGTGTAGCTGCATCTATTGATCCTGTATTGTCAATTGAATACCATCACTGGGCGTATGGCAGAGTGTCAAACCAAAAGCACCCCCGCGAATAGACCAGTCTTACATTTCAGCTCTGTCCGGCAAAGGTTGGGAGATCTTTGCCGGACGAGTTGCATATCCAAGAGGTATATCATGAAAATTCTGATTATCAATCCCAACAGCAGCGAGGAGATGACCGCTGCTATCCAGAATGTGGCGGAGATCTACGCCGCCGGCGACTTTGAGGTGAAGACCGTTCCCACCCCCGGTGCGCCGGAGTACATCGACTACTATACCGATCAGGCCATCGCTGCCCCCGGTATGATGCAGATTGTCAAGGAGAACGAGGCGGAGTACGACGCCTTCATCGTGGCCTGCCACTGCGACCCCAATCTGGACCTGCTCAAGCAGATCACCACCAAGCCTGTGGTGGGTATCGGTGAGGCCTCCATGAAGCTGGCCACCATGCTGGGCCACTCCTTCTCTGTGGTCAGCGCCGGCAAGCACTCTATCCCCAATAAGCGGGCACTGATCCACAAGTACGGCCTCGACAACGACTGCGCCAGCGTTCGCGGCCCCAAGGACGACTTTGATGATCCCACGGTGGAGGGGCCCTACCTCAGCGCTGCCCAGGTGGCCATGGAGGAGGATCTGAGCGAGGTGATCGTCCTCGGCTGCGCTGGTTTTGCCGGTATGGCAGAGAAGATGTCCGCCAAGTTAGGGGTTCCTGTTTTGGACGGCATCGTCTGTGGGCTGATCGTGGCTACCGGTCTGGTAAAGGCCGGCTATACCACCAGTAAGATCCGCCGTTATAAGCCTAACTGAGGCAGCAGATGCTTCCTACAACTCCTTGCCTTGTCATAGATGAGGCGGTGATGACGGAGAACCTGCGCCGCATGGCGGACCACTGCCGCCGGTGGGGCTGCGCCCTCCGCCCCCATGTGAAAACCCACAAGTCCCCGGAGCTGGCCAAGAAGCAGCTGGCTCTTGGTGCAAGCGGCATTACCGTGGCCAAGCTTTCTGAGGCCGAGGTAATGGCGGAGGCCGGAATAGACGATATTTTTATGGCCTACCCCCTTGTGGGGGCGGACAAAATCCGCCGGGCCGCCGCTTTGACCAAGGAAATTCGCCTGATCCTGTCCACCGATTCGCTCCTTGCTGCCCAGCAGCTGTCAGAGGCAGCAGAGAGCCTTGGCGTGGACTTTGAGCTCCGGCTGGAGCTGGATACGGGCATGGGGCGCTCCGGCGCCTATGTGGAGGACGCCCTGCCGCTGGCGAAACAGATCGCCGCCCTGCCCCATCTCCACCTGACCGGTATTTCCACCTACCGCAACATGATCTACCGCGGCAGGCCCCATACCGACCGCACCCTCTGCGGCCGGGAGGAGGGGGAACTGATGGCGGATCTTGCGGCGCAGATGCGTCAGACCGGTCTGGACATCCGGGATGTGAGCGTGGGTTCCACCGCTACGGCGGAGGCCTGCGCCGAAGTGAGCGGCGTCACCGAGGTCCGTCCCGGCACCTACATCTTTTATGACAAGATGCAGCAGGGGAAGGGCGCCTGTGACGAGAGCATGCTGGCGGCGTGGGTGGAGGTGACAGTCATCAGCGTCAAGGGAGACCTTGTAGTGGTGGATGGAGGCAATAAATCCATTTCCGCCGACTGTCCGCCGGACGGCAGACTCTACGCCGGTTTCGGAGAGGTCTTGGGCCATCCGGAGCTGACGCTCTTCTCTATGACGGAGGAGCATGGCATGCTGCGCAGCGGCGGAGCGTATCAGACCGTCTGTGTAGGGGACCGGCTGCGGATTGTGCCAAACCACATCTGTACCACGGTCAACCTGTACGACAATGCCTACCTTCAGTCGAGGGAGGGCCTCCGGCCGCTGCGGATTGCGGCCAGAGGGGCCAATACATAAAAGAGAGCGAACATTCTATGAGTATCTATGTGAAAACGCCCCTGAAGCCCCTGACGCGGATCAATGAGCGCTGCGGAAAGAACTTTCAGGTGAAGATGGAGTGCTACCAGCCAGATGGTTCTTTCAAGATCCGCGGCGTCTCCCGCTTCTGCGAGGAGCAGAAGGCTAAGGGGGTAAAAAAGCTGGTGTGCGCCTCCGGCGGCAATTCCGGCCACGCGGCGGCCTACTGTGCCAGAGAGCTGGGTATGGAGTGTACTGTGGTTATCCCAGGCAGCGCCAGCAGCTATATGGCTGATGTGATCCGCCGGGAGGGCGCCAAGGTGCTGACCTGCGGCGAGATCTTTGACGATGCAAGGGACTGCGCCTTGGAGATTGTGAAAAATGAGCCGGACGCCTGCTTCGTTCACCCCTTTGATCACCCCACTCTCTGGGCCGGCCACTCTACCGTTGTGGATGAGTTGGTGGAA
>CAJFUI010000172.1 GCA_904420145.1 uncultured Oscillospiraceae bacterium
ACCCCTATGGGTTCGCCGCCTCCCTCTGTGCAAAGAAAGATTTGCTGCGGGGCGGTTCTACCGCCGATCTAACTCCTCCAGCACGGCGAAGAAGCGGTCGATATCCTCGCGGTTGTTGTAGTAGTGCATGGCGATGCGGCAGCGTCCTCTCCCTATGGGCATGGCTCCCACGCTGCGGGCATACAGGTATTCCGGAGTAATGGGCCAGTCCTCTGGATAGAGCAGCGTCACAATGCCGGAGCGGTGCTCCGGGGAGAAGTCCCCGAGAACCCGGACCTGACGCAGCTGGGCGGCCTTTTGGTAGGCGTAGCCGGTGAGAGAGAGGATGTAGGCCTCAATGTCAGCGCCGCCCAATTTCTCATAGGCATCCAAAATTTTTTTCAAACCCGCCAAGGCCACGAAGCTGATGCCGCCGTACTCAAAACGGTTGGCATTGGTGCTGATGTCCAGCACATCGTCGCGGATGTGCCGCCGGTCCCTGACATTGGTCCACCCCATGTCCACCTGCTTAAGCTTGTCCAGCAGCGGGCGGTGGATATAGGCGAAGCCCAGTCCCAGCACCCCCTGCAGCCACTTGTAGACGGAGGTGACAAGAAAGTCGATCTGCATGGCCTCCACATCGATCTGCATGGCGCCGCAGCCCTGGGTGGCGTCCACCGTGAGATAGATGCCGCGGCTGCGGCAGAAGGCCCCTAAGCGGGCCACGTCGTGGCGGTAGCCTGTGCCGTAGTCCACTAAGCTGATGGAGATGGCCCGGGTCCGCTCGTCTACCAGTTCCATCAGCTGCTCCGCCTCCACCCGCCCGTCCTGGGCCTTGGCGATGCGCAGCTCCACACCGTCGCTGCGCTTATTATAATAGGTAAAGAGGGTGGAGTGGTAGGCGGTGTCGCAGGTGACCACGTTGTCCCCCGGCTGGAGACCGACGCCGTTGGTGAAGATGTTGAACAGGGCGGAGGCGCTGGGGCCGAAGGCGATCTCCTCCCCCCTGCAGTGGAGCATGCGGCCGATCCGCTGCCGGATGGTGTCGGCGTCGTCCCACAGGGCGTCCATGGATTCTAAGTCCAAGGCGTTGAGGGAGCGGCCTTGGATATGCTGGCACATGGCCTCAGCGGCAAAGGTGGGAATCAAGCCGTTCTGCGCGGTGTTGAGAAAGCTGCGGTGGGCCAGAACCGGATAGTACTGGCGCTGGAGATCAAATTTGTTCACAGTGCTCCGCCTCCTGCTTGTATGTTGAATGAAAGACTTTGTCTCTTTCTAAGGGGGAGTATAACATGGGGCGGCCTGAAAAACAAGGCCGCCCCATGCCCTTTGGTTAGGCGAGCAGGGTAAAAAGAAGGTGGACCAGCATGCACAGCAGCATACCCGCGGCGGTAGGCAGGGCCACGGCCAGCGCCGTCCAGCCGAGGCTCCCAGTCTCCCGGCGGATCGTGGCGCAGGTGGTGCCGCAAGGGAAGTGAAAGAGGGTAAAGATAGCGGCGCAGACCGCCGTATGCAGGGTCCAGCCGTTTTGCAGCAGGATGGCCTTGAGCTCTGTCAGCCCAGCGTAGTCCGTCAGGGAGCCGGTGGAGAGATAGCCCATGAGAAGCACAGGGATGACGATCTCATTGGCGGGAAAGCCCAGGAGAAAGGCCAAGAGGATCATGCCGTCCAAGCCCATCCATGTGCCGAGGGGGTTAAGAAAGGCGGCGCAGGCGTTCAGCAGCGTCCCCTCTCCGGCGCGGAGGTTGCCCATGAGCCAGATAATGAGGCCCGCCGGCGCCGCCACCGTCACCGCCCGCCCCAGCACGAAAAGGGTGCGGTCCAAAAGGGAGCGGACAAGGACCTGGCCGATCTGGGGCATGCGGTAGGGCGGCAGCTCCAGGGCAAAGGAGGAGGGCGTCCCCTTCAAAACCGTGCGGGAGAGAAGGCGGGAGACCAGCAGCGTCATGGCCACGGCGCATACAATGGCCAAGAGCAGCAGCGCCGCGGACACAAGGGAGGAGGCAAGTCCGCCGCCCACGGCGAAGAACATGGTCAAAAGGGCGATCAGCGTGGGAAAGCGGCCGTTGCAGGGAACAAAGCTGTTGGTGAGAATGGCGATCAGCCGCTCCCGGGGGCTGTCGATGATACGGCAGCCCATGACGCCGCAGGCGTTGCAGCCAAAGCCCATGCACATGGTGAGACTCTGCCGCCCGTGGGCGCCGGCGCACTGAAAGCAGTGGTCTAAGTTGAAGGCCACCCGGGGCAGATACCCCGCGTCCTCCAGCAGAGTAAAGAGGGGAAAGAAGATGGCCATGGGCGGCAGCATGACGGAGACCACCCATGCCACCGTGCGGTAGATCCCATCAGTGATGGCGCTCTGGACGATGACCGGCAGCCCGATGCGGGCTAAGAGGCCTCGGAGGGGCTCCTGCAGGCTAAAGAGCAGGCGGGACAAGAGCTCGGAGGGAACGTTGGCCCCGGCGATGGTGATCCAGAAAACCAGTCCCAATAGGAGCAGCATCACCGGAATCCCCGTGGCCTTGGAGGTAAAGAGCCGGTCCAGCCGGCGGTCCCGGTCGTTGGCGTGCTCCGGGACGCGGACCGCCGCGTCGCAGAGCTCCTTTGCCCGGCGGAGAATCGCCCCTACAAGGGCGTCCTGGCACTCCTCCGGGGAGAGGCTATCGGCATCGGGACAGGCGGCCTGGGGCGGGGGAGGGGGCAGGGGGTGGTGGACAGCCTGATGCAGCGCCTCCTGGATGGCGGCAAGCCCCTGGCCGCTGCGTACGGCGGCGCCGATCACCGGGATGCCCAGGGCATCCTGCAGGGCCATCAGGTCCACGGTGATCCCCTTTCGCTCCGCCTCGTCCAGGAGATTGACGCACAGCACCACCGGATGGGTACACGCCATCACCTGAAGGGTTAGATTGAGGTTGCGCTCGAGACAGGTGGCGTCGGCTACCACCAGAGTAGCGTCCGCCTCGCCGGAGCATATGTAGTCCCGGGCGATCTCCTCCTCGGCGCTGTCGGCGAAGAGGGAGTAGGTGCCGGGGAGGTCCACAAGGGTGTAGCGCTCCCCACGGTATGTAAAGGCGCCACGGGCAGTGGCAACGGTTTTCCCCGGCCAGTTGCCCGTGTGCTGGTGTAGATTGGTTAAGCCGTTAAACACGGTGGATTTGCCCACGTTGGGGTTTCCCGCCAGCGCGATGGTGTAGGCGTTCTCCGTCAAGTCCATGAACCTCCCTTTGCCAAGATGGAAATCTGTTTGGCGTCTTGGCGCCGCAGGGCGATTACCGCCCCCCGGACGGCGTAGGCCACGGGGTCCCCCCAAGGGGAGGCCTGCAGCGCGGAAACCGGGGAGCCCGGCACAAATCCAAGATCCAGCATGCGCCGGCGCTTGCTGCCGGCAAAGGACAATGCCTTGACTGTGGCGCTGCAGCCCACCGGAAGCTGGTCAAGGGTGCTTGCAGAGACCATTTGGGCATGTTCCCCCTTTCCTTTTGTGCTGCTTCAGCCTATGCTGCCGGCGGCAGGGGGGTGACGGAGATAAGAAGAGGGACCGCCTAAAAAAGACGGTCCCTAAGGCTGTGGAAAAACCTTGTAGAGGGGGTAGTGCGCAGGCCGTATACCTTTCTGGGGGAAAACAGTCAGCCTTTTCAGAACAGGGCGGCTATGCCCAGAAGTAGGCCGTGACGCCGTCGGCGATGCCCTGAGCCAGCTTCTCCTGATGGCTCTCCTCCCGCAGCAGGGAGAGCTCCTCCGGCGTGCTCATAAAGCCGCACTCCACCAGTGCGGCGCCCATAGAGGCGGTCCGCAGCACCGCCAAGTCGGCGCGGCCGTGGGTGCCCATATCTCCGGCGCCGGCGGCGGCCATCATGGCGCTGCGCAGGGTGTCCGCCAGACGGAGGCTGTCACTGCTGCCGGGGTAGTAGGCGGTGTAGATGCCGGTGGCCTTGGGGTTGGTGACGCTGGAGTTGCAGTGGATGCTGATGAAGAGATCCGCCCCCTTCTCCTTGGCCAGCCTTGTGCGTTCCGTCAGGGGGACATCCTTGTCAGAGGTGCGGGTCAGCAGCACCTTAGCCCCCCGGCTCTCGAGAGCCGCCGCGGTGCGCTTGGCAATTTCCAAATTCAAGTGGCTCTCTCGGACGCCGCTGTACACCGCCCCAGTGGCGCTGCCGCCATGGCCGGGATCTATGGCGATGAGGTACCCCGTAAGGTCCGGCACGGCGCTGCCGTCGGAGAGATAGGCGGTTTTGCTGCTGTTGTTCCAGGAGACTGTGAGACCGAGAGCCTCCGCGATGGCCCGGAGGGGGACCATGGTGCGGCCGTTCTCTATGTAGGCGGGGGTGTCGAAGGCCACGGTCTGGCCGTTAAGAACCACGGTGACAGCGGTTCGGTTGGAGCTGCCGGACACCTGGAGCATCAGCATAAAAAGCAAAGACAGCGCAAGGGCGATGGGGAGCAGTCGTTTCATGGAGGGCAACCATCCTTCAAAAGTGTTCTGAAGGAATTGTAAAGGACAGACAGGTCCTCTGCAAGGCACAATATCTGCCAAAACGGACAAGTTTCGCCTTGACAGACAGAAGGAGAAAGCATATGCTAACGGCAGGTATTTGACAAAGAGGGAGCTTTTATGACCAAAAACGCACAAGAAAAAATGACGCTGAATGAGCTCTCCGTAGGCGAGAGCTGTGAGATCCGGCAGGTGGGCAACCAGCGGGGAGCGGTGAAGCGCCGGCTGGTGGATATGGGCCTGACACCGGGAACGGTGGTAAAGTTGGTAAAAATTGCCCCCCTCGGGGACCCGCTGGAGGTATCCCTCCGGGGCTATGAGCTTTCCCTTCGCCGAGAGGACGCCGCCCAGATCAGCGTGCGGGCGCTGAAAAAGGGCGAGCCCCCCCGGCAGGGTGCGCCGGAGGTGTCGGAGCGGGCTTACCATCTGGGGACCCAGTGCCGCGGTGAATGCGGCAGCTGTACGGCCACCTGTAGCCAGCGGGACGCCATGGAGCAGATGCGCCGCGCCCACATCCACGAGCAGGAGCAGCACCCCAAGCAGTACGATGCCACAGCCCACGACAAGCGGCAGTGGAAGGTGGCCCTGGTGGGCAACCCCAACGCGGGCAAAACCACCCTTTTCAACGCCCTCACCGGGTCCAACCAGTACGTGGGCAACTGGCCCGGGGTGACGGTGGAGAAAAAGGAGGGCATCGCTCGGGTGGGAGAACTGAGCTTTACCCTGGTAGACCTGCCGGGGATTTACAGCCTCTCCCCCTACTCCATGGAGGAGATTGTCGCCCGGAAATTCATCATTGAGGAGAAGCCGGACGCCATCATCAACATTGTGGATGCCACGAACTTAGAGCGCAACCTCTACCTCACCATGCAGCTTTTGGAGCTGGAGCGCCCCACAGTGATGGCCCTGAACTTTATGGACGAGGTAGAAAAGCAGGGAATCACAATTGACTGTGACCGCCTGTCCGCCCAGCTTGGCATTCCGGTGGTGCCCATCTCCGCCCGGGATAATAAGAATATCGACAAGCTGGTGCAGGAGGCCCACCACATGATGCACACGGGCCTGACCCTGGAGCCGGACGATTTGTACGACGACTTCACCCATGCCATCCACCACCGGATCACCGAGATCATCCACGACCGGTGCTACGGCGTGGGCATCCCCGCCCACTGGGCCAGCATCAAGCTGCTGGAGGGGGACGAGGAGGTGGCCAAGGCCCTGGGGCTGGGGGATGCCACCCGGCAGCGGATCGAGCAGATCGCCCAGGAGTACGAGGCGGCCAACCCCCTCGGCGACCGTGAGACCATGATCGCCGACAGCCGCTACCAGTTTATTGAGCGGGCGGTGCGCTATGCGGTGCACAAGCCGGACCGGGAGGGAAAGAAGACCGTTACCGAGCGGATCGATGCGGTGGTGACCCACAAGATCTGGGCCATCCCTGTGTTCTTCGGCATGATGCTCTTGATGTTCCTCTTCACCTTCTCCGGACCGGGGGCGTGGCTGAGCGACCTTATGGCGGTCTTTATCGACAACATCCTCGGCCCCGGTGTGGCCGGGTGGCTGGTCCACTTAGGCGCTCCTGATTGGGTGCAGGGACTATTGGTGGACGGCATCATCGCCGGCGTGGGGGGCGTGCTCACCTTCCTGCCCCAGATCGCCCTGCTGTTTTTGTTCCTCTCCCTGCTGGAGGACACGGGCTATATGGCCCGGGCCGCCTTCGTCATGGACCGGACCCTGCGCCACTTCGGCCTTAGCGGCAAGGCCTTTATCCCCATGCTCATGGGCTTTGGCTGCACGGTGCCGGCGATTATGGGCGCACGGACTATGGAGAACGAGAAGGACCGGCGCATGACCATTCTGCTGGTGCCCTTCATGTCCTGCGGGGCGCGGCTCCCTATCTACGGCCTGATGACCGCCGCCTTTTTCCCCCGCTACAGCGGCCTCATCGTCTTTTCCATCTATGTCCTCTGCCTGCTGATGGCCATTTTCAGCGGAATCTTCATGAAAAAGGTCCTCTTTAAGGGGGAGCCCGCCCCCTTCCTGCTGGAGCTGCCCCCCTACCGCATGCCCACGCTGAAGAACATCTGGCTCCATGTGTGGGATCGGGTCAAGGACTTTCTGACCCGGGCCGGGACCATCATTTTGGGCATGTCCATCGTGCTGTGGTTCCTGCAGAACTTCGACACGGGGCTCCACATGGTGGAGAGTACAGATCAGAGCATTCTGGCGGTGATCGGCAGCTTTATCGCCCCCATCTTCGCCCCAGCGGGCTTTGGCTTCTGGCAGGCGGCGGTGGCGCTGCTCACCGGCCTTATCGCCAAGGAGGCGGTGGTCAGCTCCATGAGCCTTTTCTACGGCTTCTCCCTTACCGATTATGCCGCGGCGGGCGTTGTGATGGCCACCACCTTTACCCCGGCGGCGGCGCTGGCCTTCATCGCCTTCTGCGCCCTGTACACCCCCTGTGTGGCGGCCATCGCCACCATCCGCCGGGAGATGAACAGCGGCAAGTGGACCGCCATCTGCCTGGCATGGCAGCTGGGCGTGGCCTATGTGGTCAGCGTCATCGTCTACCACATCGCCCGGCTGTTCCTCTGAGCGGCGGAGAGATGGACCTCTGACAAAGAGGAAAAGCAAAAAACCGGCGCGGCCTTCTGGCCGCGCCGGTTCACTCTTCCACGGTGAAAATCTCCTCGATAGCCGCGTGGAACACCTTTGCGATGTTCCACGCCAGCACAAGGGACGGGTTGTAGCGCCCCTTCTCCAAATTGCCGATGGTCTCCCGCCGGACGCCCACCAGCCGGGCCAGGTCCTCCTGCTTCATGCCGTACCGGGCCCGGTACTCCTTGATGCGGTTTTTAATCACCCTCCAGCCCCCATTTCTCCCGGAAGCCGCAGCAGGCGGAGGACAGGGCATAGACGATCACAGCCGCCGCCCAGCCGGCAATGCAGCCCGCGGCCATGGCGCGGCTTGGCGCAAAGCGCCCTGTAAGCAGTGAGCCCAGCGTCACAGCCCCCATAGTCAGCATCCCTGCTACAAAGGCCCTGGCGGCGGAGCGGGCGAGCTGCTCCTCCAGCATCTCGTCGGACTTGAGGAAGAAGTATTGGAAGTCCACGGCAAAGGCAAAAAAAGCCAAAAAGCTCCGGGCCTCGGTAAAGATGCCGATGAACCCCAGCAGGGAGAGCAGGCCCGTCAGGCCGTACAGGCAGCGCTTGGTCTTCATGGGTTGTTCCTCCTTGAAAAAATGTGGTATATTTCGCTCTTTATATGTGAAATATACCACATAACAAAAGGCGTGTCAAGCGGCACCCGCAAGTTTTCCCGAAAGGTCAAGAGCGATGGCGGTTTTGCCCGCAAAAGCATCCCGGACCGGCGATCACGGAAAGGGCGGGGCGGCACTGACATTATCAGCCCCGCCCCGCCCTTTGCTGCGGGATCAGCGAACCCCTCACTGATCCCGCAGGAATTCTTGAAGCTGCCGGTTGGCCTGGTCCACCTCCCACTTCAGATCCCGGGCGGAGAGGCGCTGGGCGCCGTGGCCCTGAATGAGCACCTGCTCGAGGCCGTCGGAGGTGGCCACCTTCACCCGGCGGGTGCGGCCAAGGTCGTAGGAGATGCGCTCAATATACATATCGGCGGTCTCCCCCTCCTTGGTATAGACCACCTCGATGCCGCCGTGGCGTTCGGTGGTCCCGGCGTTTCCCTTTACCCGGTAGGCGTCGAAGACGAGGATCACCTGACAGCCCTTGAGCCCCTGATAGTTGGCCAAGGCGTTGGTCAGGGCGGAGCGGGCGGCATCTACGCTGTCCCGGGAGAGCTCGCGCAGCTCGTCCCAAGCGAAGATCATATTGTAGCCGTCCACCAGCAAAACGTCGTCCCGCTGGACGTAGGAGAGCTTTGGCTCCGGCACCTTTACCGGGGCGCGGCTGCGCTGGCGCAGGGCCTCCATGCCCCGGTTGCGCACGGGGCCGTAGGTGCGGACGAAGATCTCCTCCAGCTCCTTCTCCGAGGCGGAGCGGACCGCGGCCCCGTAGGTCATCTGCCGGCGCTCCGCCCTGCTGCCGGGCAGAGGCAGAGGCGGGATGTGGGCGTGGTGGGGCACCTGATCCCATTTCACCACCACGCCGGCCCCGTGGGAACAGAACACGGAGTCCGCCGTGTTCTCCACGTCGGCGTCGCAGTCGTAGCCGATAGCAGCGATCACCTCCTCGGCATTGTGGCAGGGGGCGTAGCCCCGGAGGGTGCAGCTCAGACGGCCCTGCCCCTTGGTATAGGCGGCCAAGGTGGTCCAGTAGCCCCGGATGGCCGCCACACTGACGCTGCCGGTGAGCACCGCCATCCCCTCTGAGAGCTCCGGCGGGGAAAACGCCCCGCCCATGGCTTGGATGTCGGCCATGGCGCGGCCTACGTTCTCCTGGGGCACCTCAAGGCGAAAATCGCAGTAGGGCTCCAGCAGCACGCTTCTCGCCTGCCGCAGCCCCTGGCGGACCGCCCGGTAGGTGGCCTGCCGGAAGTCGCCCCCCTCGGTGTGCTTGATGTGGGCCCGGCCGGCGATCAACGTGATGCGCACATCCGTCAGCGCCGAGCCGGTGAGCACGCCCAGGTGGGTCTTCTCCTGCAGGTGGGTGAGGATCAATCGTTGCCAGTTTAAGTCCAGCTCGTCGGTGGGACAGCTGGCCGCAAAGCGCAGTCCGCTGCCCTGAGGCAGGGGCTCTATGAGCAGGTGAACCTCGGCATAGTGGCGCAAGGGCTCAAAGTGGCCGATGCCCATAACCGGCTCGGCGATGGTCTCCTTGTAGACGATGCTCCCCTCGTCGAAGGTGACGTCCATGCCGAAGCGCTCCGCCATCAGGCGCTGGAGGATCTCCAGCTGCACCTCCCCCATAAGCTGGACATGGATCTCCCGCAGGGCCTCGTTCCAGACGATGCGCAGCTGGGGCTCCTCTTCCTCGATCTGCCGCAGGGCTTGGAGGAGGGTGTGTTCGTCGCCGCCTGTGCCGGGAAGCACCCGGTAGGTCAGCACCGGCTCCAGCAGGGGCTCCCCGCCCCCTGGCTCGGCGCCGAATACGTCCCCCGGCTTGGTGCGGCCAAGACCGGTGACGGCGCAGACGGTGCCCGCCTCCGCCAGCTCCACCGTGCGGTACTTCCGGCCGGAGTAGATGCGGATGGAGCTGACCTTCTCCTGCCAATCCGCCCCCTGCAGAGCCTCCCGGACACGGAGGGCCCCGCCGGTGATTTTTAAAAAGGTGAGGCGGTCGCTGCCGTCCCGGGCGATCTTAAACACCCGGGCGGCGAAGGCCTCCGGGTACTCCGGGCTGAGAGCAAAGCGGGATAGACCATCCAGAAGATCGTCCACCCCCTCCAGCTTCAGCGCGGCGCCGAAGTAGCAGGGGAAAAGGCGGCGGCCGGCCACCAGGTCCGCCACCTCGCTGTCGGCGATGGTGCCGCCGGCGAGATAGCGCTCCAGGAGATCTTCCTCCGTGGAGGCTGCCGCCTCGGCGATGGCCTCCTGCCCGGCGGAGAAGTCCGCGCAGCCGTCAGAGAGCTGCTCGCGCAGCTGCCGCAGCAGGGCCGGGCGGTCCGCGCCGGGGAGGTCCATCTTGTTGATAAACAAAAACGTGGGGACGCGGTGGTGGGCTAAGAGCCGCCACAGCGTGCGGGTGTGGCTCTGGATGCCGTCGGTGCCGCTGATGACCAAAATGGCGCAGTCCAGCACCCCCAGCGTCCGCTCCATCTCCGCGGAGAAATCCACGTGGCCCGGGGTGTCAAGGAGGGTGGCCTCCCGGTCGCCGAGGGGAAACACCGCACACTTGGAGAAGATGGTGATGCCCCGCTCCCGCTCGATCTCGTCGGTGTCCAAAAAGGCGTCCTGATGGTCCACCCGTCCGAGACGGCGCACCGTCCCCGTCCGATAGAGCAGCGCCTCGGAGAGGGTGGTCTTTCCCGCATCCACGTGGGCCAGTATGCCGATGGTCAGTTTCTTCATAGCGTCATTCTCTCTATTCGATCCGCCCCAGAGGGACGGGGGGATTCCTTGCGATTCTATCGTGTGTACACTGTACCTTATTTAAGCATATCCACAGGGGAAAAGCAAATTTTTTCTTTTTGTGGCCTGCGGGCGGGGAGGGGTGCCTGCAGGCCACATCGCCGCGAGTGCGGCGTACAAGCGTTTTGCCGCAGGGAAAACCTTGAAATGGGCGAGCTTCGCTCGGCCATTTGAGTCAAATATGAGGTTCCCGCAAAAACGGGAAGCTTTTGTGGGGAGCTTCCGCTCTCCGGAGCGGGTTCCTTTTGGTATGGCCCAAAAGGAACCAAAAGCCCACTTAGGGGCAAGCCCCTAAGAACCCCGGACTGGCAGAAGGGGGATACATTGGCTTGCCTTTTTTGCCTCGCCGGATACGTCAGTCCCGGCGGAGCACCGGATTGACTGCTGTTCTGGACCCGCCCTTTCCGCTCCGCTAAGGGCTACTCTGGAGAGGTAGCGGGGAACCGATGTCCTATCGTTTCGCACACTAACAGACCGCCCACCCCCGCCGCAGTAGGCGCTGCTTGCTGGGGCGGCAAGGTGGAACACTTCACCGCAACAGGGCGTAACGCCCGGGGCGGGTGCGGCTGTCCTCTCGATGGCCGTGCGCCGGTGATAGAACGGCGCAGCGCAGTGGGGACAAGGAGATTCCTAAGAACCATGGGTTCTTAGGCGGCGCTTTGGGTACTTTGCCGCCGAGGACAAAGTACCCCGCCCCGAGGGGCGCGAAACCTCCCCACAAAAGCTTCCCGATTTTGCGGGGACCCCGGATTTGATTCAAATGGCCGGGCAGAGCCCGCCCATTTCAAGGTTTTCCCTGCGGGAAAACGCTTGTACGCCGCACTCGCGGCGATGTGCCCAGCGGCACCCCACATTATAAATATAAAAACCAAAACACACAAAAACCCTTGCCCGCCGGCGTGCAACGCCTCCCATCCTTGGGACGCAAAATCAAAAGGCCGGCTGAACCCTCCTCCGGATTAAGCCGCGCTGGTCCCGTCCGCCATACCCCCTCCCCCCGGGGACGGCGGACGCCGCCCCGGACCGCCAAACACCCCCGCCACCGCCGCCCCACCGTAGGTTTTCCTCCTCTGCCAGGGGCTGGAGCCAATGTTACAACTGTGTTACAAAGCCGTCAAACCCCTTGCAAAAAGATTTTTTGTCATGTATAGTGAATCTCGCAAGGACGACATGGCGGGGAGGTATCCCCCCGGGACAGATACGGGACCGGCTAGCCACGGTATGTGTGCCGGTGAGTATCCTCCCAGACATGGCTGTCTGAGCAAAAAAAGATAAGGGGAGATAATACTCCCCTTGCGGTTGAAGATTTTTGGGCAAAAACCAATATTTTTTCGATCGTTTGGGGGAATTATTGAACTTTATCGAAATTTCAAAAGGAGGAAAATCCACCATGAGAAATCTGAAAAAGATTCTCGCACTGGCGCTGGCTCTGGTTATGGCGATGAGCCTGACAACCTTCGTTAGCGCCTCTGATTTCAGCGACGACG
>CAJFUI010000173.1 GCA_904420145.1 uncultured Oscillospiraceae bacterium
CAGCAGGGGCACCGCCTGGCGCTGCATGTTGGCGCCCATCAGGGCGCGGTTGGCGTCGTCGTTGGGCAGGAAGGGGATCATGGCCGTGGCGATGGACACCATCATCCGGGGGGAGATGTCGATATAGTCCACCAGCTCCCGCTCCACCTCGATAATCTCGTCCCGGTGGCGGCAGGTAATGCGCTCGTGAACCAGGCAGCCATTCTCGTCCAAGGGCTCCGCAGCCTGGGCCACAATATACTGGTCCTCCACGTCGGCGGTCATATAGGTGACCTCGTCGCTGACCTTGCCGGTGGCGTGGTCCACCGCCCGGAAGGGGGCCTCGATGAAGCCGTACTCGTTGATCTTGGCGTAGGTAGCCAAATAGGAGATCAGACCGATGTTGGGACCTTCCGGGGTCTCAATGGGGCACATACGGCCGTAATGACTGTAGTGGACGTCACGGACGTCCATGTTGGCCCGCTCACGGCTGAGGCCGCCGGGACCCAGAGCGGAGAGACGGCGCTTGTGGGTCAGCTCCGCCAGGGGGTTGGTCTGGTCCATAAACTGGCTTAAGGGGCTGGAACCGAAAAACTCCTTGATGGCGGCGGTGACAGGGCGGATGTTGATGAGGCTCTGGGGGGTGACGATGTCCAGATCCTGAATGGTCATGCGCTCCCGGATCACCCGCTCCATACGGGAAAACCCGATGCGGAACTGGTTCTGCAGCAGCTCGCCCACACACCGCAGGCGGCGGTTGCCTAAATGGTCGATATCGTCCTTCACCACCAGATTCTTGGCCAGGGCGTTCATGTAGTTGATGGAGGCGAAGATATCGTCAATGATGATGTGCTTGGGCACCAGCTTGTCAGCGTTGAGGCGGATCTGCTCCTTGAGCTCCTCCCCCTCGTACTGCCCCAGCAGCTCCTGCAGCACCTCGAAGCGGACCCGCTCCTTGATGCCGCACTCCGCTTGGGGATCAAAGTCCACATAGCGGCTCATATCGCACATGTGGTTGGAGAAAATCTTCAGCGGTGCGCCGTCCACATCCACGGTGACCTCGTTGACGCCGATGGCGTCCAACTCCCGGGCCTCCTCGCGGGTGAGCACATGGCCGTCCTCATAGAGAAGCTCGCCGGTAACGGGGTGGGCCACAGGCTGCAGCAGCGTGCGCTCGGCGATGCGGGTCCACAGGGCCAGCTTCTTATTAAACTTGTACCGGCCCACCATGCTCAGGTCGTAGCGCCGGGGATCGAAGAAGAGGTTGTCGATGAGCACCCGGGAGGAGTCCACCGTGGGAGGCTCGCCGGGACGGAGCCGGCGGTAGATCTCCAGCAGGGCATCCTCATAGGTCTTGCAGGTGTCCTTCTCCATGGTGGCCACGATCCGGGGATCGTCGCCGAAGCGCTCCAAAATTTCCGCGTCGGTCTTCAGCCCTAAGGCGCGGATGAGGCAGGTAATGGGCAGCTTGCGGTTTTTATCAATCCGCACCCAGAAGATCTCGGAGGTGTCGGTCTCATACTCCAGCCATGCGCCCCGGTAGGGGATGACCGTGCTGGTCAGCAGGGGCAGATCGGTCTTAGGGTCGATTTCCTTGCCGTAGTAGATGCCGGGGGAGCGGACGATCTGGGAGACCACCACCCGCTCGGCGCCGTTGACAATAAAGGTACCCGCGTCGGTCATCAGGGGGAAATCGCCCATGAAGATCTCCTGCTCCTTGATCTCCTCGGTCTCCCGGTTGCGCAGGCGCACGCTGACCTTCAGGGGCGCAGCGTAGTTCACATCCCTGGCCTTGCACTCCTCCACGTCGTACTTGGGGGGCTCATCCATCTTGTAGTCGATGAAGCTCAGTTCCAGCGTGCCGGCATTGTCGGTAATGGCGGCCACATCCGCAAAGACCTCCCGCAGTCCCTTCTCCAAAAACCACCGGTAGGAGCTCTTTTGGATTTCAAGGAGGTTGGGCATCTCCATGACTTCCTCATAGCGGGCGAAGTTTTTGCGCAGCGTCTTTCCGTAGTACTTGTCCTTTGCCTTCAAAACCCTCATCTGCCTTTCGTCTCAGATTCCGGCCGCTTCGCCCTGCCTCCCGGCGGAGCAGTCGGTGTAAATTAAACAAATTTCCGCGGAATCCCGCCAAAATTTCCCTGTGCTTCGGGAGATTTCAGCAGGAATCTTCCCTCTCCCTCATATAGAAACGCCCGGGTTTGTTGTTAAATCTAAAAACTTTGCTCTTGCGTTTCCTTGGAGAATGTGCTACACTTTCTATAGTAGGTGGCAGCGGCCTTTTGGGCGCCGTTGCATATAAGCGATTTATTTTAGCATTTTTATCCACCCTTGTCAAGGGTTTTTTTGTCGTCCTTTTGAGGGCGGCTTTTTTTATGCAAAAGCATAGCAAAATTGACCATGTGCCGCTTTCCGCGGCACGGGCATGAAAGCAAAAGCGCGTGGGCCGGGATGGCCCACATGGGCAAAAACTTCATGTGCTCCGGCTTTTGCCTATGTTCCTGGTGCACTTTCAGCCCATGAAGTTTTTTGCCTGATGGGAGGCCCATGGGGGCCTCTCCGGCGCGCGGCAAAGGGAAGCGGACGCCCCTTGGGGCGCCCGCTTCCCTTTTCTATGAATAGTATGGAATTTCCTGAAGTTTTATCAGAAGGGACCGTAGTCCATCATGGTGGCGATAAAGATGAAGATCATGCACAGCAGGAACGTCATAATGGCCAGCTTCCACCAGAACTTAAACCAACGGGACAGCGGCACGCCAGCGATGCCGCAGAAGACAATCGCATTGCCCGTGGGCCACAGCAGGTTGGACCAGCCGTCGCCAAACTGGAAGCACAGCACGCCGGTCTGCCGGGTGATGCCCACAATGTCTGTCAGCGGCGCCATGATGGGCATGGTGGTAGCTGCCTGACCGGAGCCGGAGGGGATCAGGAAATCGATGAACATCTGCATGAAGAACATAGCCTGAGCGCCCAGCCACTTAGGCATGGCACTGAGGGGCAGAGACAGGTAATAGATGATGGAGTCGGTGATGTTGCCCGCCTCTAGCACCATCAGCACGCCGCGGCTAAGACCGATGACAAAGCAGCCGAACAGCCCTGCCTGTGCGGACTCCACGAAGTTGGCGGCGATCTGGTTGGCGTTCCAGCCGTGGATGATGCCGCAGAGAAGCATCATGCAGGTAAACAGCGTCACATACTGATAGGTGCCCCAGCCCAGCCAGATGGAGCCCACCACCATGCCGGCCACGGAGATGCCGAAGGTGCCAATGATGCAGGCCTCCCGCCAGGTCCATCGAGCGTTCTCGATGTCGCTGTGGGACATGCCGAGGTTGCTGAAGTCGATGTCCGCCACCACACTGCGGGTGGGGTCAGCCTTGATTTTGGCGGCGTAGCGCATGGTGTAGGCGATGACCACAAAACCTGTCACCAGCAGAATGATGAAGCGGAAGCCCATGCCGGAGAACAGGGGCAGCTCCGACACCTGCTGGGCGATGCCGATGGTGAAGGGGTTCATGGTGGAGCAGGTGAAGCCGGTAAATACCGCCAGCTCCACCATACAAAGGCCCACCATGGCGTCATAGCCCATGGCGATGGCCATGCCCACAAACGCAGGGATCATGCCGTAGGTAGCCTCCACCGTACCGGAGGTGGTGCCGAGGATCAGGAAAAAGATCATGAACACCGGGATAATCAGGTGTGTCTTTCCCTTGGTCAGCCGCATCAGCGCCTTCAATGCGCCGGCGAAGGCCCCCGTTTTGAAAATCGTATTAATGTACACAAAGACGAAGAAGGTGAAGAACACCGTCTGGGCCGCGTTCTCAAAGCCCTTGAAGATGCAGGTGATCATCTCAATGGGGTTCACCGGGGTATCCTCCACATGGTGGTAGGTGCCGGGCACCACCAGCGTACGGCCGGTGGCTTCATCCACAGTGCGGTCAAAGTTGCCCGCCGGGATCACCCAAGTCAGCACCATGGCCAGACAGATCACGAGGAACAGCATAACATATGCGTGGGGTTCCGGGAATTTTTTCTTTTTCTTAATTGTCACAGCAGCTTCCATTCCGTTTTCTCCTTTTCAAAAACAACACAAATCATTCTCCTGCGGGATTTTGCTGTTGAACTCACTGGGTCATGTAGTCCAAGGCAATCTGTGCCATGCACTCCATAGATAATCTTAAATTCTCGTCACGCCAGCAGAAGCTGCTGTTGTGGTGGAGGTTGTGTCCCTCCGGCATCCGGTTGTCCGCGTCGATGCCGATGTAGTAGAAGCATGAGGGCACCTTGTCGCAGTAGTAGGCAAAGGTCTCACTCCCCATCTGGGGATCCCTCAGCATGTCGACATGGTCCTCGCCCAGCACCTTGGCTGCGCTCTTAGCTGCAAATTTTGTCAGGCGTTCGTCGTTGATCACCGCCGGCATGGAGTTGCTGTAGCGGAGCTCGTAGCTGGCACCGTAGGCCTCGGTCAGGCCCTTCAGCAGCCCCTCCAGCCCCGTATGGATGCGCTGCCGGGTCTCCTCGTTGAAGCAGCGGAGGGAGCCTGAGAGCTTCACCTCCCCCGGAATGGTGTTGAAGGCGGTTCCGCCGTGGATGGTGCTGAAGCCCAGCACGGCAATCTCTGTGGGGGGCACCAGCCGGGCTACCACTGCCTGGGCGTCCGTAATCAGCTGCGCCGCGATGTTCACCGGGTCGATAGCCAAATGGGGCGTGGAGGAGTGACCACTCAGCCCCCGAATGGTGATCCAGATGGCGTCAGAAGCGGACATAAAGTTGCCCACCCGCAGGGCGGCCCTGCCCTCCTTCACCGTGCCGAACAGGTGACAGCCGAAAAGGGCCTCCACATCGTCCAAAAGTCCCATACGGATAAAGTCGTTGGCCCCGCCGCCGTCCTCCTCTCCAGCCTCGAAGATCACCTTAATGGTGCCGGCGTACTGGTCGCTGAGGTCCTTTAGGATCCGCACAGCCCCCAGCATACCGGCCACATGGCCGTCGTGGGCGCAGGCATGCATCACGCCGGGGTTCTCCGAGCACAGCTCGTGGGAGGACTCCTCCTGAATGGGCAGGGCGTCCATGTCCGCCCGGAGCATGATGGTTCTCCCCGCTCCCGGTCCGGTGCCCCTGAGGTAGGCCGCCACATTGGTCTCGTTGCCGCAGTGGGCCTCACAGGGGACACCCATTTTCTCCAGTTCCTCCACAATCCGGGCAGAAGTGCGAAATTCCTTCCATGAGAGCTCCGGGTACCTGTGGAACTCATGGCGCAGATCTCTTACGTAGGGATAGTACTGTTCCGCTAACGCAGCAATCCGGTTGTCTACCACAAATTCGTCTCCTTTCTCACGCTGCAGTTTTTCTCTTAGCCGATCCGTCTCTCTCCTTTCCTCATATTCACCAATTTCTGGTGAGCTCATTGTAACTCCCTTTGTCGCTTTTGTCAATTATAAACATCATTTTGATAATGCAATATCTTTTTGCATAGCATAATATGATGGCGGGGGTGGCAAAATGGTTGCAGATCGGATCAGGGATTTGCGGGAGCGCAGCGGCATGACACAGACGGAGCTGGCTAAGCAGCTGGGTATCACGCGCTCCAGCGTCAACGCATGGGAAATGGGCATCTCTGTCCCCTCCACGCAGTACATTGTGGAATTGGCATGCCTGTTTCACGTATCCACCGACTATCTGCTCGGCGTGGATACTTCCGCCGCCGTCAGCGTCGCCGGTCTGTCTGAAAAAGACGTACAGCTGATACACCATATTATTCATCACCTCCGGGAAAAAAGTACTCCAGGTGAAGAAACATAAAAGGGTTCTGCGCCAAAAGTTTGGCGCAGAACCCTTAAATTGTCGAAAGGAGCGGTACCGCAGCGAAGCTCTATCCATGTTCTCACCTCAAAAAGCGCAAAAAAATCCGCCCGCCTGCTTGGTCAGCAGGCGGGCGGACGCCGCTTTTCTCCTCAGCTTCCCCGCTTCACCTTCAGCTGAAGGCGGATGCGGTCGCTGATCATGGCGATAAATTCGCTGTTGGTGGGCTTCCCCTTGGCATTGGACACCGTGTAGCCGAAAAACTTCTGCAGAGTCTCTAAGTCGCCCCGGTCCCAGGCCACCTCGATGGCATGGCGGATGGCGCGCTCCACCCGGGAGGGCGTGGTGCCGAAGCGCTTGGCAACCTCGGGATAGAGAACCTTGGTGACGGAGTTGATGACCTCCATGTCCTCCACGGAAATCATAATTGCCTCTCTGACATACTGGTAACCCTTGATATGGGCGGGTACACCCACCTCATGAATAATCGAGGTCACCAGATTTTCCAGTCCCGGCGCGTGGATGTCCTCTTCCTCATTTCCCTCTAATAAAAGGCGCATATTCTCCAACACGGCCTCATTGGTACAGGGCTTAGCAAGAAACGCCGCCACACCCAGCATACCGGCTTTTGCCACGGTCTGCTGGCTGCAGAAGGAGGACAGCGCGATAATCAGCGGACGGCTCTCGCCCATCTCCTTTAGGCGCAGAAGCAGAGTGAGTCCATCAATCCCCGGGATTACCAAATCCATTAAAAGAATCTCAGGCTTGATCTCCTCTACCAGCCGCAGCGTCTCTGCGCCGTCGCCAGCTGTTCCCGCCACATGGAACTCCCCCGTTTTCTCAATCTCCTCCGCAAGCATTGTGCGGTATTCCTCATTGGCATCCGCTAAAACGACCCGTGTCCTTTTCTCCATCGTCCTTACAATCCTTTTTCCATTATGAAATTTGGCCCGTCTCATCTGTTCCCGCACAACACACAGACCTCACGCAGGATCAGACAAAATGTTGAAGCTTCATGTGACCTTGTCTAATAAATTAGCATAATAGGACAGGATTTTCAAGTCGAAATTTGTTGGAACAGTCCAAAATAGTCCTTGAATTTTCGACAGGACTTGAAAATATTGGCAGTTTAATCGAATAATGTTGCCCTTTGACGAGCCGATTGCGGCTAAGATGCCTTCTTTGTGGAGATGCTATATCCGTCCTGGAGCATGTTGCTGATAAAAATGCCATAGCCCCGCTGTGGATCGTTGACCATCACGTGGGTAACGGCGCCGATGAGCTTGCCGTTCTGCAGAATGGGACTGCCGGACATGCCCTGTACGATGCCGCCAGTGGCCGCAAGGAGCCTCTCGTCCGTCACGCGCACGATAAAGTTCTGGCTGGGTCCGTCGGGATTGCAGATTTTTTCAATCTCCACCTCATAGGAGGCCACCGTGTCGCCGCTGATGTTGGACAAAATGGCAGCGGGTCCAACCTCCACCTCTGAGGGCTGTGCGATTTCCACCGCCTCTTTTCCATCAAGAAGGGAGCAGGTGTCCTCCATGGTGCCAAAGACGCCCCGGGCTGTATTGGCATAGAGCGCTCCCAGGTCCTCTGTCAGGTCAAACTCCCCCCGCAGCTCACCGGGATCGCCGGCCGCTCCAGGCTTCACCGCCTTCACGGAGGAGTACATGATCGCTCCCACGTTCAGCGGCATCAGCAGATTGGTGTCGGTGTCGTTGATTCCGTGGCCCAGGGTGCCGAACACACCGTTTTCCGGATCATAAAAGGTCATGGTGCCGATACCCGCCAGGCTGTCCCGGATCCACGCGCCCAGTTTCACCGTGCCGTCGCTGCCCTCAACACCCTTCGCCTCGAGGACAAAGGTTCTCTCTCCCCGCTGTACGCTCAGGGATACCGTCTTACCGCCGCTTCCGGTCATCATGGATTGGAACTGCTCCGTGCTCTCCACCGCTGTGCCGTTGGCCTGGAGGATCACATCTCCTACCTTTAGGCCGCAGTCCTTTGCCGGGCTGCAGCTTCCTGCCGCCGTCTCCACCTCAGACAGCCCGACCACCAGCACGCCCTCGGAAAACAATTTGATCCCCACCGTGTGTCCAACAGGTATCAGCTTTTCCGGCAGCTGATCGACCTCCATGGCTGTCCGGCCGCTTCCCGAGGCGAAGGCTCTGGTACCGCCGAAAAGAGTAAATGCCATCAGCAGTGCCAAAACCCCCGCCCCAAATCTTCTGTGGGTTTCTTCCGTGTTTTTCGCTGCTTTCATCCATTCAATCACCCCTTTCTCTCTCCATCTCGCCGTGTTCGCGCCCCACGGCATCACTTACTCTCTCCCGTTTTCGTGAAAAAACGCTGGACACGCATTTCTAAAATGAGGAGATACTGGGATGGAAGAGGCTGGAAAGTCCCTTCCGCCGCCGGATGCGTTTTTTTCGCCAGCATATCCTGTCCGGATTCCCTGTCCTTTCCAGCGCGGCGCGCCATTTTCTCCCAAAACTGCCGGTTTGGCCGGGAATTTTTCTCTCGACAAACCGTCCTAATAAAATCTTAATAAACCTAATCAATTCTTAAGAAAAAATCGATTGCGGCAGGCGGCAAAATTAGGTATACTGTAGCCGAGATTTCCAGTGAAAAGCAGCCTATGGAGGATCCGATTGTATGCCTATATTCCACCCCATTCTATATGACGGTGCCTACACCTATTTCGACGCCATCAACGCCCTTTTTCTCTACAGCTTCTGCGGCTGGGTGATGGAGTGCATTGTCATCCGCCGGGAGCGGGGCGTCTGGGAAAACCGGGGCTTTGTCCACCTGCCGCTGTGCATCATCTACGGCTTCGGCGCCATGTTCGGCTCCGCCCTGCTCCGTCCCATCGCCCACAACTACCTGCTGCTCTATGTCACCGGAGCGCTGCTGGCCACTGCCTTTGAGTATGCTACCGGCCGGCTGATGCTGCGCCTGTTCGGCCAGCTCTGGTGGGACTACTCCAACAAGCCCTTCAACTACCAGGGGATCATCTGCCTGGAGAGTACCGTGGGCTGGGGCCTCATTGCGGTGCTGCTGTTCGCAGTAATCCACCGGCTTGTTTTCTCCACCGTCTCCCGCCTCAGCGGACCGGCCTCCGCAGTTCTGGCCATGGGATTGACCGCCGCCTATCTTATCGATTTTACATACTGTCTCCGTGCCGCCCTCCAGCGGTCCCAGGAAGAAAAGGAGGAGGAGCTCTTTGATCCGCCGCAGCAAAATTGAGGTCACACATATCGCCGTTCCCGATGATCCGGCCTATTTAGCACAGGTACAGGACATTCTGGAGACGCCAGTGGTCTCCGAGATGAGGCAGTATATTCAGCATGGCCGCACCACCTGCTTGGAACACTGTGTCAACGTCTCCTACCTCAGCTTTCTGTTCTGCCAAAAGCACGGCCTCAACGCCCGCTGCGCCGCCCGGGGCGGGCTGCTCCACGACCTGTTTCTCTACGACTGGCACCTCTACCGCCGCAGGAAGGGAGAGCGGCTCCACGGCTTCCAGCATCCGATCGTGGCCCTTAAGAACGCGGAGCAGGCCTTCTCCCTGTGCGAGCTGGAGCGGGACATCATCCTGCGCCACATGTGGCCGCTCACTCTGACGCCGCCCAAGTATAAGGAGTCCTTTGTAGTGGTGTGGTTTGACAAGTACTGCAGTCTTATGGAGACCTTTCGCCGGCCGGTGATGACCCTCTATGAGCGCGAGGAGCGCCGTCTAAAGACGGGACTGCTGCTGTCAGAGGAGCCGGAAAGTCCCCCATTGAAGACAGAACAGGTCAAGCCATAGGGTCCTATAAGAGAGCGCCCCCCGCTCCGGTGAGCGGGGGGCGCTCTCTCCTCTTTCCGGCAGTACAGCAAGCCCCCTGACGCAAGAGCGCGTCAGGGGGCTGTGATTGTCAAAAGAGCAGAACCTGCTTCAGCGGAAATCCGCGGCGGTCAGGAGGCGAGGGCGCTGCGGGGCTGTGCCGGTTCCAGATTCTCAATCGGTTCCAGATTCTCGATCAGTCCTCTACGGCTGGCAAAAAACGGGGAGACGGCATATTACCGTCTCCCACAAGCATATCCTGTATTCTGACCGGCGCCGGATCGGGCGCGATCTCACTTGTTGTCAAAAATCTTGATGATGTCGGCGAAGGGGTCGTCCTCGTCCTCCTCCGGCTTTGTTTCCTCGCCCTTCTTCTCCGCCGCGGCGGCACCGCCGCCGCTGAACAGCGGCTCGCCAAAGAGCTTCTCAAACTCGCTGCGGATGTCATTTTTCGGCGCGGCGGCGCTCTCGGCGGGCTTCTCCCCTCCCTCGGCAGCAGCTGGCGCAGCCGCGGAGGCGGAGGGCTTCTCGTCAAAGCCGGTGGCGATGACGATCACGCGGATCTCGTCATCCAGCGTATCGTCGAAGGTGGCGCCAAAGATGGTGAGGGCGTCGGGGTGGACGGCGGCCTGCACCAGGCTGGCGGCCTGCTCCACCTCCTCCAGGCCGATATCCATGGAGCCGGTGACGTTGATGAGGATACCCCGGGCGCCGTTGATGGAGGTCTCCAGCAGGGGGCTGGAGATGGCCATGCGGGCGGCCTCCTCGGCCTTGCCCTTGCCGGCGGCCCGGCCCACGCCCATGTGGGCCAGCCCCGCGTCCTTCATAATGGCGGTGACGTCGGCGAAGTCGAGGTTGATAAAGCCCGTATCCCGGATCAGATCAGAGATGGACTGCACCGCCTGGCGCAGCACATCGTCGGCGATCTCAAAGGCGTTGGCGAAGGTGATCTTCTGGTCGGTGGCGTGCTTGAGGCGCTCGTTGGGGATAATCACCAGGGAGTCCACCTTGCCCCGGAGCTCCTCGATGCCGGCCTCCGCCTGCTGCATCCGGCGGCGGCCCTCAAAGCCGAAAGGCTTGGTCACCACGCCCACGGTCAAAATTCCCTGCTCCTTGGCGATCTCCGCCACAATGGGAGCGGCGCCCGTGCCGGTGCCCCCGCCCATGCCGGCGGTGATGAACACCATATCCGTGTCCTCGAGGGCCTTCGTGATCTGGTTGCGGCTCTCCTCGGCGCTTTTGCGGCCCACCTCCGGGTTGGAACCGGCGCCCTGTCCATGGGTCAGCTTCTCGCCGATTTGAATTTTATAGGTGGCGCTGGATGTATTCAACGCCTGCTTGTCCGTGTTGATGGCGACAAAATCCACGCCTCGGGCGCCGGAACGCACCATGCGGTTGACCACATTATTTCCGCCGCCGCCCACGCCGATGACCTTAATTTTGACCACAGCGTCGGGAGCGGTTACCAGCTCGAATCCCATGAACAAGTTCCTCCTACCATACGTTGTATTCCATCGGGTTTTTCACACCCAAGATAAAGTGCTTATAAGTAAGAATATTGTATTCCTCTTTCTCTCTCAGGTCAATAGCAAAACCCCTGTTTTTTCAGATTATTTTTGGAAAATAAGCGGCAAAGAGGCGGCTATCTCCCCTTGTTTTTCCAGCATTTTTCCAAGAAAGGCGGGCAAAAGACCTCTGTGAGGCTCTTGCCCGCCTTTTCTGCTCAATTGGAATCCGGCTTAAAGAAGCTCCTGTCAGGGAGGGTGAGGATCACCGTCCCTGTCTCGTTGTCCTGCAGGGTATTGATAATCTGCTGCAGGGCGTACAGCTTCTTGTTAAAATCCGCGTCATAGGGAACCTGCACATCAAAGCGGCCGGCATACCGCATAACCAGCGCCTCCTCGTCGCTGCAGTCGATCTGGCTGGCCTCTGCCAGCATATTTCGCTCCGATAGGACGGTGAGCAGCGAGAGCAGCTGCTCCTCGGAGATATTGCCGTCCTCCGGCAGCTCCATGGTGGAGCCCTCCGTTGGCAGCAGCAGCGTGACGCCGGTAATCTGGAGGTAGCCGGATGCCTGCTCTGCGGGGACACGCTCTAAAAGCTTTCCCCCTTGGCTTACCAGCCACGCCTCCTCTGACTGCACCACTGCAGCAACCGCCTGACACTCAGTGATCTCAATCACAATGGTGTCCGGCAGCTCCCGCCAAAAGCGCACCGACTGCACATAGGGCAGCTGGCCGGTAATTTGGTCGGCGATGGCGTATTTGTTGAGGAGGAAGAGGTTATCCCCCTCTTGGATTCCCGTCACCTCCACCACCTCCTCGGTGGTGTAGCGCTGGTTGCCGGTGATCTCCACGGTCTCCACCCGGAAAAACAGGATCAGCGCCGTCACAATGGCCGCGCAGATCAACACAAAGGAGAAAAACCGCAGGAGGACCGTTAAACGGCCCCGCCGGTATCGCTTATTCCTGCGCCTGCGCGCCATGGCGTCATCACCTGCCTCTCTTTCTCTATTCCTCCCGCGCCCGGGCGCCGAGCTGCCGCAGATCCCCTAAGATATCCGCGTAGCCCCGCTGGATGTGGTGCACAGCGGAGATTCGGCTCTCCCCCTCTGCCGACAGCGCTGCCACCACCATGGCAGCGCCGCCCCGCAGGTCGGTGGCCTCCACGGCGGCGCCCCGCAGGCGCTCCACCCCGCAGACCACCGCCACCCGGCCCTCCACCCGGATATCGGCGCCCATACGACAGAGCTCATCCACATGGCGGTAGCGGTTTTCAAAAATATTCTCCACAAACACCGTGGCGCCTTTGCTCCGCAGCAGCGCCGCCATAAGCACCGCCTGGGCGTCGGTGGGAAAGCCTGGGTAGGGGGCCGTCCGCACCGGTCGGATGGCCCGGAGATCACCGGTGCTGCGCAGCCAGATGGCGTTTCCGGTGCTGTGGATCTGGCATCCCGCCTCATGGAGGGCGGCGGTCACCGTGGAGAGCTGGCGGTAGTCGACCCCCCGCAGCTCCACCTCACCGCCGCTCCCCGCCACGGCGGCAAGATAGGTGGCCGCCACAATCCGGTCAGGGATCACCGTATGCTCCACGTCGTGGGTGGGGCTGCGCCCCTCCACTGTGATGGTGGAGCTGCCCGCCCCCTGCACCTTATGGCCCATGGCGCACAGAAACGTCTGGAGATCGGCGATCTCCGGCTCTCTCGCGGCGTTGAAGATCACCGTAGTCCCCTCACAGCCGCAGGCGGCAAGGATGGCGTTCTCCGTGGCGCCCACGCTGGGAAGGCTCAGCGTCAGCTCCCTGCCACGCATCTCCGGCGCCTCGCAGTGGAGCCGGCCGCCCCCCTCCCGAATAACGGCCCCCAGCTGCCGCAGGGAGGACAGGTGGAGATCGATGGGCCGCGGCCCCAGCTCACACCCGCCGGGCATAGACAGCTCCGAGCGGCCGCAGCGGCTGAGCACCGCCCCAAGAAAAATTACCGACGAGCGCATCTCCCGCATCAGATGGTCCGGAACATCACAGCGCGTCAGCGAGGCGGCGTCCACCACCAGCGCGTCCCCCTCCCACTCCGCCCGGCAGCCCAGGTGCCGCAGGATCCGCATGGATGCGTCCACGTCCCGCAGGCGCGGGCAGTTGTGCAGTGTGGAAGTACCGTTATGTAAGATGGTGGCGGCCAAAATGGGGAGCACGCTGTTCTTTGCCCCCTGGACCTGCAAGCTGCCCCTCAGGGCTCTGCCGCCCTCAATGATAAAATCGCCCATAAAAACCCTCCGCAGTTCATTTTCCCAAAAACTACACCATCTTATGCGAAGGGCCGCGCTTTTCGTTCCTTTCCCCCGCCGGGCCTATTTCTCCCGCCGGAGGAGCTCCATCACCGTATCATAAATCCGCTCATTGGCGTCAGGCACGCCGAGGGCGGCCATATTGGCCTCCATCCGCCGCCGGAGGGCCTCGTCGGAGAGGATCTCCAGCGTCTCTTTGAGCAGCCGCTCTCCGCTGCTCTCCCCCTCTAAAATCAGCCGGGCGGCGCCGTGATCGGACAGCACCCTGGCGTTCTTCTCCTGGTGGTTATTGGTCACATTGGGGGAGGGCACGATAATCGCCGCCGTGCCGAGAGCCGTCAGCTCGCTGATGGTGGACGCCCCCGCCCGGCAGATCACAAGGTCCGCCGCCCGCATGAGCACCGCCATATCGTAGATATACTCCCGCACCTCCACCATCAGCTCCCGGCTCAGGTCAATTCCCCGCTGCCGCAGCAGCTCCTGCACCAGAGGATAGCCGTAAGCACCGGCGCCGTGGACATGGTGGAAGCGGTTTCTCTTGATCTCTAAGTCAATAAAATCCGCCATCTGGCGGTTCATCTCGCTGGCGCCGAGGCTTCCCCAGAAGGAGAGGACCAGGGGCTTTCCGTCGTCCATGCCCAGGCGCTCCTTTGCCTGCTCCTTAGTCAGGGCAAAGAAGTCCCCCCGCACCGGCGTGCCGGTAACGCGGACGCGCTCAGGGTGGCGGTAGTTCTTCCGGCAGTCCTCAAACCCCACCATAATGACGTCCGCATAGGGCTCCAGGAGCTTTGTGGTCAGCCCCGGGATGGCGTTGGACTCATGGACCGCCGTGGGGATATGGGCCCCCGACGCGGCCCGGACCATGGGGTAGCTGGCATAGCCCCCCGTGCCCACCACCAGGTCCGGCCGGAAGGTCCGGAGGATCTTTCGCGCCTGACGGGGGGCAAGGAAGTAGTTGCGCAGGGAGATGAGGTTGTGCCGCAGCTCCTTGGGGCGCAAAGAGCGGTGAAAGCTGGACACCTCCACCGCCTGAAAGGGGTAGCCCGCCTGTTCAATCAAGCGGCGCTCGATCCCCCGGTTGGCTCCCACAAAGAGGATCTCCACGTTCCTCTGGCGCTGCCGCATCAGGCCGGCCAAGGCCAGCGCCGGATTCACATGCCCTGCGGTGCCCCCGCAGGTGAAAATCACGCGCATATGGTTCCCTCCTCCCGGTCCAAGCGCCGTCGGTGCCGAAAAAAATTTTAACTGCTCTTCCTTGATAATTTGCTCGCTGAAAATGAAATTCATATTTTCCAAGGAAATGCGCCTTGGAAAACATACTGCTCGGCCTGCCGCAATTCTCTCATTTGGAATAGCCTCGCCGTCTCAAGTAAAGCTTTATCCCGCCTTTGGCGCCGGTATCTGTCTGGATACGCTTAGGACGATCCCCACCTCAAAGAGCTGGATCAAAAGGGCTGTTCCCCCGTAGCTGAAGAAGGGCAGGGAGATGCCGGTGGCCGGAATCAGCCCCGTCACCACGGCGATGTTTAAAAAGGTCTGCAAAGCGATCTGAGTGGTAACACCCACCGCCAGCAGGGCGCCGAAGCGATCCCGGGCCTTCACCGCGATCCAAAATCCCCGGGCGATCAGCAGGGCGAAAAGGACCATGATGATCCCCGCGCCGATATAGCCCAGCTCCTCGCAGACCACGGCGAAGATGAAGTCGTTGTGCTCCTCCGGGAGGAACATGAACTTCTGTCGGCTCTTGCCAAGTCCCACTCCGAGAAGCCCGCCGGAGCCGATGGAGATCAGGCTCTGGGCCATCTGGTAGCTCTTGTCGCCGATATCCCACCACGGGTCCCGCCAGGTGCGGATCCGGTCGGAGTTGTAGCCGATCTTCTCCATCAGGTCGGTAAAGAGCAGGGCATAGCCGCCAATGCCCGCCGCACTGACGCCGGCAGTGACCCAGCCCCAGTGCATACCGCCCACCACCATCATCACCGCGCCGATGCCCAGCAGCAAAATACAGCCGGACATATGGGGCTCCATGAGCATAAGCACAGCATAGATGCCCAAGATGATGGTGTAGGGCAAAATGCCGTAGCGGAAGGTACGCATCCGGTCCTTGCGCTGGGCGATGGTGTTGGCAAAGTAGATGATGATGCCCAGCTTTGCCAGCTCCGAGGGCTGGTACTGGGGACCGGCCACCAAAAACAGGTGCAGCCAGCGGGTGGCGTTGTTGCGCGTAACGCCAAAGGGCGTCAGCACCAGCGCCAGCAAAACCATAGAGCCGATCAGTGCGATGGTGGAAAAGCCCCGCAGGCGCTGGTAGTTGATCTTGCTCATGGCCAGCATGGCCGCAATCCCCGCAGCGGCGAACACCGCCTGGCTGCGGGCGTAGTAGAAGGGGTCGTTGTACTCGTTGAGCGCGGAGGGAAAGCTGGCGGAAAAGAGCATGATCAGCCCGATCACCGTCAGCATCAAAACCAAAACCAGGAAGGGCAGATCAATGGGCCCCCGGGCAATCTCCCTGAGCTCCCGCGCCTTA
Organism: uncultured Oscillospiraceae bacterium; assembly: GCA_904420145.1. Taxonomy (GTDB): domain Bacteria; phylum Bacillota; class Clostridia; order Oscillospirales; family Oscillospiraceae; genus CAJFPI01. Next base: position 15,920 of record CAJFUI010000173.1, read on the forward strand.
TGACGCTGCTCCCGCAGCCGCTGCCGCTTTTCGTCCTGCGTCATAGACTTCTCCTTTCAGGAACTTGAGAAATGCTTCGCCGGCCCTGACCAAAGCAGGGAAAATCCCATCTGCGCCTCTGTCAGCGGGAAACCCCGCCGCAGGGGAGGCAGAGAAATGTGAGGAAATGCTGCTATACAATATACCGGTCCACCACGCCGAAATATGCCAGAGTGCAGAAAATCGCAGACACAGCGGTGAACACCACCACGATCTTCACCTCGCTCCAGCCGCACAGCTCAAAGTGGTGGTGCAGCGGCGCCATCTTAAAAATCCGCTTGCCGTGGGTCAGCTTGAAATAGCCTACCTGAATGATGTCGGAGAGGGTCTCGATGATATAGATGATTCCTACCAACACCAAGATCAGGGGCATGTCGAATGCAAAGGCCAGCCCCGCCACAGTCCCGCCCAAAAACAGGGAGCCGGTGTCCCCCATGAACACTTTAGCCGGGTGGGCATTGAACAGCAGGAAGGCCAGCAGCCCCCCTAACAGCGCGCCGGAGAAAATCCCCATCTGCTCAAAATCGCACCAGGTCGCCACAGAGATGAAAAAGAGGGCCACCGGGATGGTGACAGCAGTAGAAAGGCCGTCCAGTCCGTCGGTAATATTCACCGCGTTCACTGTCCCCACGATGACAAAAGCCGCAAAGATCAGGTACACCGGCCAGCTCAGGTGGATGTAAGTCTGGACAAAGGGAACGTAGAGGTTAGGCGTCAGCATCCCCTCCAGACGCATCAGGGCGAGGAAGGCCACCGCCGCCGCCACCTGCAGGAGAAATTTCTGCAGGGCAGTCAGCCCAAGGTTCTGGTGCTTTTTCACCTTCTGATAGTCATCAAAGAAGCCAATCGCCCCAAATACAAGCGCGAAAAGGTACACATAGAGGTGGGTAAACTCCCCTTCCCCCATCAGATGCCAGCCTACTGTCACCACTGCCACGCCGATCCCTAAAATAAACATCAGCCCGCCCATGGTGGGTGTTCCGGACTTGCCCGCGTGCCACTTGGGGCCATCCTCCCGGATGCTCTGGCCTGCCTTCAGCCGGCGCAGCGCTGGTAATATCACCTTGCCGCCCACTAAGGCGGTGACGACAAAGCTTACAAGACAGGCAATCATCATTGACATAGCTTTTCTCCCTTTGCCATGGAAATCCTCTTCCATGCTTTTGTAATTTCACGCAAAACACTCCCCCACGAAATCTTTGATTTCGCGGGGACCCCTGTATTTCACTTAAATGTCCCGGCAGAGCCGGGCCATTTCGAGGTTTTGCCTGCCGGCAAAACGCTCGTACGCCGGACTCCCGGCGCTTGCCTTCACGAAATCTTTGATTTCGCGGGGACCCCTTA